>NZ_JBDZYG010000004.1:0-348462 GCF_040329455.1 Ruegeria sp. SCP11 | reverse complement strand
ATGGCGCGGTTGACGGGGCTCGAACCCGCGACCCCCGGCGTGACAGGCCGGTACTCTAACCAACTGAGCTACAACCGCCCGCTGCCCGTTCGTTGCTGAACGTTTGGGTGTATTATGGCTACGGTCGGGCAGCGTCAAGCGGCGTTTTGAAGTTTTTTCCAAGAACGCAAAAAAGTTTTTGAAACCTGATCGGTCTTAACGGTCAGAACTGCCACCTATGCACGCGTATCGTCAGGACGAACGCTTGCCGAATGTTTTGGGCACATACTTTTTGAACGGTCTGGCTCGCACGAATCCTGAGGCACAACTGCTCAAGATTGAAATATGACCCAAGCAACTTGTTTTCGCTCAGCAAGAATAACCGCGACAACATCTTGTCTCTTTCAGCTTGGCAAGAAACAGGGCCTTGGTTGAAGTATCCCGAGGCAAATTCACTTTCACGTTGCACGCAGGGACGGCGATCATAACGAATCTGACTCGTAGTGACTTCACCCAGTGCAACGCGCCCAAGTTCCTCAAGCCGTAGTGCTGGACTGCCCGTTTTTTTTCGATCTTATCGAAGTCAAAATTTTACGGCTCGAGTGCTCTTGCAAGCCCTTGGAACTCTCTGTATTACGCGTGCTCACGGGTGATTAGCTCAGTGGTAGAGCGCTTCGTTCACATCGAAGATGTCAGGAGTTCAAATCTCTTATCACCCACCATTCTCCCTCTTGCTCACATTCCGATTGCCTCAGAATAGTTCGGTGTCCGAAACACTTCGGCACAGCCGACTGCTTGAAGTTGAAAAAATGGTTGGTCATTGCTGGAATAGTAGTTCCAGAGACACTTTATCAGGACAGTCGCCACCACCCTTGTAAGTACCCCAAAAAGAAAAAGGCGGGGTCTCCCCCGCCTCTGATCTGTTCAGTGTGCTGTTGCCGATGGGCCGGCACTTTCGGCAGCCTTGGCCGCAGCGGCAGCGGCCTCTTCCGCGGCCTCATCCCATTCAACAGGCTCTGGTTCGCTGACCAGAGCGTGTTTCAGCACTTCCGAGACATGCGTGACCGGGATGATCTCCAACCCTTCCTTCACGTTGTCCGGAATCTCTGCCAGATCCTTTTCATTCTCTTCCGGGATCAGAACGGTCTTGATGCCACCGCGCAGCGCCGCCAGCAGTTTTTCCTTCAAACCACCAATGGGCATTGCGTTACCACGCAACGAGACCTCACCAGTCATGGCGATATCCTTGCGCACCGGGATACCGGTCAGCACGGACACGATCGAAGTTACCATCGCCAGACCGGCACTCGGCCCATCCTTTGGCGTAGCCCCATCCGGGACGTGGACGTGGATATCCAGCGTGTCGAATTTCGGCGGCTTCACCCCGATCTGAGGCGAGATTGACCGTACATAAGACGACGCCGCGTCGATGGATTCCTTCATCACGTCGCCCAGCTTACCGGTGGTCTTCATCCGCCCCTTGCCGGGCAGTTTCAGAGCTTCGATATGCAGCAGATCACCACCGACCGAGGTCCAGGCCAGACCGGTGACAACACCGACCTGATCGTCCTGTTCGGCCAGACCGTAACGGAACTTGGGCACACCCAGGAATTCATCCAGATTATCAGGTGTTACAGTGACGTCTTCTGCCTCTTTCTTGATGATCTTGGTCAGCGATTTCCGCGCCACCTTGGCGATTTCACGTTCGAGGTTCCGCACACCCGCCTCACGGGTGTAGGTGCGGATGATCTTCTGCAGCGCCTCATCGGTGAGTTCAAATTCCTTGGCCTTCAGACCGTGGTTCTTGACTTGCTTGCTGATCAAGTGCTGCTTGGCGATCTCGCTCTTTTCCTCTTCGGTGTAACCGGCCAGAGGGATGATCTCCATCCGGTCTAGCAGAGGCCCAGGCATGTTGTAGCTGTTGGACGTGGTCAGGAACATCACGTTCGACAGGTCATATTCCACCTCAAGATAGTGGTCCATGAACGTGTTGTTCTGTTCAGGGTCCAGCACCTCAA
Source organism: Ruegeria sp. SCP11 (assembly GCF_040329455.1). Classification (NCBI taxonomy): domain Bacteria; kingdom Pseudomonadati; phylum Pseudomonadota; class Alphaproteobacteria; order Rhodobacterales; family Roseobacteraceae; genus Ruegeria; species Ruegeria sp. SCP11. Next base: position 346,465 of record NZ_JBDZYG010000004.1, on the reverse strand, counting down.
GCATCGCCGAGGCCGGATCACCACGGAAGTCCTGACCCATCTTGTCGATCTCGTCGAGCAAGATAAGCGGGTTCGTGGTCTTCGCCTTTTTCAGCGCCTGAATGATCTTACCCGGCATCGAGCCAATGTAAGTCCGACGGTGGCCCCTGATCTCAGATTCGTCACGCACACCACCCAGCGAGATGCGAATGAACTCGCGTCCCGTGGCTTTGGCAACAGATTTACCCAAGCTGGTCTTACCCACACCTGGAGGACCAACAAGGCACAGGATCGGGCCTTTCAGCTTTTTCGAACGCTGCTGAACCGCCAGATACTCAACGATCCGCTCCTTGACCTTTTCAAGGCCATAGTGATCGTCATCCAGAATTTCCTGCGCACGAGCCAGATCCTTTTTGACACGGGATTTGGTGCCCCACGGCAGTGACAGAATCCAGTCCAGATAGTTGCGCACAACGGTGGCCTCGGCCGACATCGGGCTCATGTTGCGCAGCTTTTTCAGCTCGCCTTCGGCCTTTTCGCGCGCCTCTTTCGACAGCTTGGTCTCGGCGATCTTGGCTTCCAGCTCGGCGACTTCGTTCGATCCGTCCTCACCATCGCCAAGCTCCTTCTGAATGGCCTTCATTTGCTCATTCAGATAGTACTCGCGCTGCGTCTTCTCCATCTGAGATTTGACGCGGGTCTTGATCTTTTTCTCAACCTGCAGAACCGACATTTCGCCCTGCATCAGGCCATAGACCTTCTCAAGCCGCTCACTGACCGAGAGCGTCTCCAGCAGTTCCTGCTTTTGTTCGACTTCGATGCCCAAATGGCCCGACACAAGGTCGGCCAGCTTGGCAGGTTCGGTGGTTTCACCAACCGCGGTCAGGGCTTCTTCGGGGATGTTCTTGCGCACCTTGGCATAGCGCTCGAATTCATCCGCAACCGTACGCAACAACGCTTCGGTCGTGGTGACGTCGCCCGGAATTTCGGTCAGATATTCGGCACGAGCTTCGAAAAACTCTTCGTTTTCGAGAAACTCGGTGATTTGCACGCGCGCCTGCCCTTCGACCAGCACCTTGACGGTGCCATCGGGCAGCTTCAGCAATTGAAGAACGTTCGCGAGTACACCGGAGCGGTAAATGCCGTCCTCAACCGGGTCATCGTCACCCGGATCAATCTGACTGGATAGAAGAATCTGCTTGTCGTCCTGCATCACTTCTTCCAGCGCGCGGACGGATTTTTCCCGACCCACGAAGAGCGGCACGATCATATGCGGAAATACCACGATATCGCGCAGCGGCAGGACGGGGTATGAGGAATTCAGAGGCTCTTGCATGCTCAATCCTTATCATTGGCAAAACGGCTCCGGTCCCTTCTTGAGGCAACTCTTGGCCGTCTCCTGTCTTGGACGATAAAGGTGGGGCCTCATCGCCCTTTTTCAACCTTACCGCCGTGTATCACGGTTCAGAATGACTGTTGTGTCCGACGAGGGCAAGGCGGCAATCAGCAAGCTTTTGCAAATTTCACGAAAATCAATTCGAGATCACTTCTCATCCCCAAAAATTTCCCTACAAATCAACAGGCTGACAAAATCTGAACACAAAACCGCCGTGCCCGATCCTCGATCAACCTTTAGTTGCCAACACTACTGACCGTACATTCAAACCGAGTTCACTATGCTAACCCGAGTAATACTCCAATACCGCCGTTTCGTTTTATGCAGCATCCTTTTTACCGTTTTCTTCTGCCTCGGCATCCTACTTGGATACGCGGAGTGGCCAGAGGACGTTCGAGGCCCTCTGGCTCCAGTTGCTTATTTAATCGCGGTGATCCTTTGTGTTGGCACTCCAATCGTTCTGTTCTCCGTCCTTGCAACCTTTATGCTTCCATTGGTGGAGATTTGGCTGGTGTCTTTGATTGTATTGATGCTGTTCTTCACCCCAATGCGCGCCCTTTTGCCAACAGACACCATTCCCGGATGGGTAGATTGCATAGCGTTGGGCGCCCTAAGCATCCTGACTTATCTCGCGGTGTACGGTTCCTGGTTCGGTGGAATTCTGAAGAAAGACATGAAAAAGCACACAAAGACTTTCTACTTAGCTGGAGACCCCGAGGACATCTGGAACGCTTTTTTCCCGAACCCCGAAAATCCAAACCGATATTATTGGCCGAACACACAGTTTCTTCCGCCACCGAATGGCAGCAAAGCCAATTTTATCATGACACTCCCTCGACGCGGTGACCTTGAGAACATGACGCAGGAAGTTTTTATCGAATACGCACAACCCTTTTCAGAGTTTCGATTCAGTACCCTCTCTCTGCCAGGCTGCTCGGATCCAAATCAGATTGTTGAGGTCAAAATCACGCCAAATGGGAAGAAGTGCCAAGTAGAATACACCCGCCAACTAGTTGACGTGCCTATTGGAAAGAGGCTTTTTCTGTATTTGACCAACGACTTTCGCGACACTGTACACAGTATGAAACGCCGCTTTGCCGGAAGGCGCGACGGCTCGCTTCAAGGGCGACAAATGTTGCGCGATTAAAGAGGCTCGATATCTCCCTGCGCCCGCAGCGCATGAAACTGCGACTGCCACGCTTCAAACGACCCAGCAGAGATTGCGTCACGCATTCCCTGCATGATTTCCTGAAAGTAATGAAGGTTGTGCCAGGTCAGCAGCATGCCCGAGATCATCTCGTTGGACCGGAACACGTGATGCAGATAAGCGCGGGAGTAATTCGAACAGGCCGGGCACGAGCATTGTTCATCCAGTGGCCGCGGATCATCAGCGTGGCGGGCATTCTTGATGTTCACAACGCCATATCGCGTGAACACTTGCCCGGTGCGCCCAGACCGTGACGGCAGCACACAATCCATCATGTCGATCCCGCGTGCTACCGCGCCAACGATGTCGTCCGGTTTGCCGACCCCCATCAGATAGCGCGGCTTGTCGGCTGGCAGAAAATCCGGCGCATAGTCGAGGCAACCAAACATGGCCTCCTGCCCCTCACCTACGGCCAGACCGCCGACGGCGTATCCTTCGAACCCGATTTGTTTGAGAGCCTCGGCGCTTTCTTCACGCAAATCCTGTTCCAGCCCGCCTTGCATGATCCCAAACAGAGCATGGCCAGGACGATCTCCGAACGCTTCACGCGACCGATCAGCCCAACGCATAGACAGGCGCATCGACTCGGCGATGCGATCCCGGTCGGCAGGCAAGGCCGGGCATTCGTCAAAACACATGACGATATCGGACCCCAGCAAACGCTGGATATCCATCGACCGTTCAGGTGTCAGTTCATGCTTAGAACCGTCGACATGGGATTTGAAGGTCACGCCCTTCTCAGTCAGCTTGCGCAGCCCTGCCAGCGACATGACCTGAAACCCGCCAGAGTCCGTCAGAATGGGACGGTCCCAATTCATGAACTTATGCAGGCCGCCCAGACGGTCGATACGCTCCGCCGTAGGGCGCAGCATCAGGTGATATGTGTTGCCCAGCAGGATATCCGCCCCGGTCGCACGCACGCTTTCGGGCATCATCGCCTTGACCGTCGCCGCGGTGCCCACGGGCATAAAGGCCGGAGTACGCACTTCGCCCCGAGGCGTATTGATCACGCCGGTTCTGGCCTTGCCATCAGTGGCTTTCAGGTCAAAGGAAAAACGCTCGGTCATGGGGTCGCCTCGGGGTCGCTGAACCGGGTGGGATGTGCCTGAACTGTCCGACCAATGCAACCCGTCAGGGCAGCGTCGCGACACGCTCGGTAAATAGATGCACGACCCCTGCACCGTCCACGTCCCGGCACACACGGACAGGCGGTCGGGAAGGAATCGGACGAGTCGCGCCGGTTTCCGGCCCTTCGGTCACAACCTGCAGACCGGTCTCTACCGTTTCGAACATGGGCTCATGCGTGCAGGCAATCACCGCAGTCGAGTCGTGAAGGCCGCAGCCCTCAAGCCCGCCGACCTCTTTGTAAAATTTCAGGTAGAACCGAGAGATATCTCTCAGAAATCCGCCCATATCTAAAGATTGATCGGCCAAGGCGTCGAAATCTGCAGTTTCGTAAAGGGTTTTGAGTGTCACGTCTAAACCTACCAGCACGGTCTCAGGTGGAGCGGCGAAGATCACATCCGCTGCTTTTGCGTCATGATAGATGTTGGCCTCCGCATGCGGCGTGATATTACCAGGGCAATAAACCGCGCCTCCCATTATCACCAAACGCTTGATATTGGTCGCAAATGCGGGGTCCAGCTGCATCGCTTGGGCAATATTGGTCAAAGGGCCGACCGCACAAACGACCAACTCTCCCTTATGCCGGCGCGCCATATCGACGAGAAATTCAGCAGCCGACTTCGGGTGATTTGCCCCAATCTCGGGAATGTCGGTTATGTCGCCGAAGCCCTCAGGGCCATGAACGTGCTCAGACGGAGCGTGAGTGTCTTGCCCAATTGCGCACGCGGCGCCTTCGGCCACCGGAGCATCCAACCCAAGCATATGCAGCAAGAACCGTGCATTGCGGCTGGACTGATGCACATGCGTGTTTCCGAACACCGTGGTCAGACCAATCAGGTCAATCTCGGGCGCTGCAGCGGCATAAGCAATTGCCATGGCATCGTCGATGCCGGGATCAGTGTCGATGATAAGTTTCATCCCAGTCCGATATCGCAAACATCGCGGGATGCAAAGCGGCCACATTCCGAATTTTCCGCCCCTCATCCAATGCATCTGAGATTTGCTTCCACGCCCAACCCCTTCATACCAGAGTTGAAAATCGAAGACTCAACTGCCACATGTATACCATAGTGCACAATAAAAGAGGACAGATATGAGCGAAGACCAGATTATTGGATTGCTGACGTCGAACATTATCTACGTGCTGGCGGCTGTTTTGATCATTACCGTCATCTTCAAGGGTATTAAAATCGTACCCCAATCCGAGAAGTATGTGGTCGAACGGTTCGGACGCTTGCACTCAGTGCTTGGCCCCGGCATTAACTTTATCGTTCCTTTTCTAGATGTTGCGCGCCACAAGATATCTATTCTAGAGCGCCAACTACCCAACGCGACCCAAGACGCGATCACCAAAGACAACGTTCTAGTGCAGATCGACACCTCGGTGTTTTATCGCATTTTGGAACCTGAAAAGACCGTGTATCGTATTCGTGACGTAGACGGAGCAATTGCGACGACTGTGGCCGGTATCGTACGCGCGGAAATCGGTAAAATGGATCTGGATGAAGTACAGTCCAACCGCGCGCAACTGATCACCCGCATTCAGGAAAGCGTGGAAACCGCCGTGGATGACTGGGGTATTGAAGTAACCCGCGCCGAGATTCTCGATGTGAACCTCGATCAGGCCACCCGTGACGCGATGCTACAACAGTTGAACGCCGAACGCGCCCGTCGTGCGCAGGTAACCGAGGCCGAGGGGCAAAAACGCGCCGTTGAACTGAACGCTGACGCTGAGCTTTATGCGGCCGAGCAAACCGCAAAAGCGCGCCGCATTCAGGCTGAGGCCGAAGCTTATGCAACCGGTGTGGTCGCCAAGGCAATTCAGGATAACGGCATTGAGGCAGCGCAATATCAGGTTGCCCTGAAACAGGTCGAAGCGCTGAATGCACTGGGTAACGGCACCGGATCGCAGACCATCGTTGTACCTGCCAACGCCCTTGAGGCATTTGGTAACGCCTTTAACATGCTGAAAGGAGGCAAATAATGGCCGACCCCTTCTGGCTAACCTGGTGGATCTGGCTTGCCGGAGCGCTTGCCCTAGGCATCCTTGAGATTGTCCTTCCCGGATTTATCTTTCTGGGCTTTGCCATCGGGGCTGCCGTCACGGGGCTGTTGTTGGTCATCCCAGGCGTCACGCCATCTCTACCGATCCTGCTGCTAATCTTCGCGGTGCTGTCACTGGTTTCCTGGCTGTTGTTGCGACGCATTTTTGCCCTACCCCATGGACAGGTCAAAACGTTTCGACATGACATAAACGACTAAACGGTTCTGGCGCCCCTTCGGGGCGTCATTGCGCCTCTGGACGCTGCCGCTGGCTTTCCCTATATAAATGCTCAGGTAACAAACCCGAGGCACGTATGACTCATCCGAGCGAACAGTTTGAAGGCTCCCCGCTGATTGCACCTTCGAGCATTGAGCATCCCCTATATGACGCTGTGGTGGACGCCTGCCGCACGGTGTTTGATCCTGAAATACCCGTGAACATCTACGATCTGGGTCTGGTGTATACGATCGACATCACCGCCGAAAACGCGGTCAAGGTTATCATGACGCTGACGGCACCGGGATGCCCCGTTGCAGGCGAAATGCCCGGCTGGATTGTCGAAGCAATCGAGCCCGTAGCTGGCGTTAAGGAAGTGGATGTAGAGCTGACTTGGGAGCCACCTTGGGGCATGGAAATGATGTCCGATGAAGCGCGCCTTGAACTGGGCTTTATGTAAAAGCCTGGAACTAAGCCACTGTCGTAAAAGATTTATTTTTCTGTCACACAAGCGTAGAAAAACCGTTACCAAGACCGAGAATAGTCCCGGCGTGCTTGCGCTTGCATCCTAGCCAGCACAGTGCGGGCTGGATAATCTCTTGTGTCCCCCAAAACATACCAGCCTGACGAACTGAATAAGAGACCGCTCTTGCCCGAGAGCGGTCTTTTTCATGCCACCGGGGTCGGTTATTGCACACCACAATTGGATTTAATTTCGGCCGCCCGCTCATCCAGGGCTTTGACGTAATCACCTGACAACATGGACAACCTTTTGTTTTCGGTGCCTGTCACCAATCCCAGCAATGCCCCGGCTGGTGTCAAGGCCGCGACACTTTCCAGCTGCTGATCCTGTGCATGTTTCTTTTCGGCCGCAATTGCCCTTAGGTCACCCTCGGCGGTGGAGCAATTGACGGGATGCCTTTTTAACGTGGCTTCAGCAGACGCCACGCCCGCCGTCATCGAAAGAACTGCAGCAACTGCCGTCAAGAATATGATTCTGCTCATAAAACTGCGCTTTTTCATCCCACCTCACCAAAAAAATCCGCCGGAATATTTGTGTGCTCAGCTAAGGTCAGCTTGTTTCAAAAGGCAAGATTTTTCGCCGAAAGCCTGAAATGTTAGGTAAGTATGCCTGCTATGTCTTGAGCCATTGCCCAGTCGGCACTAAATTAATGTCTACGCGCGAAAACGGAGATCACTATGTTCGGCATTCCCGGCAAACAAGCCGTGACCATGACGCCCAAGGCCGTGGAACAGATTGCCCGCCTCATGGAAGCTGGCGGTCACGCAGGCCTGCGGATCGGCATCAAGAAAGGTGGCTGTGCCGGCATGGAATATACCATGGACTATGTCGATCAGCCCGACGCGAATGACGAAATCGTCGAACAGGACGGCGCGCGCGTCATGATCGCGCCCATGGCCCAAATGTTCCTGTTCGGAACCGAAATTGACTATGAGGTCTCGCTACTGGAGTCCGGCTTCAAATTCCGTAATCCAAATGTCGTCGATGCGTGCGGATGTGGTGAGTCAATCAAGTTCGATGAAAGGCTATCCCCACAATCCTAAGACGCCTGCAAGTGTAGGTAAGTTTCGTTAAAGCGGCGCGTCAAATGATCGCCCGCAGTGATGGTGTGCCCTGAATTCGGGGGTGCCACGTTGGTGTCATAGGACGGGTTAAAGAAAAGCGGTACCGACACACGCTCTTGCGAACCTCCAACTACGCGGTGCAATGTGGCTTTGACCTTTCCAGCGGTCCAGAACTCAAGCATCTCACCAAAATTGATGACGAACCGGCCTGGCTCGGCGTTGACATGCGCCCAACTGCCGTCCGGCATGCGCACCTCAAGCCCCGCAGTCCCATCTGTCGCCAGCAAAGTCAGGCAGCCATAATCTGTATGAGCGCCTATCCCGAAATCATGTTCACCCGCCCAATCGGGGCGCCGCGGATAGTAGTTGCCGCGTAAAAGCGCCATCGGTGTATCGAATGCGATATCGAAACTATCGGCCTCCTGCCCAAGCGCCACTGCGATAGCGCGAAGTACTCGCATCGCCACCGCGCACGCATCTGTGTAATAGGTCTGAACGATTTCCCTGAATGCCGACGGGGTGAGCGGCCAGAGATTCGGAGCATAAACACTTAGGCCCGCATTGATATAGCGGCTGTTCGCAGGCAGCTCATATCCGCAATCGAACACTTCTTTGAAATCAGGATTTGCTCCCGGGTCGACCTGCTCGGATAGCGGTGCTCCCCATCCACGATTTGCCCCGGTTCGCGCCATGTTGACCTGTTTTTTATGTGCCTCAGGTAGACAAAAGAAATCGCGATAGACCGAGATGACTTCACGTACACGCTCTCTGCTAAGCCCCGTGTTCGACACGGTCAGGAATCCAACCTCACTTACCGCGCGCAAAAGCTTGGCCAGCTCGGCAGCGTCACGTTGGTCCAACTTCTCAAGATCAAGATCTTCGATCATGCACTCGTTCCTGTTTTCCGGCCGCCCTCAAGTTTTAAAACTTGCTCTGCAACCGCAATTGTCAGTTTCGACTGGCGGTGTTATCCGGTTCATTAAATATGAACAATCAGGGAGTTTGGAATATGCGGCGCAAGCTGGCGGCTGGTAATTGGAAGATGAACGGAACCACGGCAGCGCTGAGCGAACTAGAGGCTCTGGCCCGCGCCTATCCTACTCCATCGATTGATGTATTGATCTGCCCGCCAGCCACGTTGCTGCATCGCGCGGCGGAGGTCGTTCGCGATACCGAAGTCACCGTTGGCGGTCAGAATTGCCATGCCGCAACCGCAGGTGCGCACACGGGTGACATCAGTGCAGATATGCTGGTCGATGCCGGAGCGAGCGCCGTTATTCTGGGCCATTCCGAGCGCCGCGAAGATCACGGCGAACAGAACGAAGACGTCCGCGCCAAGGCGCGTGCGGCGATGGATGCCGGACTGAAGGCGATCATCTGCGTTGGCGAAAGCTTGGAACAGCGCGAAGCTGCCAACACGCTGGATATCATCGGCGGCCAGATGTCGGGTTCAATCCCGGATCAGTCGACCGGCGAGAATCTGATCGTCGCCTACGAACCTATTTGGGCCATTGGCACCGGCAAGGTACCTACGCTGAATGAAATCGGAGAGGTTCACGATTTCATTCGTAACCGGCTCGAACGGCGTTTTGGTGAAGGCGTCGGCCGGTCTGTGCGCCTGCTTTACGGCGGCTCGGTCAAACCGTCCAACGCTGAAGATATTTTTGGCGTCTCAAACGTCGATGGCGCGTTGGTCGGCGGCGCCAGCCTGAAGGCACAGGATTTCTCAGGCATTATAGACGCGCTGCTAAAAGCCTGAGCTAAAGCTCAGGCCAGTTTCATTGTCACCAGACCTGTAACGATCAGGACCGCCGCGATGATACGCGCGGCGTTCACCGTTTCACCCAGCAACATAGTGCCAACTAGGAATGCCCCGACTGCGCCGATGCCGGTCCAGATGACGTATGCCGTCCCTAAAGGCAGCGTGCGCATCGCCATCGCCAGCAATCCAAATGACCCGATCATGGAAACCCCCATAATCACGGTCGGCCAAAAGCGAGTGAAACCGGCAGATTGCTTCATGGCGACGGCCCAAACAATTTCCAGCAGGCCAGCGAACAGTAAGAATATCCAAGACATTAGGACACCTCGAACAAATTCGGGTCGTCCCGAATGATCACCCATTGTGGGGAGGTCGTCCTCTAGCGTCGATGTGGGAATACCAGGCACGACTTCAAGTGGCCTGCAAAGAAAAAGGCCGGGCAGATTGCACTGCCCGGCCCGAACGAAGGTTCACCCTCGCTAGTTCGTCACGATTTCCGGCCCCATGAAGGTGTTGGGCAGGAAGGTCGAGATCCACGGTATGTACGTCACCATGATCAGGAAGACGAAGAGTACCGCCAGGAACGGCAGTGCCGCCTTCACCACCTTCATCATCGGCATACCTGCCACGCCCGAAGTCACGAAGAGGTTCAGACCGACCGGAGGCGTGATCATCCCGATCTCCATATTGACCACCATAATGATGCCCAGATGGATCGGGTCGATACCCAACTCAATCGCAATTGGGAACACCAGTGGTGCCACAATCACCAGCAGGCCCGACGGCTCCATGAACTGACCGCCGATCAGCAGGATCACGTTGACCACGATCAGGAAGGTCACAGGACCAAGCCCAGCCGACAGCATTGCGTTGGCGATATGTTGCGGCACCTGCTCGTCGGTCAGTACGTGCTTCAAGATCAGCGCGTTTGCGATCACGAACAGCAGCGTCACGGTCAGCTTACCGGCTTCGAACAGAGTGTGCTTGGTATCCGAGTGAAAGAACGCTGTGATCAAAGCGTATGGCTTTTTCATCAACGGCAGGTTCTTCGTGCCCTCTTCGGTGCTGAGTGGCCCCATGTCCTTGTAGACAAAGCTGGCGATGAAGAAGGCGTAGACGGCAGCCACCGCAGCAGCCTCGGTCGGGGTGAAAATCCCGCCGTAGATACCGCCCAGGATGATGACGATCAGGAACAGACCCCAACCGGCCTCGCGCGCCGAGGTAAAGACCTCTCCCCAGCCCTTCCATTCACCTTTGGGCAGGTTCTTGACCTTGGCCATGACGTAGATGGTTACCATCAACATCAGACCAGCCATCAGGCCCGGAATGACACCTGCCAGGAACATGCGTCCGACCGAGACTTCAACGGCTGCGGCATACACCACCATCACGATTGACGGCGGGATCAGAATGCCCAGAGTACCCGCGTTACAAATCACACCGGCGGCGAATTCCTTGGAATATCCCACCTGGCGCATCCCGGCGATGACGATGGAACCGATGGCCACAACAGTTGCCGGAGACGACCCGGACAGTGCCGCAAAAAGCATACAGGCAAACACACCCGCGATCGCCAGACCACCGGGCAAATGCCCAACGCAAGCAATCGAGAACCGGATGATCCGCCGCGCCACGCCACCCGTTGTCATGAAGGACGACGCGAGGATGAAGAACGGGATTGCGAGCAAGGTAAAGTGCCCCTCGAACGCCTCGAACAAAGTGCCTGCGACCGAAGCCAGAGAACTGTCGGAATAGATCAGCAGGAACAGGGTCGAACTGAGGCCCAGAGCCACCGCAATCGGAACACCGATCAGCAGCAGGCCGATGACCATAGAGAAAAGAAGTACTACGTCCATCAGTCATGCTCCCCCTGCTGAGCGCGAACTTCTTCGATTTCGTCCTCAACCTCGTGGCTGGCGACAATGCGATCCGTCTCACCGCGCCAGATTTGAACGGCTACCTGCGCAAAGCGGATCACCAGCAGCAGCATCGACAGCGGCAGAACAAAGTAAGGGACGACCTTGGGCAATTTCTCGTATGACTCGCCATAGTTGATCATCTCTTCCAGGAAACGCAGTGGCGCCACCATGGGGATGTCGTCTACCTCGTAGAAACTCTGACTGCGGGCGTCAAAATTGAACCCTGTCGGGAACCAGCGACCGGATGTGGGTGGAAGATCGGCAAACACGGCCCAATAGTCATAGGCGCCTTTAAGCATCAGCAGCGAAAACACCAAACAGCAACCGACGGCGATCAGCGCCAGTATCCGGCGCGGCGCCGGAGCCAGCATGTTCAAAATCGCGTCGACACCCAGATGAGCGTGCTTTTTCACCGCGTAGGACGCGCCCAGCAGCACCAACCACCCGAAGGTGAACACTGTCAGTTCAAGCGCCCACAGAATGTTGGAATTAAATACGAACCGCGCAATCACGTTGGCAAAGGTCACAGCCGTCATAAGGCCTAGCAACAACGCAATCAGGGTTTCTTCGATATGGTCGACCAGCCCGCCTTGGCCGGGTTTCGCACCAGACATCTTTCTGTCCCCGCATTTTTTGTGATGAGAGAGATTAGGGGCGGGCCTTATTCAGCCCGCCCGGCCAGCACGTCGATAACTCCCCAGTCCAGGACGCGCGGCCAGCCCCGGATTTAGAACCCGGCGTTGATGGCCTGAGCGGCGTCGATCTTGTCCTGACCCACGTCACCGGCGAACTTGTCCCAAACTGGCTTCATTGCATCGACCCAGGCCTGACGCTGTTCCGGGTTCAGTTCACGAATGATGCCGCCTGCATCAGTGATCGAGGCTTTGGCCGCTTCGTTCACCGCAAAGGCTTCTTGGTTCCGGGTTGCGGTGACTTCGTCCAGAATGGTCATGAACTGATCACGCACTTCAGGATCCAGGCTGTCCAGCCAGTCGACCGATGTCACGACCAGATAGTCGATGATGCCGTGGTTCGTCTCGGTGATGCCATCCTGAACTTCGAAGAACTTCTTGCCGTAAATGTTCGACCATGTGTTTTCCTGCCCGTCCACAACGCCCTGTTGCAGCGCACCGTAGACTTCCGAGAACGCCATCTTCTGCGGGCTACCACCGATGGCTTCCATCTGCGCCACCAGCACGTCCGAAGACTGCACGCGGAACTTCAGACCTTCAGCATCCGACGGATCGACCAGCGGCTTGTTCGCCGACATCTGCTTCATACCGTTATGCCAGAAGGCCAGCCCCTGCAGGCCACGGCGCTGCATGCTGTCTTTCATCGCCTGACCATCGGCCGAGGCCTGGAACGCGTCCACTGCGTCAATATTCTTGAACATGAACGGCAGGTCGAACAGGCGGAACTGCTTGGTGAACTTTTCGAACTTCGACAGCGATGGTGCGGCCAGTTGCACGTCGCCCTGCAGCATCGCTTCCAGAACCTTATCGTCGTTATAGAGCGTGGAGTTCGGATAGACCTCCATGCACATAACGCCGTTCATCTCTTCATTCACGCGCTGTTCCAGCAGCGAGGCGGCGATGCCCTTCGGGTGCTTGTCGCTGTTCGTCACATGCGCGAACTTCACGACGATCTCGCCATCGTCACAGGCCGCCATGCCTGCGGTTGCGGTTACTGTCAGCGCCAAGGCCGTCGCGGCCGTTGTAAGGAATTTCATCTGTTTTTTCCTCCCAGACTTCCTCAATCTTCCAATCGGCACCCATTCGGCACCGTACGCCGGGAAGTGAACCGAATCGATGATCGTGGCTCAACGATTTGTTGCATCCTTAAAAGTTTTACTTTTTTCCCCATTAAAACAGCGTATTAAAATGCACCTCCAAAGGGTACGTTTCGCAACGGAGTGGCGCTTGTGCGAAAATCCGCACATACATTGCACCCGTTGTGCGGATTTCCGCACTCTTCGCGAATCATCGTCGTAGAATCAGTCCGCCACCCAAACGCACTGTACGCAGCCTGCGCCAGCAGGCTGCCCGGCCCAACGCCTTTAACCGCATGATAATGCGGTCAAAGGGGGCGGGAGAATTTGCCTTCACCTGCGATAATCCTCTGGGCGAATCTGATATCGGGCCAATTTGTCATAGAAGGTCTTGCGCGGCAGCTTCAGCGCCTTGGCGGCATCCGACGCCTTTCCGTTGTGCCTCCCCAGAGCTGCGATCAGCAGAGACCGTTCCACCCTCGCCATTTGCTCGCTCAATCCCAGATCGGTTGCCTGCGCCACCTCTTCCGGCATACCCAGAACAAACCGCATTGCCGCCGACATAAGTGAACGCGCGTTCCCTGGCCAATCACTGGCCATCAGCGATGCAAGATGTTCTGAAGAAATTTCAGGCTCGGCAATACCTGCTTGCTCTGCCGCCTGCGCGACGTAGTGCTGGAACATTACCGGAATATCTTCGGGGCGTTCGGCCAGAGATGGAATGCGCACTCGCATCACGTCTAGCCGATAAAACAGGTCCGCATTAAACCGACCTTCTTCTGACATGGTGGACAGGTCCGCCGTGGTGCCCGCGAGAATGCGTGCGCCGACACCCCGTTCGACCAACTCGAGCGCCGCATATTGTGTGGCCTCTGGCATGGCCGATATTTCGTCCAGAAACAAAGATCCTCCGGCGGCGTCTTCGCAAACCTGAACCAGAGCGTCGGGCGTCAAACCCGATGAGGGCCTTTTTACAAACGGACCTTGTGCATGAGGCGACATCAGATGCACAACTTCGGCCACTTTTGAAATCCCGCTGCCTGCAGGCCCCGTAACCAGAACCTCTGCCCCGGTAGGCGCAACCGAGCGAACTCGCTCTCGCAATGCCTCGGCCTGAGGCGACAAGCCGGAGAGCAAGCGTGCAGCCGGATCTCCGCGTTCCAACTCGTGTTTCAAAGCCCGTTGCTCCAGAACCTGCGTCCGGGCCGAAAAAGCTTTTCCCAAGACCTCAAGCAAATCCGCAGCAGCACATGGCTTCTCAAGGAAATCAAATGCACCCTGCCCCATAGCCCTCACGGCCATAGGAATGTCACCCTCCCCCGTCAACAGAATGACCGGCAGCTCTGGATCAACCTCATGCGCATAGTTGAGAAGATGAAAACCGTCTCGGCCCGGCATACGGATATCCGAGACAATCACCCCGGGAAAATCGGCGCGTATGTGATCCTTCGCAGCAACAAAAGAGCCAGCCGGGACTGGATTGTAGTCCGCCAGTTCCAGCGTTTGCGCCAGCGCCTCGCGCACGGCGGCATCATCATCGACCAAAAGAACCTTACGCGTCATACCTCTTCATCTTCCCGGTAAAATTCAAGCTCAACGGTAAACACTGCACCCGTTTGCGCGTTGGCACCACGGATATTTCCGCCGAAACTCTGGACCAACCCATATGAGATCGACAAGCCAAGCCCCATCCCCTCGGATGACCCCACCGCCTTGGTCGAATAAAAAGGCTCGAACAGCTTTTCAGTATTCTCAATGCCCGGCCCTATGTCCCGCACTGTAACCGCCAATTTTTCACCGGCTTCTATTGCAATGTGAACAAACCGGTCATCCTGCTGGCTCATCGCGTCAGCGGCGTTGTTGATCAGGTTAACAAAGACCTGCACCAAACGCACTTCTCCGCCCCATGCGAATACAGGGCTGTCGGGCGGAACCCAATCCAGCGTGACGCCCTCGGCCTTCAATCGTGACTCCGTCAGTTCGACGGCAGTGTCGATCACCTGAACCAGATCCACTTTGCCCATCGGTTCGTTTTCGTTGCGAGCAAACGAGCGCAGATTCTTGATGATACGTGCCATCCGCGCAGCCATATCCGAAATGCGTGTCAGATTCTCCGAGGCCTTTTCCGCGCGCCCCTTAGTCAGGAACGCGGCCCCGTTGTCGGCGAATTGCCGTATCGCCATAAGAGGTTGGTTCAATTCGTGACTGATACCCGCTGACATCTGACCTAACGCGCTGAGTTTTCCGGCCTGAATCAGTTCTTCCTGAGCATGTTTGAGGGCCGTCTCGGCCTCTTGCCGTTCTCGCACCTCACGGCGCAAGGCCGTGTTTGCAGCCGTCAAGTCGCGAGTACGTTGGGCAACACGGCTTTCCAAAACCGTGTTGGCCTCAGCCAAGGCACGTCTTCGTTCAGTCGCCAGATACAGCAATGCACCGAACGCCAAACAAATCGCGGCGACGGTTGCAGCTTGCAATCCGGCCAGACGTCGAGCCGGAGCAACGTCCACCAGCACTTCGGCGGTCATGTCGATCACTGGCAGATCAAGCATCAGATGTAGCGCACGGTCCGGCAGATAGCGACCCCAGTTGAGCTTCCACAATTCGTGCGGGCCAACCCAACTCGAAGCGAAGTCAACCTCTCCACCCTGTGGCGGTGTCAGCCCGCTTTGCCCTTCTGCGCGCTGCCAGAACAAAAGGTCGGACCGGTTCGAAATAAAGACAACGCCTTCTGCATCGACGAAGAAAACCGCCTCGGTACTGCCGCGCCATGTTTGCTCGACATCCTGTACGTCGGCGACAACCATCAGAGCGCCCTCTACCTGTCCCTCTTCGTTAAAAGCAGGGGCCGCATAGGAATAAATCCGATTGCCACTGACCGGCTCAACACCGTGTGCGCTACCCAACGCGCCGTGTAGAGCACGCTGAAAAGCGGGATGACCCGCAATATTGGCCTCCGTCACAGGTAGCGCGGACGCCAGCACCTGACCGGTCCGGTCCAGATACATCATGTTGACTGCCGCCGTCTTGTCCGCCATGTCCAACAGCAAGGACCGAGCAGCGCGACGCTCCTGAGGGGTATCTAGCGCGTGCAGGACAGGATGTTTGGCCATCAGTACGGCCAGTTCCTGATAGACCTGCATCTGCGTACTCAATCGGTCAGCCGCCAGCTCCAGATCCGCCTCGGCTTTTTCGCTCAGTTGAGACAGTGCCTGACGATAGCCATAAGACCAGACCCCGGCGGACAACAGCCCGACGGCACAAAGAAATCCCAAGATTACCCAAACCCTTTGCATGACATAGGATCTTGCATTCGACGCGCCGCATGGCAAGTCTGCCGCGCATGAAGACGGTGTTCCAATCCCCGGTCGAACCGGGATTCGTGCAAAATCCTTACCCGTTCTATGACAAGGCACGTGCGCACGGGGACCTTGTTTATTGGGATGATTACAAGAAAGTTGCGGCGGTTTCACACCGGGCAGTGCAAGCTCTGCTGAAAGATCGCCGCTTTGGCCGAGAGGTTCCCCCCGAACTGCAATGCCCCGGCCCTGCCCACCTGGCACCTTGGTTGAGTGTTGAAGCGCATTCTTTGCTGGACGCGGAGCCGCCCCGTCACACGCGCTTGCGGGCGCTTGTTATGCGGGCGTTTACATCGCGTGCAATAGCTGCACTGGAACCCTCTATTCTCGACCTCAGCCACGCCCTGATCGATCGGTTCCCCGATGCGCCTTTTGATCTGCTGGACTCGTTTTGCACACAGGTTCCCGTGGTCACGATCTGCCGCCTGCTTGGTGTACCAGAGGAAAGGTCACCCGATTTGCTGCGCTGGTCGCACGCTATGGTGGCGATGTATCAAGCCAGTCGCACACGCCAGACTGAGGACGCAGCCGCATCCGCTGCGAAGCAGTTCACTCGTTTTCTGAGGGGCTACATCGAACAGCGCCGGGCCGATCCACGGGACGACCTGATCACCCGCTTAATCGCCGCAGAGGAAGATGGTGAGAAGCTCTCGCACGATGAGTTGGTAGCCACCTGCATCCTGCTGTTGAACGCTGGGCACGAGGCTACAGTCCATTCGCTTGGAAACGGAGTGAAAACGTTACTGCAACTGCGACTTGATCCGCGAACGTGTGTCCCAGACGGGACGGTCGAGGAAATCCTGCGGTATGATCCGCCGCTACATATGTTCACGCGCTATGCCTATGAGGAAGTCGAGATATTCGGCCACAGTTTCAAACGCGGTGATGAAGTTGCACTTTTACTTGGGGCCGCGAACCGAGACCCGTCAGTCTGGACTGATCCGAGCCGCTTTGATCCGACCCGTCCAGTCGTCACCAATACCAGTTTCGGTGGTGGTCTTCATTTCTGCGTCGGTGCTCCGCTCGCGCGGTTGGAGATGCGTATCGCCCTAGGAGCGCTGTTCGAACGCTGCCCGAACCTGAGCCTGAATTCAGAACCGGAATTTTCCAATTCCTACCACTTTCATGGCCTAACCAAGCTGATGGTTCAGGTCTGACCTACCTTAGCTTTCGATCAGTGCGTTCAGCGGCAGCATTGTGGTGGATTTGATCTCCTCCATCGACAGCAGCGCAGTCACGTTGTGCACACGCACCTCAGAAATCAGAGTCTGGTAGAACTCGTCATAGGCGCGCGCATTCTTGACCCGGACTTTGAGAATATAATCAATGTCACCGGCCAACCGGTGCGCTTCTTGCACTTCGGGACGGTCGCGCAGCGCTTTAAGGAACCGGCGCTGCCAGTCAGCTTCATGCTCCGAGGTGCGAATCAGAACAAAGAACGTGGCTTCGAATCCCAGCGCCTCAGCGTCCAGCAAAACGGTCTGCTGACCAATAACTCCAGCGCCTTTTAGCTTGCGGATTCGATTCCAGACCGGGGTCTTGGAACTGCCAACACGGGCTGCTATTTCGTCCAGCGATTGGCTGGCGTCGCGCTGTAGCTCGACCAGAATTTTCCGATCCGTGTCATCAATCCGCACTGACATTCCAATTTTCCCTTCGTTTCGAAACCTCCGTCCCACTTGGAGGCCCTGACAGAACGTTCGTTCTTATTTATGCGCCCATATGGCGCAATACCGGGAATATTTCCTATATTGCAGGTCAAGTCAAACCAACGGAACGGAACATGCAGCTTACGCATTCATATGATGGCACAGGACACGTCGACTTTGTCGGCGCGGGTCCCGGCGATCCAGAATTGCTCACGCTCAAGGCGCTGAACGCCTTCGAGCGCGCTGACGTCGTTCTGCATGACCGCCTGATCAGCGCCGAGGTTCTGGAACTGGCCGGCAAGTCCGCTGTTCTGGTCGATGTCGGCAAGGCCGGTTTTGGCCCCTCCTGGAAGCAAGAGGACATCGACGCCCTTTTGATCGAGTACGCTCTGAAAGGTCAGCGCGTCGTTCGTCTGAAGTCCGGCGACCCCACCGTGTTTGGTCGCTTGGATGAAGAGATCGAAGCGGTCGAGGCCGCAGGCATCGCATGGCAGATCGTTCCGGGCATCACAGCGGCCTCTGCTGCCGTTGCAGGGATTGGCCAAAGCCTGACCCGCCGCGGCCGCAACTCCTCGGTCCGATTTCTGACCGGCCACGACATGAAAGGCTTTGCCGATCACGACTGGACCGCGCTGGCACGTACTGGCTCGGTTGCGGCGATCTATATGGGCAAGAAGTCCGCCCGTTTCATTCAGGGCCGCCTGATCATGCACGGCGCCGACCGTGAGACACCGGTGACTCTGGTCGAAAACGCTTCGCGCCCCGATCAACGCATTCTGGCCACCACGCTGGACCAGTTGCCCAATGACCTGACTGCCGCCGAAATGGACGGCCCCACCCTGACCTTTTACGGCCTCGCCCCGCGCCAAGCGGCCAAGGCCCTGACCGAATTCAAGAAGGAGCACGCCTGATGGCCCGCGCTTTTACCCCTAAAGTGGTCACCGCCAACGATTTGTTGGAAGGCGACGTCATCTATCTGACCGAAGACGACCGCTGGTCGCGTGAACTCTCCGAGGCCGAACTGATCACGGACGAAGCCCACGCACAGGTTCGTCTGCTGGATGCCGACCGTCAGGCTAACAAGATCGTAGGCGCCTATTTGGCCGACGCGGTCGCTGGCGACAACGGCCCCGAACCCACCCATTTCCGCGAAGAGTTCCGACGCACCGGACCTTCGAACTATGCCCACGGCAAGCAGGAAACAGCAACGCAGCCCCGGGCCTAACCCTCGGCCCTCTCTCTCCCCATAAAGGCCCCAAGGTTTCGGGGCTGCAACTAAGGACAGCTAGACATGTATCGCTACTCCGAGTTCGACACAGCATTCCTGGCAGAGCGCAACAAACAGTTCCGCGCACAGGTCGAGCGCCGTATTGACGGCTCGCTGACCGAGGATGAATTCAAGCCTCTGCGCTTGATGAATGGCCTGTATCTGCAATTGCACGCATATATGCTGCGCGTCGCCATTCCTTATGGCACGCTGTCCAGCGCACAGATGCGTCAGCTGGCGCTGCTGGCCGAGAAGTGGGACAAGGGTTATGGCCATTTCACCACCCGTCAGAACATTCAGTACAACTGGCCGAAACTGCAAGACGTGCCGGATATGCTGGACGCGCTGGCCGAAGTTGGCATGCACGCCATTCAAACCTCGGGTAACACCATCCGTAACGTAACCGCCGACCACTTCGCCGGTGCTGCCGCGGATGAGATCGCCGACCCGCGTCCCTATGCAGAACTGCTGCGCCAGTGGTCCACCGACCACCCTGAGTTCCAGTTCATGCCGCGTAAGTTCAAGATCGCCATCACCGGCTCGGAAAACGACCGCGCCGTGATCAAGGCGCATGACATCGGTCTGCAACTGGTCGAGCGTGACGGCGTTCTGGGTGCCCGCGTGATCGTTGGTGGCGGTTTGGGCCGCACCCCGATGATCGGCAAAGAACTGTCCGAATTCGTCGACTTTGACGACCTGCTGGCTTATCTGGAAGCCACCGTTTCCGTGTGGAATCAGATCGGTCGCCGCGACAACAAGTACAAGGCGCGTATCAAGATCACCGTGCACGAGAACGGCATCGACACCATCCGCGCCAAGGTAAACGAGCGCTTCCTGAAAGTCCGCCCGCAGTTCAAGGGCGCCGACATGAACCTGCTGGAAGAGATCAAGGGCCACTTTGCCGCCCCGGCCTTCCGTGAGGGTTCGGTTGCCTCGTTTGAGAGCGCCTACACCAACGATCCGGTCTTCCGTTCGTGGGTCGACACCAACATCGCGCCGCACAAGAACGCAGACCACGCAATTGTCACGATCTCGATCAAAAAGCACGGTGCGACGCCAGGTGATGCGACTGCCGAGCAGATGCGCGTGATGGCCGATCTGGCCGAAGAGTTCGCATATGACGAACTGCGCATCAGCCATGAGCAGAACGTGATCCTTCCGCATGTCCACAAGTCGGACCTGCCCGCGATCCACGCCAAGCTGAAGGAATACGAACTGGCGACCGCCAATATCGGCCTGATCAGCGATATCATCGCCTGCCCTGGCATGGACTACTGCGCGCTGGCTACGGCTCGCTCGATCCCCGTGGCTCAGGAAATCGCCACCCGTTTTGAAGACCTGAAACTTGAGCATGACATCGGTCACCTGAAGATCAAGATCTCGGGCTGCATCAATGCATGTGGTCACCACCACGTGGGCCATATCGGCATCCTGGGTCTGGATCGTGCTGGTGTCGAGAACTACCAGATCACTCTGGGTGGCGATGGCACCGAAAACGCGGCCATTGGTGACCGCACCGGTCCGGGCTTTGCCTACGACGAAATCGTGCCCGCCGTGGAGCGCATCGTGGACACATATCTGGACCAACGCGAAAGCAGCGAGGAAACATTCCTGCAGACCTATCGCCGGGTAGGCATGGCGCCGTTCAAGGCGGCGCTCTACCCCGAGGCGCAGGCCAATGCCGCTTGACCTGATCCAAACGGAACTGGGCAAAGACCGAAGCGAACTGACCGAAAGGGTCGAGGCGCTGAACGCCCAGTTCCGTCACCACAGCGCTCATGACGTAATGCATGGTGCGATCCAGGAGATCGACGAGCTTGCTCTGGTCTCAAGCTTTGGTGCAGAATCGGTTGTTTTGCTGCACATGGCAGCGGTGGTCGACAAGATGACCCCGGTGTTGTTCGTGGACACTCAGTTGCTGTTCACCGAAACGCTGGAATACCAGCAGGAGGTCAGCGAGCGTCTCGGCCTGAAGAACGTCCACGTTATCCGTGCCGAGGACGAGGACTTGCAGCGCGACGACCCCTATGGAGCGCTGCGTCTGCGAGACATGGATGCGTGCTGCAACCTGCGCAAGACCTTCCCGCTGCAGCGGGCCTTGATGGGGTATGACGGTTGGATCACCGGGCGCAAACGGTTCCAGTCGGGCAGCCGCGCCGCGCTTGACTTCTTCGAGGTCGAGGACGGCACAGGTCGGATCAAGGTCAACCCGTTGGCCCATTGGGCGCCCGAAGATGTGCGCGCCTATATGGACGAAAACAACCTGCCCCGGCATCCGCTGGTGGCGAAAGGATACCCCTCGATCGGCTGTGCGCCCTGCACCTCGCCGGTCAAAGAGGGCGAAGACCCCCGCGCCGGACGCTGGCGCGACCAGAACAAGGAAGAATGCGGCATACATTTTGTTGATGGCAAGATGGTGCGCGCCGGAGAGAAAACATGAACGTAATCGTATCTGATGAGGGGTTCGCCCCTGACGACTGGACCGACGGCTTTGTCACGCTGGAAGACGCGGCCAATGATGTGGTCGCGCTGGATGTGACATCGGACACGGACCCGGATGAACTCATTGACCGTCTGGGCAACGCTCAGATGGTGCGCGTGGACTTTCCGTCCTCGGCTGATGGGCGCGGCTTCACAATTGCTCGCGTTCTGCGCCTGAAAGGTTATACCGGCCGTCTGCGCGCCAAGGGCCACGTTCTGGCCGACCAATACGCCATGGCTCGCCGCAGTGGATTTGACGAGGTCGAGATCGACGACGAACTGGCTACCCGTCAGCCCGAAGACCAATGGTTGGCACGCGCCAACTGGAATGACCACAGCTACCAGGCCCGCCTGCGCGGCTAAAACCGCCATCGCCAGCTTGTGAAGAAACGGGGGCAATCTGTCCCCTTTTCTTGCCTTGTAACAATGTTTAAACGGAGATGCCGGTCACGCTGACCGACAGTGAAACCATGACAGAGATGAAGCCCGTGACCGAAGCAACCGCCGTGAAGGCCCCCGTCCTGCCGGACGCTCAGACCGTGACCGATGTTAAACATTGGACCGACAGCCTGTTCTCGTTCAAGGTGTCGCGCCCTGCCTCGCTGCGGTTCCGCTCTGGTGAGTTTGTGATGATCGGTCTGCTCGGCGACAACGGCAAACCGCTGCTGCGCGCCTATTCGATCGCTTCGCCTTCGTGGGACGAAGAGCTGGAGTTCTACTCGATCAAAGTGCAGGACGGCCCGCTGACCTCGAAACTGCAACACATCAAACCGGGCGATCAGATCATCCTGCGGCCCAAGCCTGTTGGCACGCTGGTGCATGACGCTCTGCTGCCCGGCAAGCGCCTGTGGTTCTTCGCCACCGGCACCGGCTTTGCGCCCTTTGCCTCACTACTTCGCGAACCTCAGACCTATGAGGACTACGACGAGATCATTATCACCCATACCTGCCGCGAAGTGGCTGAGTTGGAGTATGGTCGTCAACTGATCGAAAGCATCCGTAAGGACGAAATGCTGGCCGAGCTGATGGGCGAAGGCTTTGCCGACAAGATCCGCTACTACCCGACCACCACACGGGAAGAGAGCCCCAAGATGGGTCGCATCACCAACCTGTTGAAAGACGGCACCGTGTTTGCCGATCTGGGTATCGAAGGTGGTATCAACCCGGATACAGACCGCGCCATGGTTTGCGGTTCGCTGGCTTTCAACCTGGACATTAAGGAAATCCTAGAAGAGTTCGGCCTGCGTGAAGGCGCCAACTCTGAGCCCAAGGAATTCGTCATCGAAAAGGCCTTTGTAGGCTGATCCATCCGCGCGGGCCGCTGGAAACACCGCGGCCCGTGCAGAAACCCGCTGCAAAACCTGTGAATTTCAGTCCTTTCGACGCGGATGGCGCTTGAATCGGGGCGCGGGGCGGTCTAAATTTCGGGCTCGAAATTCTGCAATCATCAAAGGAATGAACCCATAGCTCGCAGACCACACAACGCGCCGCCGCAGAGAGATACCGGACCGCGCGTCAATGAAAAGATCCGTGCCCCCGAAATTCGCCTGATTGGCGCAGATGGTGAAAATGTCGGGGTGGTTCATCCCGCCAAAGCCATGCAACTTGCAGCTGACGCTGGCCTCGACCTGGTCGAGATTTCGCCCAATGCGAACCCTCCGGTCTGCAAGATCATGGACTTCGGTAAGTTCAAGTACGAACAGCAAAAACGCGAAAGCGAAGCCCGCAAGAAACAAAAAGTCATCGAGGTGAAGGAGGTCAAATTTCGGCCCAACACCGACACGCATGACTATGACGTC
Source organism: Ruegeria sp. SCP11 (assembly GCF_040329455.1). Taxonomy (NCBI): domain Bacteria; kingdom Pseudomonadati; phylum Pseudomonadota; class Alphaproteobacteria; order Rhodobacterales; family Roseobacteraceae; genus Ruegeria; species Ruegeria sp. SCP11. Next base: position 322,910 of record NZ_JBDZYG010000004.1, on the reverse strand, counting down.
AAGATGAAGAACGTCTTCAAGTTCTTGGAAAAGGGCGACAAAGTCAAAGTCACACTGCGCTTCCGTGGCCGCGAGATGGCACACCAGAATCTGGGTCGTGAGCTGTTGGAACGTGTGGCCGAGGACATCAAGGATTTGGGCAAGGTCGAGAACATGCCCAAGATGGAAGGCCGTCAGATGATCATGATGATCGGCCCTCTGCCGCAGAAATAAATTTCTGGCCGATCAGGAACATAAAAGCCTCCTCAATTTGAGGAGGCTTTTTCATTTACGGATGGTTCGCTAGATCACCGCTGAAATCGCCTTGCTCAGCTTCCCGACCAACTCGTCAATCTGAGCGTCTTCGATGATGAAGGGCGGTGCCAGCAGAATGTGATCGCCCAACCGACCGTCGCGTGTACCGGCCATAGGGTAACAGATCAACCCTTCGGCTAACGCAGCCTTCTTGATCTTGCCAGCTACACCGAGCGCAGGGTCGAAGGGCGCTTTGCTGTCCCGATCCGCGACCAGTTCAATGCCCCGGAACAAGCCACGGCCCCGAATATCTCCGACATTCGGATGCTGTCCCAATGCGGCCTCAAGCGCCGATTGCAGCTTTTCCCCCATAACACCCGCCCGCGCGGGCAAATCACGTTCGGTCAGTTCGCGAACAACGGCCAGTGCTGCCGCCGTGGCGACCGGATGCCCGATATAGGTGTGACCATGCTGGAAGAACCCTGACCCGTCGCGGATCGCATCGTATATCTGGCCAGTACACAGCATCGCCCCGATTGGTTGATATCCGGCCCCCAAACCTTTGGCGATACACAGAATATCCGGCGCCACGCCATCATGATCGCAGGCGAACAGATGCCCTGTCCGCCCCATGCCGCACATCACCTCATCCAAAATCAACAGCACACCATAATGATCGCAGATTTCACGGATGCGCTTGAAGTACCCCTCAACCGAAGGCACCGCACCCAATGTTGCACCCACGACCGGCTCGGCGATGAAAGCCATCACGTTTTCCGGACCAAGCGCCAAAATCTCAGCCTCCAACTCATTGGCCACGAGTTGTCCGTAGTCATAGCTGCTCTCTCCGTCCGGCTTCTCGGCGTATTCATAGCAGGGCGCAATATGGGTCATGTCGATCAGCATCGGCGCGAACTGCGCGCGCCGCCACGCATTCCCACCAGCGGATAATGCACCCAAGGTATTGCCGTGGTAGCTCTGTCGCCGTGCGATCACGTGCCGACGATCCGGCTGGCCAATCTCCAGAAAATACTGTCGAGCCAGCTTGATCGCCGCCTCGGTCGCCTCGGACCCGCCCGAGACAAAATACACCCGGTCCAGATCCCCCGGCGCATGTTCGATCAACAGGTCTGCCAGTGCCTCGGCTGGTTCCGAAGTCATGAAGCCGGTATGCGCAAAGGCAATCTGCTCAACCTGCTCTTGCACAGCCTTGATCACGGCTGGATTGGAATGACCCAGGCACGACACCGCCGCGTCCCCACAATCCAGGTAACGGCGGCCCTGCGCGTCAATCAGGTAGCACCCGTCTCCGCCCGCTGCGACAGGCAGGTCGGATTTCGTGTGGCGTGGAAATACGTGACTCATTTGACTGCCCTTTCCAACATGGCAACAAGCGCCGACACCGACGCGGCATTATCTTTCCAGAGGGTCCCGCTCTCATCGGTCAGACTGTTTTCGAATCCGACCCGAACATCTCCGCCCTGTTGGGCCGCATATGTCAGGCAGGCGTGTTCCTGAGTTCCAAAGGCGCAAACCATCCACGGCGAAGCCCCAGTTGGGAACACATCTAGATCCTGGGGCGAGGATTGCTGACCTGACGTATATCGCCCCAACACCAACAGACTCTCAGTCTGCCCGCCCCGCACGATCCCGGCCTTTTGCCACTGCGCCAGCAACGCGGCGTCTTCAGTATCATACAGGATGTGCTGCACCCGCGTTCCTTGGTCAGAGCACAGACCATAGACCTTATCGGCCAACTCTGACGCACGCGCGATTTCGCGCACTGAGATGGACGCCCACTCCGGACGCACCTGTTCCAAACATGCAAACTGAGCGGGAACATCATACACGCCCGCCGCTTCGGTCGTAATTTGTAACTCCAGACCGGGTACGGCCTGCCGTAACTCCGCCAGTGTTTCCAGATATTGGCCGGAGTCGAGAGAGTGCTGCCCTTCTGGGTCACGAATATGCAAATGCAGCCCATTGGCCCCGGACTCAAAACAGGCCCGTGCGGTCTCCACGATCTGTTCCATGGAAACAGGAAGCCTCGGATGGTCCGAAGGCCCCCGCCGCGCGCCGTTCGGAGCGACCAGGATATAGGGCCACCCGGGGGTTTGGTTTTCTGATCGCGAGTCTGACATGCACATTCCTCAGGTTATTCTTGCAGCATCTAATCCGTCGCTCTGCGTTTTTTACTTGCTATCTTCAAAACATTTGTTTTTTTACAGCGATGGAAAACACGCCAAGCCAGATCACAAACCACCTGCGTCAGGATATCGGCAGGATGCCTTCAGCCCTGCAAGCGGCGGCCAAGTACATTGTCGATCATCCCGGAGATTTCGGCCTCGACCCAATCCGCACCACCGCTAACAAAATCGGGGTCAGTTCGAACGTACTGGTTCGATTGGCGCAGCGTTTAGGTTTTGACAGTTTCGAAGCTTTTCGCTCCCCCTTCCGCGACGCATTGGTGACCGACCGGGAAAGCGAACTGGGGCAGGATTGGCTGACCACCCTGCGGACCGAGGACGCCTTCAGCAATACGCAAGCCAAGCTGGCACAGAACGAACAGAACGTTGTCGCCCGATCTTTGCGCTTGATGAAACCTGAAAAAGTTCGCGAGTCTATCGCGTACATGACCCATTCCAGAAGGTGTTTTGTGACTGCGACGCGGGCCAGTTATGCGTTGGCCTACTACTTTTCGTATACAGGACGTATGGCCCATCCGGGTATCCAATTGGTGCCGCGCCACTTTGGATCTGCTACTGACGATCTGCTGGATGCCGACCATCAGGATTGTCTGCTCGCCATCACTGTTCACCCTTACTCCGCGGACACCATTCAGTCGATGCGGTTCGCAAAACAAAGAGGCTTGCGCCTTATTCTCATCTCGGACAGCGACGTTATTGCGCCCGGAGTTGAGCCTGACATTGCTTTCACTGTTAGCACGCGTGCCCTACACCCGTTTTCCTGCTTTACCGGCGCAATGGCCGTTCTCGAATGCCTGTTAGGCCACCTTTTCGACGCGGGGGGCGACGCGGCCCGACAGCGCATAGACGCCTATCAAAAAGCGAGAGAGGACACCGGAGCTTATTGGCAGCCTTCCAAGCCGCCTAGGCTTCGTCGTACGTGAAAAGCCCCGACGCGCGGCCGGGGCTTTAACTACATGGTGGCTTACATGCAGGCGGCAACAGCGCGTTTTGTCATGACCCCAACAAGATGCGCACGGTATTCTTTGCTGCCATGCAGGTCCGCGATCATGTTGGCTGGATTGATCCGAAGATTCATCAGCGCGTCCGCCCGGAACTCTTTGTTCAATGCATCTTCCGCCTCGGACCAACGGAAAACCCCGTCCTCGCTTGCGCCTGTGACGGCAACACGGACACCATCCTCAAACCGTGCCAGAAAAACCCCGACCAGCGCAAAACGCGACGCTGGCTGCAAGAACTTCTGATAGCTGGCCGCCTGTGGCACCGGGAAACGGACCGAGGTGATGATCTCTCCTTCATCGAGCGCAGTCGAGAACATACCGTCAAAGAAGTCATCCGATGCAATCTGTCGGTTGTTGGTGACGACGGTCGCGCCGGACCCCAAAACCCCCGCAGGATAGCAAGCCGCCGGATCGTTATTGGCGATCGATCCGCCAAGGGTGCCCCGGTTGCGCACCGCTGGGTCACCAATCTGCCCGGCCAACGCTGCCAGCGCCGGATAGCTACCCGCAGCCTCGGACGCGACTGTCGCATGGGTCGTGGCCCCACCAATCGACACCGAGCCATCATCATTGACGCATACGCCCTGCATCTCGGCAATCCCGCTCAGTGAGACCAATGCCGAAGGCGCCGCCAATCGCTGCTTCAGCGTCGGGATCAGCGTCTGTCCACCCCCCAATGCCTGAGCATCCTCTGCCGCCAACGCAGCAACCGCATCGGCAATGGTCGAGGGCTTCTCAAACTCGAAATTGTACATTTCGTTTTCCTTTCCGAAAGGCGCAGATCCGCCCTTCATCTGGCTGTAAATATCTTGGGGGTCCGGGAGCTGCCCCCCGGTCCGCCCTCTCCACTCAGCTATTCATCGCAGCCCAAACGCGCGACGGGCTCATCGGCATGTCGATGTGATCGACCGCCTTGCCACCCGAGTTCAGCGCATCCAACACAGCGTTTACCACAGCAGGCGGAGACCCAATTGCACCGGCCTCACCACAGCCCTTCACACCCAGAGGGTTATGCGTGCAGGGTGTCTGGCTGGAATGGTCGACCTCGTAGAACGGAACGTCATCGGCCCGCGGCATCGCGTAATCCATATAGGAGGCGCTCAGCAGCTGGCCATATTCGTCATAAGCGCAGTTCTCCAACAGAGCCTGACCGATGCCCTGACCGATCCCGCCATGCACCTGACCGTCAACGATCATCGGATTGACTATGTTGCCAAAGTCATCCGCTGCTGTGAACTTTTCGATGCTGACCTGACCAGTTTCCGGGTCCACTTCGACCTCACAGGCATAGGCTCCTGCCGGGAAGGTAAAGTTGGCCGGGTCATAAAAGGCGGTCTCTTCCAGCCCAGGTTCGACTTCCAGCGGATAATTGTGCGGGACATAAGCGGTCAAGGTCACATCGCCCCAAGCCACCGACTTGTCGGTGCCTGCCACGCTGAATTGGCCGTCCTTCAACTCAATATCCGCCTCGGACGCTTCCAAGAGGTGCGCCGCGATCCGCTTGGCCTTCTCGATCACCTTCTCGGTCGCTTTGACCATGGCCGAGCCACAAACCGCTAAAGACCGAGAGCCATAGGTGCCCATTCCGAACGGAATCTTGGATGTATCGCCATGCACGATCTCAACCATCGACTCGTCGATACCGACCATGTCGGCCACGACCTGCGGGAAGGCGGTCTCATGCCCCTGCCCGTGGCTATGCGCGCCGACCATGACACTGATCGAACCGGTGGCGTTTACCCGAACGGTTGCCGCATCGTATAGACCCGCGCGGGCCCCCAACATGCCGACGATGTTCGAAGGGGCAATACCACAAGCCTCAATATAGCAATTGATGCCCAGACCGCGCAGCTTGCCTTTGGCCTCGCTTTCGGCACGCCGCGCTGCAAAGCCTGCCAGATCGGCGGCAGCCTCCAGCTTGTCCATTGTCCCATTGTAATTTCCAGTGTCGTAAGTCAGCGCCACAGGTGTGTCATAGGGGAACTCGGTGATGAAGTTCTGACGACGCAGCGCTATGGGATCGACACCCAACTCGCGCGCGGCCTTGTCTACCACTCGCTCCAACTGGAACGTCGCCTCGGGGCGACCGGCGCCGCGATAGGCGTCCACCGGCACCGTGTTGGTGAACATCGCCTTAACGTTCACCTGAATGACCGGCGTCTTGTAGTTACCCGCCATCAGTGTGCCATGCAGCCAGGTCGGAACCGAGCTGGAGAAGGTTGAAAGATACGCGCCCAGGTTGGCGTAAGTGTTGGTGCGCAGACCGATGAAGTTGTTGTCCGCGTCCAGCGCCAGTTCGATGGTGCTGACATGGTCTCGACCATGGGCATCCGACATGAACGCCTCGGTCCGGCTAGACGACCACTTGACCGGACGGCCACAGGCCTTGGCAGCGAAGGTACAGAATGCCTCTTCCGCATAGTGAAAGATCTTAGTGCCAAATCCGCCGCCCACATCCGGAGCGACCACGCGGACTTTGTGCTCGGGCAACCCCAGCACGAACGCGCACATCAACAACCGGATCACATGCGGGTTCTGCGATGTAGTATAGAGAGTATACTCATCCGTCCCGCGCTTGTACTCGGCCACGGCGACGCGTGGTTCCATCGGGTTGGCGACCAAGCGGTTGTTTACCAGATCCAGCGTGGTCACATGAGCCGCATTGGCGAACACCTCGTTGACCTTGGCGTCGTCGGTTTCGCCCAGCTGCCAGTCATAGCAGATGTTGTTTTTTAAATCGTCATGAACCAGCGTCGCGCCATCCTGCGCAGCGGCTTTCATATCCATGACGGCAGGCAGTTCCTCAATATCGAGATCTATCGCCTCGGCAGCGTCGCGGGCCTGCTCCAAACTGTCGGCCACAACAGCTGCGATGGGATCACCCACATGGCGGACCTTGCCTTGTGCCAAAATGGGGTGCGGCGGTTCCTGCATAGGCGCACCGTGCTTGTCGGTGACTTCCCAACCGCAAGGCATCCCTCCCACGCCTTCGAAATCTTTACCGGTGAACACTTTCACCACACCAGGCATGCCTTCAGCCGCCGAAGTGTCCACGGATTTGATCCGGCCATGCGCGATGTCGGATCGCAGAAAATGCACATATGCCTGGCCATGTACGTTAATATCGTCGGTGTAATTGCCCGCTCCGGTCAGAAAGCGTACGTCTTCACGCCGCTTGGAACTGGCTCCGATGCCACTGTCTTTGGGCATTGCTTGTTCTCCTCCCATAAACGGATGCTGGTGCACCCTTTGTCATCCCACGGGCGTCTCCTCTTACGCCCGCAGTGGCATCATTCAGCAGCGATGCTACTGACGTCCTGACCGGATGCGGCCATGATCGCTTTGACAATGTTGTGATACCCGGTGCAGCGGCACAGGTTGCCTTCGAGGTACTTACGAATCTCGGCCTCGGTCGGGCGCGGATTATCCTTCAGCAGCGCTGCTGCGCTCATCACCATGCCCGGCGTGCAGAACCCGCATTGCAGACCGTGATGATCCTGAAACGCCTGCTGGATCGCGTTCAGCGAACCATCCGCGTTCGCCTGACCTTCGATCGTGCCGACCTCGGCCCCATCAGCCTCTAGCGCCAGCATGTTGCAGGATTTGACCGCCTCACCGTTCACGTGCACCACGCACGCGCCGCATTGCGCGGTATCGCAGCCCACATGGGTTCCGGTCAGTGACAGGTGATCACGCAGAAAGCTGGACAGCAGCGTCCGGCCCTCGACATCACCGCTCACGGATTTTCCGTTCACGGTCATTGAGACCTGTGTCATATGTTCCTCCCAAAATGAAACTCTCCCTGCGCAGAGTTAAACACGGGAAAATTTGTTTGAGAACAAAAATATTTAGCGAGTGAATTGGTCAGGTCACTTGGTCAGTCTTCATAGGTATAACGTTGGCTCAGGAAGGCAAATTATCGCCGCGATGCTCTGGGCTGCGGTCGGGTCGGGATTTCCTTGAGCAGCCCGCCGACGCCCATCCCGGCAATATCTGCAGCGCCGGTTCTGATCCCACACGCAACACGCGACAGCACCCAGTCTGCCCCATTCAGTGCGGGAGACCGCGCACATCCTGGCAACCCGATCACCGGTTTCTGCCCCAGCGACCCTATGAACAGCAAATTGCCCGGATCGACCGGCATGCCGAAACGGCCCACCTGTCCGCCCGCGGCACGCACCGCCTCGGGGGCGACGTCCATTTCGTCTGAAGTGGCCGAGCCAGTGAGGATCATCACTACATCCCCTTTCGTTTCGGCAACTGCGGTCGCAAGTGCTTCGGTCTGGTGAGGGACGATGCGCACGTCGGGCATCTCCATTCCCAAGGCCTCGACACGGCCACGGATTGCTGCGATGCCCTTCTCATTTGGCGGCCCGCCAGGAATATCAGTCACAACCAACCCGGCCTTGCGATAGATAGGTGTAGCTAGACGAACAGCCCCTTGCGCCAGTCGGGAGGCTTCAAGAACATCACCACCCGGAACGGCGTAGGAAATGACCTTGATCGTAGCGACCATACTACCCGCACCCATCTGCTGATATTGCGGCACGGTGGCGACGGTAATCATCGGATTGACCAGATTGAACGCCTCCAACGCGGCGACGTCCAGAACGGCGACGCCCGGCCCGTCCGCCAGCAAGTTCACACGACCGGTTACCGGCTTCGTCACCCGCAACGCAGCAGCGGAGGGATCAGGAACCAGAGCCTCGGCCAGCATCTCGGCTGCTTTGTCTTCGTGGCAATCGCCCGGCTCAAGCCGGGCAACCGTGACGGAGCTGTATCCTGCTGCGGCCAGTTGCTCCTGATGCTCGGCGGTAAGGCTGATGCCCTTGCGCAACTTTTTGTCACCGGCCTGCACAGAATGCGCGAGGATGGATCCTGCTGCCTGATCAACGGGAACCGAGCCGAACTTCACGCCTTACCTCGCAACACCGCTGTCATTTGCGCCAGAATAGCCACTGCAATTTCTGACGGGCCCGCTGCACCGATATCAAGGCCTATCGGGCCGTGGATGCGCGCGATTTGGGCCTCAGTAAAGCCTGCCTCTTTCATCCGGGCCACCCGCTTGGCATGGGTGCGCGTTGAGCCCAACGCGCCGATATAAAACACCCCGGCCTGCAAAGCGGATTGCAGTGCCGGATCATCCAGTTTGGGGTCATGGGTCAACAGAACCACGGCAGTGCGCGAATCCATTCCAAGCTTAGCCACGGCCTCGTCCGGCCAGTCGGTCAGGATCGTCTCACCGGGAAAGCGCTCGTTTGAAGCAAACGCCTCACGCGGGTCCACGATGGCAGGGTCATATCCGGCGATCCGCGCCATCGGAACCAGCGCCTGCGCGATATGCACCGCACCAACAATGATCAACCGTAGCGGAGGGTTATGGACCGCAACGAAGGTCTGGCCGTCCTCTTCGAACCCCGAACGGTCCATGCGCAGCCTCTCCGGATAGGCATTGCGGCGCAAGGCCCGGTGGCCGGTTTCGATATTCACTTCATAAGCGACAGGTTCACGCCGGGCGCGAGCTTGGACCAGTTCGCGCAACATGGGTTCAGTCAGTACCTTACCCACCGGCTCAACAAGAACACGGATCGTGCCGCCACAAGCTAAACCCACAGCAAAAGCGTCCTCGTCGCTGACGCCGAACTCCAGCAGGCGCGCTTCGCCTTCATCGATCGCCTCCAGTGCCTCGACCACGACCGCGCCCTCGACGCAACCGCCCGAGACAGAACCCTCGATGCGACCATCCCCTCCGATAACCAGCTGAGCACCAACCCGGCGTGGGGCGCTACCCCATGTCTCAACCACCGTGGCCAATGCGGTCGGTTTGCCGTCGCTATACCAACGCAGTGCTGTTTCCGGGCTGTCGTCGAATCTGTCCATGGAACCCTCCGGGCGCATTCTGCCCCAACATAAGCAGGTTTGGCGGGATGAAAAGGAACCTCTGCTCTCAACAGCTGGCGCAGGTGTGAAAAAACGATGTGTCGGCTCGATTTAGCCCGGACTTTCGCAGTTTACGCAAAGGATTGATTGTCCATGAACCTGATTCTAGCCTACATGCGCAACTGGTGCATTCTGGTATGCGCATATTACTTTTTCATAAGGGAGACAGAACTTTGAAACGCATTTTTTCACTTGGAATGGCAATCGGCCTGCTGGCATCAACGGCAGTGAGCGCGGATACGTTCTTGCGTTATGGAGAAGTCGAAGGATGGAAAGTCTTCATCGATCAGGATAAGAAATCCTGCCTGATTGAGGCTGTGGACAGCGCCGAAAATGTGGTTCAGATGGGCCTGACCGAGGATCGCGGTGTCGGCTATGTGGGCGTCTTCACCAAAGCCAAGACAGACATCAAACGCGGCGAGAAGGAAGCCGTGGCGATCCTGTTGGGCGACAACATCTATCTGGGCGAAGCCACCGGCATGAAAGGCAACATCACCAAAGGCTATTCCGGCGGGTACGTTCTGTCAGATGACCCTCAGTTCGCGGACGATATCGCCAAGCAGAAAGTTATGGTCGTGTTCCCCGAGAAGGAATTTGCCTTCACCGTCGATCTGACCGGCACCTACAAAGCCATGGAAATGGCGCGCAAATGTAATGAAGAACAGCTGAGCTAATATTCACCCCGAAAGCGCGGTCATCAGCCGCGCTTTCTCACCCACATCGTCGGGTTTCGAGATAACGGCAGCCAGATCCTCGAGAGACGCAATCGAGTGCCCCGCGCGGAAACTGTCGACATGCGGCAGCATCGCAGCAACGCCTTGCGCCTTGGGCGCGAAGCCATCCCAACGCAACAACGGGTTGAGCCAGATCAGACGGCGCGCCGACAGGCGCAGCCGCTCCATTTCTTTCCCCAGCGCCTCGGGGTCACCCCGGTCCAGCCCGTCCGAAATCAGCAGCACCACCGCTCCCTGCCCCATGACCCGGCGAGACCAGTCGCGGTTAAAAGCGTGCAGGCATTCGCCAATCCGCGTGCCACCCTCCCAGTCCTGCGCCTCGGCCCCAGCAGCGGCGAGCGCCGCGTCCACGTCGCGCTGCTGCAAGTGCCTAGTGATGTTGGTCAAGCGTGTGCCGAAGGTAAATGCATGCACCTTGGCCCAACCGGCCCCTTTGGCATTAGAAACAGTGTGCAAAAAGTGCAGAATGATCCGGCTGTACTGGCTCATTGACCCCGAGATATCGCAGAGCACCACAAGATTAGGCCAGCGCGGTCTAGGTTTGAGCCGTGCAATATCGCGCATCTCACCGCCCTGACGCATCGCGGCACGCAAGGTGCGAGCACGGTCGATCCGGTGACCCAGATGGCTGGCTTGCCCCCGGCGGGAGTCGATGGGTTTCACCGGCAGTGTCAATCGTGCCAGCGCACGCTTCGCCTGCGCGATTTCGGCTGTGCTCATCTGCTCAAAATCCAGGCTTCGCAAGCGTTCTTCGGAGGATGCCGTCTGCGAGGCATCAATCTCCAACTCTGTCTCATCTTCTTGCTCCACTGCTTCGGGTAAATCGCGCTCCACCCCGTCCAGCAAAGCCTCTGCCGCGCGTTTTTCGGCAGCATCGACTTTGCGCTCCTCCTGCACACCCCGGATTGCGGGCAGCATCATGGACATCATATGCTCGAGATACCGCGGGTCGCGCCAATAGAGACGAAAGACTTGCGCGAAAACAGTACGATGTTCCGGGCGGCTCACGAAACAGGCATGCAAGGTCCAGTAGAAATCCCGCTTTTCCGTAAACCCGGCCGCCTGTACGGCTCGGATCGCGTCAACGACCCGCACGGTTCCGATTGGAAGACCTGCCTTCCGCAATGCACGCGCAAAATGTGTGATGTTCTGCGCCAGCTTCGGGTCATCGGGGATATGCAGCGGGAGTTGTTCCGCCATCAGGCCGGTTCCAGATCCGCCTTCGCCTCGTCTAGAATCCGCTTTGCCTCGGACCCCTGAAGTTTCTGAATGTCGTCCTGGTATTTCAGGATCGCTCCCAGAGTATCTCCAATCACCTCGGGGCTGAGGTTGATCACGTCCAGCGCCAGTAGGCATTTGGCCCAGTCAATGGTCTCGGCCACGCCGGGCTTTTTGAACAGGTCCTCGGTGCGCAGGCGTTGAACGAAAGCAACCACCTCGCGGCTGAGCGCCTCGGCCGCTTCAGGGGCACGGGCGTGTAGGATTTCGATCTCGCGGTCGAAATCCGGGTAATCTACCCAGTGATACAAACAGCGGCGTTTCAGCGCGTCATGCACCTCACGCGTGCGGTTCGAGGTGACTATTACGACGGGCGGCTCGGCGGCTTGGACCGTACCCAATTCGGGGATGGTAACCTGAAAATCGCTTAAGGCTTCCAGCAGGAATGCCTCAAACGGTTCATCTGTGCGGTCCAATTCGTCGATCAGCAGAACAGGTGCACCGTTTTCGTCCGGGCGCATCGCTTGCAGCAGTGGGCGTTCGATCAGGTAATCGTCCGAGAACAGTTCATCCTGCAATGCACCTCGGTCGGCCCCGCCGGATGCTTCTGCGGTTCGGATCGCTACCATCTGCGCAGGGAAATTCCATTCATACACGGCCGATGATGCGTCCAGCCCTTCGTAGCATTGCAGCCGGATCAGGCGTCGGTTCAGCCCTGCCGCCAGTGCTTTGGCAATCTCGGTCTTGCCGACCCCGGCCTCTCCTTCCAGAAACAACGGTCGTCCCAATTTCAACGACAGGAACACGACGGTCGCCAGAGCCCGGCCGCAGACATAGCCCTGCGCGCCCAGCATTTTTTGAACGGCGTCAATAGAATCTGGCTGTGTCATGTATACCTCTCTCCCTCGCCACAACAGGTCACGGCAACGCGCGTGCGTCAAGACTGCTGTCTTTCCGGGACTTACGGCGTTCTGATCCGTTGACAAGGTCTTTCCCGCGCGCGGCCTGTGTGCTAGCGGAGGCGCCATGACCGATAGCATCACGATCCGCCGCCCCGACGACTGGCACTTGCACCTGCGCGATGGCGCGATGTTGCAAGCCGTCCTGCCCGAAACTGCGCGCCATTTCGGTCGCGCAATCATCATGCCAAACCTCGTGCCACCCGTTGTGCGCGGTGATCAGGCCGCGGCCTATCGCGACCGCATCATGGCCGCCCTGCCCAACGGTATGACGTTCGAGCCGCTGATGACGCTGTATCTGACCGAAGACACCGATGCCGAGGACGTGGCCGCCGCCCATGCCAGCGGGTTGGTCAAAGCGGTGAAGCTCTACCCCGCGGGGGCGACGACCAACTCAGCCTCGGGTGTGCAGGACTTCAACAATGTGCGCCGGGTGATGGATAAAATGGCCGAGATCGGCCTGCCTCTGTGCGTCCATGGCGAAGTCACCGACCCCGAGATCGACATCTTCGACCGTGAGGCTGTGTTCATCGACCGCGTGTTGGATCCAATCCGCAAGGCTACTCCGGGCCTGCGTGTGGTGATGGAGCATATAACGACGCGGGACGGCGTGGACTATGTAAAAGCCAACGAAACCGATCTGGGCGCGACCATCACAGCGCATCACCTGATCATCAACCGCAACCACATCCTGGTTGGCGGGATCAAACCGCACTACTACTGCCTGCCTGTCGCCAAACGCGAGGAACACCGTCTGGCGCTGCTGGCCGCTGCGACCTCGGGCGATGCGCGTTATTTCCTCGGCACAGACAGCGCGCCGCATACCGATGACAACAAGGAAATGGCCTGCGGTTGCGCCGGGTGTTTCACCGCGACGAACACTATGTCTCTGGTGGCCGAGATGTTCGACCGCGAAGGCGCCTTGGACAAGCTGGAAGGGTTCGTGTCACTGAATGGGCCGGCGTTCTATCGTCTGCCGGTGAACGAAGAAACGATCACTCTGACCAAGGGCGCCCCCGTCGAATACCCAAACAAGATTGAAACCGGCGACGGACCAGTGACGGTGTTCGAGCCCGGATTCCCGCTCCACTGGCGTGTGGTTTAGTCCGCCAGTACCTTAGCCAGATCGCGGGCGCGGCCACCGGTGCGCAGCATCGACCAGATCGCGTCCGCCTCTTCACTTCCGATCAGCTTGTTGGCCTTTCCGCGCACACGGTCCTCGCGGTCCGATAAGGTCATGGGTGCCAACAAGTCATGCGTCGCCTCTAGCCGCGCGCCGTCTCGGCGCAGCAAGGTCAGATGAGCCTGCGTTTCTGACAAAGTATCGTCAACCTCAACCGCGACTCGGTCCCGCAACGACTTCAGACGCACATCGGCGCAAACCTTTTCCGAGTAACTGTCGGGTAGCGCCGTGTCATAGCCAAGCGCCTGCATGGCGATCACAGTCCGATACGAAAACTTGGCGCCCAGCCCCGTTGTAGGAGACATCTGGTTACACACGCTCATCCAGCGAGGATTGGTTTTCACTTTGATCTCGGCCACTTCGGGTTCCGCAATATCCAGATTACGCGCCGCCTCAAGCGCGGCGTGCAGACCATGGCAACAGGCATGGAACTTGTGGCTGACGTTTTCGAACAGCCATTTCTCACCCAATCCGTCCAATGCTGTTTGAGCGTCTCCTTCACCCTTGTGGGTCGCACCAAAACCGTACTGCCCTTCCAGCGCACCTCTATTGGGCTCAAACCCTTTGGCGACCAACAAAGCGGCCTCAACACCAGCAGAGGCCGCAAGACCTGCATTATACGGTTTTCCCATCGTCCCGAACTGTGCCTTGAGCCCCGCTGCGCGGGTTGCTGTCAGACCCAGAACTTTGCACATCTGATCCGTGTCAAATCCGAGAATACGCCCCGCTGCCACTGCAGCTCCAAACGCACCAGCTGTCGCAGTTTGATGGAATCCACCTTGGTAATGGCTGCGGCCCAGCCACAGGCCGACACGGATCGAGGTCTCCATGCCCACCAGAGCTGCTTCAAGGAAATCGACCAATATGCGATCGTCCCATTCGCTCAGCGCCAAAGCAGCAGGCAGAACCGCAACCGACGGATGTCCGATATAGGCAAAATGCGTGTCGTCATAGTCCAGTGCATGAGACACCGTGCCGTTGACCAATGCCGCCCCACGCAACGGGGCAGCCCCGCCACCAAACAGATGGGCCTGCGCCGCACCGTCCTCGCTCAATACAAGGTCGCGAACAGTTTGTGAGACTGGCTCGTCAACTCCGGCCCGCCCCACGGCGATCCAATCCAGAACGGACAGAGAAGTAACGACCCGCGTTTGCAAAGTCGTCTCGACAGATCCTGCAGCGAACGCGGCCAAAGATGTGGAAAATTCGCTCATGGGCGCAGTCTAACGCCCGGCAATCACGGGTAAAGGCCTAGGTATACAATTCCTTGGCACGGGTCTCGAACGCCTGCACGATCCGGTGCATGGCCTCGTTGAAGACAACGCCGATGATGCCCTGCAGGATTGCGTTCTTGAATTCGAAGTCCACGTGGAAGGACACGTTGCAGCCTCCGTCGGGTGCGTCCTCAAAGTGCCAGTCGGATTTCATGTATTTGAACGGGCCGTCCAGATATTCGGTATCGATCTTCATTTGATCGGGGAACAATGTCACCCGGCTGCCGAATCGCTCGCGGAACACTTTGAACGATATTACCAGGTCCGCCTCCATCACCTGCGCCTCTCCTGCGGCATAGCTTCGGCGGATACGGGCCGCAGCACACCAGGGCAGAAACTCGGGGTATTTCGCCACGTCCGCAATCAGGTCGTACATCTGCTGAGCCGAATAAGGCAGGTGGCGGGTTTCCGAATGAGTAGGCATGGTGTCCGGTATTAACAGGTGACAATGGCGCGTGATTTCGTATGTTGCGCGCCAAAGATCAAGGGGGCAGCGATGAGCGAACGTGCATATGTGATAGATGAGATGATCTCGGCCAAGGCCATCGCCGCCCGGATCGAAGAGCTTTGCCGCGAGATCAGCACCGAGTTCGCTGACACCGACAAGCTGGTTGTCGTCGGCCTGCTACGCGGCAGTTTCGTGTTCATCGCCGATCTGGTGCGCGAGTTGGACTTGCCGATCGAAGTAGATTTTCTTGAGGCGTCTTCCTACGGCGACTCGATGGAAAGCAGCCGGGAAGTGCGTATTCTTAAAGACTTGCGAGGCGCGATTGAAGGGCGGGACGTTCTGGTCGTCGAGGATATCGTCGACACCGGCCACACGCTGAACCACGTGACCAAGCTGCTGCAAAGCCGCAAACCCGCGCGGCTAAAATCCATCGCCCTGCTGGACAAACCCAGCCGACGCGAGGTTGATTTCCGGTCCGACTGGATCGGGTTCGAGATTCCGGACGAGTTTGTCGTGGGCTACGGCATCGATTACGCGCAGCGTAACCGTAACCTGCCCTTTATCGGCAAAGTTCGCTTTACCGAGGAGTGAGCGGCCCCAACACCTGTTGAATGGCGGCTAGGAAAATCCCGGTACCAACCGGGATCAGCGCATCAGGGAAATCAAAGTCCGGGTTGTGCAGTTGCGGCTGATTGATGCCCGACCCAAGCCAGAACATCGCCGCTTTGGACCCTTTGCCGAACTGTCCAAAATCTTCCGAAAACTTTTGCGGGCTCGTCGTCAGTTCGCAGAGCACGCCGGTATCCGCGCAGGATCGGTTCAGAATGTCGACGGCTTCAGGCGCGTTCACGCAAGCTTCGAATACATCCTCATAGGTGATCTCGTACCCAAGTCCCTGATCGCGCGCAGCCTGCGCTACCAGCGCTTCAGCCTCGGCCATCAGATGCTGCATCCGTTCATCTGCCACCGTGCGCAAGGTCACCCATAACTCAGCGCGGCCGGGAGCCACACCAAAGGTCGGCTCTCCAAGGCTGACATGCGTTACTGTGGTTAAGGCAAATTCTGCGTTCAGGAGACCACCTTGCCCGAGCGTTGCAAAACTCGGCATCAAAGCGGACAAAGCTCCTGCCGGAGACACCCCATCCTGCGGCGCTGCCGCGTGCGAGGTCTTACCGGTCAGAACAATCTTCATCCCGCGCGAGGCGCAATTGGCAGAACCCTCGCAAAGTTGCACCTCTCCCAGCGTCAGCCCCGGCAGGTTGTGCAAGGAAAAAACATAGTCGGGGGCGATTTCCGAGAACTTTGGATCAGACCGATAGGCAACAGCGCCCTGCCCGGTTTCCTCGGCCGCTTGGAACACCAGAATAACCCGGCCCGTTTCGGGGCGATTTTGGCTGAGATGATCGGCGACACCTAAAACTGTCACCATATGCCCGTCATGCCCGCACAAATGCGCCTTGCCGGGAACGCGCGAGGCATAGGCTACATCCGACAGCTCCTGAATAGGCAGCCCGTCCAGTTCGCATCGAATGGCAACAGTCGGACCAACCCGGCCGCTGTCATATACGCCCGCCACACCATGCCCGCCAATGCCGGTCAAAACTTGATCCGCACCACGGGCACGCAATTCGCCTGCAACGCGAGCCGCTGTTTCCTTCTCTTGACCGGAGAGTTCAGGTGATTGATGCAATTCGTGACGCAGGCGCGTCAACTGAGCAACCGTCTCAGGTGTCACCCTTGCTCCAACTTTTTCTGACGAGCATCGCGCAAACGCGCAAAGTCGTCACCCGCATGGTAAGAAGACCGGGTCAGAGGCGTCGCGGACACCATCAGGAAACCTTTTCCGTAGGCGGCTTTCTCGTAGGACGCGAACTCCTCGGGCGTGACAAATCGATCAACCCCGTGGTGCTTCGGCGTCGGCTGCAGGTACTGACCGATAGTCAGGAAGTCGATATCGGCCGCGCGCATATCATCCATGACCTGACGAACTTGCTGTTCGTCTTCACCCAGACCGACCATAATGCCCGACTTGGTAAAGATTGAAGGGTCCAGTTCCTTGACCCGCTGCAACAGTCGCAGCGAGTGGAAATAGCGCGCACCGGGACGAACCTCGGGGTACAGACCGGGGACGGTTTCGAGGTTGTGGTTGAACACATCCGGCTTCGCCTCGACCACAACTTCCAGAACCGAAGGATCACATTTCAGGAAGTCTGGTGTCAGAATTTCGATCGTCGTCTTGGGCGAGCGATGACGTACCGCGCGGATGGTCTGCGCAAAATGCTCGGCGCCACCGTCTGTTAGGTCATCGCGGTCCACAGACGTAATGACCACATGGTTCAGCCCAAGCTTTTGCACTGCGTGCGCCACCCGGCCGGGTTCAAACGCGTCCAAATCATCCGGGCGACCGGTGGCGATATTGCAGAAGGTACAGCCGCGGGTACAAATCTCACCCATGATCATCATGGTGGCGTGACCCTGACTCCAGCATTCGCCGACGTTCGGGCAACCAGCTTCCTCGCAGACCGTAACCAGATTGTTCTCACGCATGATCTTGTGCGTGTCGGCATAGCCTTTGCCACCGGGCGCCTTTACGCGAATCCACTTGGGCTTTTTCGGCTGCGCATTGTCCTGGCGATGCGCCTTTTCGGGATGACGTTGCTCGGGGATCTTGAGATCACGCACAGTTTGCTTTCCTGACTTTGGGTCAATTTGCTTTGGCATAATATAATGTGCTGGGTTTAGCTACACCACCCGTGCATAGCTGCCATAACAGCGCACCATGCTTGCGCGGAAAAATGGCAAAGCCGCAAATTAAAAAACAATTAAAAACATTACGTTTTCACACTCTCAACCAAATTCGCATCTGCAGCACAAATCACGTTGAAGACATTTTAGAACTGTTTTAAATCACGCGCAGTTCAATAATGAATCACAGGAACATGATTATGAAATCCGGTACCAAACTGCCTGACGTAACCTTTCACACCCGTGTCCGTGACGAGGCTGTCGAAGGCCCCAACCCGTTCCGCTGGGAAGACAAGACAACCGCAGATTACTTTGCCGGAAAGCGCGTGATCCTGTTCTCTCTGCCCGGTGCATTCACCCCCACATGCTCGACCTATCAGCTGCCCGGCTTTGAAAATGGCTATGGCGAGTTCAAGGATAAGGGCATCGACGAGATTTACTGCATGTCGGTGAATGACAGCTTTGTCATGAACAAGTGGGCACAGGATCAGGGGCTGAAAAACGTCAAGGTTATTCCGGATGGTTCTGGCGAGTTCACCCGCAAGATGGGCATGCTGGTCGACAAAGATAATCTGGGCTTCGGCATGCGCTCGTGGCGCTATGCGGCCATCGTCAATGACGGTGTGGTTGAAGCATGGTTCGAAGAACCCGGCCTGATGGATAACTGCCCAGAAGACCCCTATGGTGTTTCTTCTCCTGAAAATCTGAAAAAGCACCTGGACGAAGCGAAAGAGCCGGCTCTGGCCTAAGCTCTTCCAAGCCTTCGAATATCAAAGACCCGCCGCTGGCGGGTCTTTTCATTTTCATGCGCGTGTTGCGGTAACTATTTCTTCTCCAACTTGGCGGATTACTTCGGCCAACCTGTCAAACCAGTCCTCGCCCCCGGTTGATACTCGCCGCACCAATCCAACCGTCCTCGCCGGTTGAGGCGTACTGAAACGCAGCAACTGCAACCGCGGAACAGCCTCGGATTCAGCGCGAGCAGCCAACTCAGGCATCAGCGTCAGACCGAAGCCTTCGGCCACAAGTCGAGAAAGGGTCGCCAGCGACGACGCCCCCATATTGATCAGCCCGCTGCTGCGGTCCTGACCGCAGACCTCAAGCGCCTGATCCGTCAAACAATGACCGTCATCCAACAACATCAACTGTGCGGTTTGCAGATCTAGCGGGCGCAGCACCTCGGGGTCGGAGGTCATGCCTTTCAGGCGGGCAGCGCTGCCAGCAAGCAGAAACCGGTCTTGAAATAGTGGAAGTTCGAGTAACTCATTGCCTCCGACCGGCAGGGCCACGACTCCGGCGTCGATTTCGCCAGCACGCAACATGGTCAATAAACGCTCTGTTCTGGCCTCTCGCACCTGCACCCGCAACGACACGTCCGAGGTTCGCAATCCAGCCAGCACACCTGGCAGCAGATAGGGCGCAATCGTAGGGATTATTCCAATCGACAGCGACCTGTGCCCGCCCGAGCGATCCCGGGCGAACTGATCCAGACGGTCCGCGGCACCCAGCACCTGGCGCGCGTGATCCAGCACATCGCGCCCGAGCGGTGTCAGCAGAATGTCTCTTGCCTGACGCTCGAACAGCGGACCGCCCAGATTTTCTTCGAGAGCCTTGATTTGAACCGACAAGGCGGGCTGAGACACGTGACATACCTGCGCAGCTCGACCAAAATTGCGCTGTTCCGCGACCGCTCTAAAATACTGAAGTTGTCTGAGGGTAAAATTCATAGCCCCTGACTATCACTTGATCACGCTTTCGCAACTAAAACATATCACCCGATCAAGCGGCTTCTTTCCGACTGGCTTTCATAGTGCCGTTTCAGCCGTTGCAGCGCGATCCTCAGCACGATCTTGCCCGAACGCGCCGACCACCCCATGCGCTTTTCAGCAAGTTCAAGCCCTTCTAGATAACAGCAACACCGCAACGTCACATCACTCAACCCCGGTCCAAGATCCGACAATGCTTGCGCAACCCGGTCACGCGCATCCGTTGAGCCTCGCCCACCATGTGCTTCGCTGCCGAAACTGCCACGCCCGCCGGCAGTCAAGAAATGGTCCCAGTTTTGCGTGACTTGTGGGCCAATCTGCGCCAACTCAAAATCCTCGCGAAGACGTTCCCCTGCCGCCACAAGCGTCTCATCCAAAAACGGCTTTCCGTCTCGGTCCCGCCTGCGCGCCAGAGCGATCAGAGGGCTTTCCGCCGCACTGTAGCGAATACGTTTTGGACGATCATTCTTGTTCGCACCGCCCTGCCCCTGAACCATCTGCGCTTGAAACGGTGTCTGCGCCTCGGCCATTCCGAATTCGTTGCGAGCCCGCGCCTTGTTTTCGGCTTCGGCAACCAAACGGCTGAGAGCGGTCCGACCGGAGGATGAAATCCGATACCGTGAAATTCGCCCCGGATTATCACAAGATATCCAATCTTTCAGGGCAAGAGCTTGGGCAATCCTGCACTCCACCACAGCAGTTCTGGTTGTTCCGCCATCGCCCGCGTCGCGCACCACAACGGCTTTGTCCATCTCTTCCGCAACTGCCAGCACCGCGCCCGTCTCACACAACCGACGCAGAATTCGCAGGGCCTCGCGGTTGAACTCTTCGTTTTTTGCAGCCGCGTTTTCTTCCTGCGTCGCGTCAAAAGTGTTTTCCGTGGCAGTCGACGGATCAGCAAAATGCGTCTCGGCCAAGGATTGCAACGCAGCATCCACCAAGGGATCGTCCCTACGCGTTTCTATCCGCCTGATTTGCCTTAGAATGCTCGAAGCATGGCATCCCGCGGATCGCGCAATATCGCGGATCGACTGCCCGGTCTCTGTGTGGGCTAGATATCTCTGCGCCCCCTCAGGTACCCAGGCCGGAATGGTGAAAGCCATGTTATTTTCCATAGTTTCTTGACCTCGTCGACAAAACAATCTGTTCCCAATCGCCCCCGATGAATTTGTTAACCAATTCTAACTAGAGTTGCTTTCGTTACTGGTTCGTTAACCTGCGAGGACAAGAACCAGATTTGATTCAAAAACATAAACACTCATGAAGCCAGAGTTCGGCGAGAACTCAATCGAGGCAACACCCGCTTAGGTTGTGCAACACATTCGGGGACATTCACTCACACAAAGGACCCCCGAAATGCAGGATCTGATGACCATGATTACAACCCTACGCCGTCCTCGCCTGCTGGCTCGGGCCGCAAAACATGGAGCGCAGGACTATGATCGGGATCGACATTTGCAGCGCATTCTAGGGTACGGATCCCTACCCTCAACGGGCGCGGCGTTGGTTCGACTGATGGAGATGGAGCGAGAGGTTAACGCGCAGCGTGTGGAAGAAGACGCTGCCTATTCACTGGTCCGTCATCTGGACCTGCTTATCGCATTGTTGGGCGAGGCGCAGCTGTTTCAGGCCAGCCGCGCCTCGCAATATCAGTGATTAGCTGAACGCATCCGGCATGGATGCTTTCTTTTTCTCAATATATTCATTGAGCGCGGCATTGATTGCCGGGTCGAGTTGCGGTTGCTGGTAGTTGGCCAGCAGATGCTCGACCCGTGCCGTTGCCAACTGACGCGTGTCGCGCCCGCCTTCGTCTTCCCATGTTTCGTAGGGCTTGTAGTCCAGCACTTCGCTTTTCCAGAACGCGTCCTTAAAGTTGGCCTGTGTATGTGCGCAGCCCAGATAGTGGCCGCCGGGGCCAACTTCGCGGATCGCATCCATGGCTTGAGCATTGTCATCATAGGCGATGCCTTTGGCCAATCCGTGCAGAACGCCCAGTTGATCGGCATCCATGACGAATTTCTCAAAGTCTGCGACCAGACCACCTTCCAGCCATCCGCAGGAATGCAGCATGAAATTCACACCGGCCATCAGTCCCATGTTCAGCGAGTTCGCGGTCTCATAAGCCGCCTGCGCATCAGGCAGTTTCGAACCGCAGAACGAGCCTGCCGAACGGAACGGAAGGTTCAAACGCCGCGCCAGCTGACCCGCGCCGTAAGTGACCATGGACGCCTCGGGCGTACCAAAGGTCGGCGCGCCAGAGTTCATGTCGATCGACGACACGAAAGCACCGAAGATAGCAGGTGCACCGGGACGAACGATCTGGCTGTAAGCAACACCGGCGAGAACTTCGGCCAGAACCTGTGTAAGTGTGCCTGCAACCGAAACCGGCGCCATCGCACCACCCACGATGAAGGGCGAGATGATGCAGGCTTGGTTATTCTTGGCATAAACTTCGAGCGACCCCATCATCACGTCGTCGAAAGTCATCGGCGAGTTGATGTTCGTCAGCGAGGTCATGACAGTGTTTTCCTGAACGAACTCTTTACCAAACAGGATTTCACACATTTCAACCGAATCTTGTGCACGGCTGGGGTCGGTGACCGAACCCATGAACGGCTTATCCGACAGGGTCATGTGAGCCATCAACATATCCAGGTGACGTTTGTTGACCGGGACATCCGTCGGTTCACACACTGTGCCGCCCGAGTGGTGCAGCCACTTGGACATATAGGCCAGTTTCACGAACTTGTTGAAATCGTCCATTGTTGCATATCGACGACCACCCTGAGCATCGCGCACGAACGGAGGGCCGTAGACCGGGGCAAGAACCAGATTGCGACCACCGATAACAACCGATTTCTCGGGGTTGCGAGCATGCTGGGTGAACTGGCTGGGCGCAGTTTTGATCAGCTCACGCGCCAAACCACGCGGAATGCGGACGCGCTCGCCATCTATGTCGGCTCCGGCGTCTTTCCAGCGTTCCAAAGCCGCAGGATTGTCAACAAAGTTGACGCCGACTTCGGCCAGAATGGTTTCCGCGTTGGTTTCGATGATTTCCAACGCCTCTTCGTTGAGAACCTCGAAGTTCGGAATATTCCGTTCGATGTATTTCGCGGTTTCGATGCGAACTGCGGTACGTTCGGCCCGGCGGGCAGCGCCACCGCCACCTCTTGCCCTGCGCCGGGTGTTTGCCTCTGCCATGAGAAAATCCCGTGTGGTTGGTTAGATTGACCATTTTGTTACAGGAGCGCCCAGGGTGTCAGCATATGGTTTACGGCGCTCTGGGGGTAAAAGCGACATGTACAAGTCAACTCTAAGACTTTGACCGTTTTGCCTTGTCCGGGCATGATAGCACAATGACGACTGAAAATCAGGCGACGCCGCGGCCCGAGTTTGAACGGAAAACCCTTGATGCGGCCGAAATAGGTGCTGTCGCACACTTGTACCGAGGTGAAGTATACCGCAGCACCATCTGGCGTACTCGGTTGGACACAACAACAAACTGGGCCGTTGTGACATTGGGCGTTGCGCTGTCGATTTCCTTCTCTTCTCCCGAAGCTTCACCTTTACCATTAGTACTTGTCGGCGTTCTGATCATCCTGTTCCTGATACTCGAGGCGCGTCGCTATAGATATTTCAACGTATGGCGCGCACGGGCCAGGTGGCTGGAAACACATTTTTATGCGCCCCTGCTGTATGACGGTGATCTTCATATGGAGGAGAACTGGCAGAAGGTACTGGCAGAAGACTATCTACATCCGCGCTACCACGTCAGTTTGATGATCGCGATCGGTCGCAGAATTCGCAGAAACTACCTATGGATTTTGCTGATTCAGAGCCTTGCTTTCGGCGTTAAGCTCTCGGTCCACCCAACGCCGGTTGAGAATTTCGCACAAGCCGTCGATCGGGCTGACGTCGGCCCCATCCCCGGTGAGGCTTTGATTGTCATCGGAGTTTTCTACATTCTGTGCTGGTCAGTGATTGCGATCTGGAGCTACCGGGCGGACGGACAGCGCGCGTCGAGCCGTGGAAGCGAAAAGTCTGAATCAATGGGGTAAATACCGGGTTATAGGTATTTGGACATGGCGACCGAATTTCCGGCGACCTCTGTTTCGCACCACCCCAGATGAGCGTAGATCGCGCGTGTGTCCTGCATCAGGCGGTGCGTCCGCAATATCAAGTGAGTACAGCCGTTCCGACGGGCTGCGTCCTCAGCGATTTTCAGTAATTTCCCTGCGATCCCCTGCCCTTGCGCTTGCTGCGCTACTGCTAGGTTGATCACTTTAAGCGCGTCGTTTGATTGAGAATAGATGATCACACCACCCAGCCCGACCTCAGTCCAGGCCAGAACCACTTGATGGTCCGCAATTTCCTGCTCAACACCCGCAGTCACGTCAGGCAGATCGGATATAGTTTCACGTGCCTTTGCATATGCCGCCGCTATACAATCGGTGATCGCCTCGACATCTTCCTGTGTCGCATTCACGAAACGAATAGCGGCCATTGATCCGATCTCCCTCTACAACTGGCTTAAAACGCCCTCATAACGCTTGCACATAGCTGCCGCGCGACCTAAGAGCCAGTCATGAGCCAGACATCCCACGACCGCCTTCTTATCATAGACTTCGGCAGCCAGGTGACGCAGCTGATCGCACGCCGCCTGCGCGAGTTGAATGTCTATTGCGAAATCCACCCCTACCAGAATGTTACGATGGACTTTGTGCGTGAGATGGCGCCCAAAGCCGTGATCTTCTCGGGCGGACCGGACAGCGTAACGCGCGAGGGATCTCCTCGCGCACCGCAAGAGATTTTCGACTATGGCGTGCCTATCTTGGGCATTTGCTACGGCCAGCAGGTAATGATGCATCAACTGGGCGGCAAAGTCGAAAGCGGCCAAGGCACCGCCGAATTCGGTCGTGCCTTTGTCACACCGAAAGGTCAGCTGGACATTCTGGGCGGCTGGTTTGCCGAGGGCGACGAGCAAGTCTGGATGAGCCATGGCGACCACGTCAGCGAAATCGCACCGGGGTTTGAGGTTTTCGGAACCTCGCCCAATGCGCCTTTCGCGATCACCGCGGACACTGACCGTCACTTCTATGCGGTCCAGTTCCACCCCGAGGTGCATCACACACCTAAGGGCGCGAAGCTGTATGAAAATTTCGTGAAACTGGCCGGGTTCAGCGGCGATTGGACCATGGGTGCCTATCGCGACGAGATGATCCGCAAGATCCGCGAACAAGTTGGCGACAAAAAAGTTATCTGCGGCTTGTCCGGCGGCGTCGACAGCTCGGTCGCGGCAATCCTGATTCACGAAGCGATTGGTGATCAGCTGACCTGTGTTTTCGTTGACCATGGCCTGTTGCGCAAGAACGAGGCCGAGGAAGTCGTCAGCATGTTCCGCGACAACTACAACATTCAACTGATCCATGCGGATGAAAGCGACCTGTTCTTGGGCGAGTTGGACGGCCAGTCCGATCCCGAGACCAAGCGCAAGATTATCGGTAAGTTGTTCATCGACGTGTTCCAGAAACATGCCGACACCATCGAAGGAGCCGAATTCCTGGCACAAGGCACGCTGTACCCTGACGTAATCGAGTCGGTTTCGTTCTCAGGCGGCCCGTCAGTGACGATCAAATCGCACCACAACGTAGGTGGCCTGCCCGAGAAGATGGGGTTGAAACTGGTCGAACCCCTGCGTGAACTGTTCAAAGACGAAGTACGCGCACTGGGCCGTGAACTGGGTCTGCCGCAAAGCTTTATCGGTCGTCACCCCTTCCCGGGACCGGGTCTGGCGATCCGCTGTCCAGGTGAGATTACCCGCGAGAAGCTGAGCATCCTGCGCGAAGCGGACGCTATCTATATCGACCAGATTCGCAAACACGGCCTCTATGATGACATTTGGCAGGCTTTTGTAGCGATTCTCCCCGTCCGCACGGTTGGCGTGATGGGCGATGGCCGCACTTACGATTACGCCTGCGCGCTTCGTGCCGTAACGTCAGTCGATGGCATGACCGCTGACTACTACCCGTTCAGCCACGAATTCCTTGGGGAAACCGCCACGAGGATCATTAACGAGGTCAAGGGTATCAACAGATGCACATACGACATCACCTCGAAACCACCGGGAACGATCGAGTGGGAATGACTTCAAAGCCGGGCTTCGCCCCGGCTTTTTTTGTTTAAGTCCTGCCAGAAACCCATAGGTTTCAAATTGGAATTCAGCGAATCCCGCAGGCAGGTGCATGGAAAGCAAAAAACCGCAGATCGGCAAGGCCGCGCTTTGGATGACGGGGGCAATCGCGTCCTTTTCGTCAATGGCCATAGCTGGTCGCGAATTGAGCGTCACGCATGATACTTTCGAAATCATGTTCTATCGCAGTCTCGTCGGCATCTGCGTCGTCGCGTTGATTCTGACGCTGACGCGAAAATGGAATCAAGTTTCAACTGACAGATTGGGTCTGCACGGCATCCGAAACCTGATGCACTTCACCGGTCAGAACCTTTGGTTTTATGCGGTCTCGGTCATTCCTCTGGCTCAGGTTTTCGCGCTGGAGTTTACGCAACCAATCTGGGTGATTCTGTTGTCTCCGCTGTTGCTGGGAGAACGGCTGACCCCTGTCCGCGTACTATCCGCCCTGATTGGATTTGCCGGTATTCTGATCGTCACCCGCCCTGGTGCCGTCCCACTGAGTGCAGGCCTACTAACCGCCGCTCTGTCTGCTGTTTTCTTTGCTCTGACAACCATTTCAACAAAGAGCCTGACGCGATTTGCCAGCATCGGCTGCATTATGTTCTGGCTGACAGTCATGCAGGCCGTCCTTGGATTGATCGCCGCCGGGATTGATGGGCAGATAACCTTACCGACGCTCAGTTCGGCACCCTTCCTCTTACTTGTGGGGTTAGCGGGTTTGCTGGCCCACTACTGCATCACGAACGCGCTTGCCATCGCCCCGGCCACTGTTGTGGTTCCGTTCGATTTTGCGCGCCTGCCAACAATCGCTGTGGTGGGAGCGATTCTGTATCACGAACCCATAGATCTCTGGACCCTTTTGGGAGCAGCTGTGATCTTCACCGGTATTTTTCTGAACGTTCAGGCAGAGAATCGTAACAGTTTGGCAACAGAATCCCGGCACTCTCGCCAGTAGTAACGCACCGTCACCAGTTGACGGTTAAACAAGGCTTAAGAAAGTATCGAGCACCACAAGGCAGGTCGATCTCCACCACTCGACAATTGGATCAGACCTGAAGAAACCTTAAGGGAGGACACAATGAAAAAAGCGCTTCTACAGGCGTGCGCGGTATGCGTTGGGGCGACAGGAGCTTATGCTGGCGGTCTTGATCGCAGCGGACAGGGCGTCAACATCCTGTTTGAAGAGGGATCAGTTGTACAATTCCGTCTCGGCTATACCAATCCGGACGTCAGCGGCAGTCAGGGCGGTGTCGATTCCGGCAATGTGGCCAAAGATTTCTTCACTCCGCATCTGGCCTATAAACATTCTTTTTCGGACAGGGTGGATTTCGCGCTGATCTATGATGAGCCGTTCGGCGCGGATATCGAGTATCCATCCAACTACCCGTTGTCGATCAACCCGGCAGCGGCGGTTGGTGGACGTACGGACGTTTTGCGTGCCGAAGCAGATGTAGACGCAATCACCGCACTAATACGCTATAAATTCGACGGCGGCTTCAGCGCAATCGGCGGTCTGCGTGGACAGCGTTTGAAAGCCAACGTGGCGGTACCCGCCGCTGCGGGCTACGAAGTCGACACAGACTCAGATATTGCATTTGGATATGTAGTCGGCGTTGCGTGGGAGAAGCCAGAAATTGCTGCACGGGTGTCTCTGACTTACAACTCAAAGATCACGCATGACATTTCCGAAACTGAATCGTTCAACTTCGTACCGCCGGTATTCCCGCCCACTGCGATACTTATCACAGATGAAACCGAAACCGAGATCGAGTCACCTCAATCCATCAACCTAGACTTCCAAACTGGTGTAGCCCCCAAAACACTGCTGTTTGGTTCAATCCGATGGGTAGACTGGCCGCAAACTGTATTTGCGCCGCCAAACTATGTCGACATTGTCGGTGATAACCTCGTCGACTACGCAGATGACACTTTTACCT
The DNA here is from genome assembly GCF_040329455.1 of Ruegeria sp. SCP11. Taxonomy (NCBI): domain Bacteria; kingdom Pseudomonadati; phylum Pseudomonadota; class Alphaproteobacteria; order Rhodobacterales; family Roseobacteraceae; genus Ruegeria; species Ruegeria sp. SCP11. The sequence goes on along the minus strand of NZ_JBDZYG010000004.1, from coordinate 295,074 downwards.
ATTCACTGGGTCTCGGGTATCAGTTCTCGGATCAGTTCTCTGGGGCAGTAACGGCCGGGTATGAAACCTCTACCGGCTCTGAAGTTACAAACCTGGGCCCGACAGATGGATTCTGGAGCCTTGGACTCGGCGGAACATACTCCCTGGAACGCGCACAGATTTCCGGCGGTGTCCGGTACACAGATATTGGTGATGCCACGACCACCACAGGCGGAGAATTCAGCGGCAACAGCGCGTGGAGTGTCGGATTCCAGATCACTTATTCTCTGGGCTGATCAGCGTAGGAAAAAAACGTCAAACCCCGCCCTCTCGGGCGGGGTTTTTCTTTGCGCAAGTTCCGGGTCGAAAGGAATTGTCCCTGCTGCGAAAACGAGCCATGGCAAAACAAAAACATCTATCTCCAAAAGCATGGGCCGAGCTTCTTTTGCTCGGCGTGATTTGGGGTGCTTCGTTCGTATCGATCCGGATTGCTCTGGACACAATTCCGGTTATGACCTCGGTCTTCCATCGCGTATTTTGGGCCATGCTGGCGCTTTGGTTCGTCGTTTTCTTTCGAAAGCTGCCTGTGCCACGCAGTCCCCGTGTATGGTTCGCGTTTGGTGTCATGGGCCTGCTGAATAACGCGATACCGTTTTCCTTGATGGCCTGGGGACAGCTTTACATCGAGACCGGCCTGACCTCGATCCTGAATGCGATGACGGCCATTTTCGGCGTCGTTACCGCCGCACTCTTTTTCCGGGATGAGCGTTTGACCCGCTCAAGGGTAGTAGGAGTCGGGCTTGGTTTTCTAGGTGTCTCGATTGCAATTGGGATTCGGAACTTCGCCAGTTTCGACCTTCAGAGCGCGGCGCAACTGGCCATTATCGCCGGAACAATTTCATACGCTTTGGCCGGTGCCTGGGCGCGCGTGACACTGTCGGATCTGTCTCCAGTCGTTGCGGCGGCTGGTATGCTAACTGGTTCGACCGTATTGATCCTGCCCGTCACCCTGATGGTCGACGGTGTGCCCCGCCTGGACCTGCCCCTGATTACATGGACTGCGATCGGCTATTATGCGCTGATCGCAACGACTGGGGCATATCTTCTGTATTACCGGGTTCTTGCCATGGCCGGAGCGGGAAACCTGATGCTTGTCACGCTGATCATCCCTCCTGTCGCTATCGCTTTGGGTGCCGTCCTGAGGGATGAGGCCCTACCCCCTCAAGCCTTTCTGGGCTTCGCAATCCTCGCGCTGGGGCTGCTGATCCTTAACCGCTCGGGCACGCGCGATTGACGCCGCGCGCCACCCGTTTTAGCTAGGTCGGAAAAAGGGATGGCGGACATGATCTACAGCTCGGCAAAAGACTGGCGCGATGCGCCGCGAAAGAAGGTGCTGTTTTTCGGCATGTCTGGGTTGGGCAAGACCTTTGTCTCGAACGTGCTGCGGGATTCCGGCGATTGGTTCCACTACTCGATCGATTACCGCATCGGCACCCGGTATATGGGCGAATACATCGCAGACAACGCCAAGGCCGAGGCGATGAAGGTCCCTTTTCTGCGCGAGCTGCTGTTGTCGGATTCGATCTTTATCGGGTCGAACATCTCATTCGAAAACCTGACCCCTGTTGCCGCCTATCTGGGCAAACCGGGAAACCCCGAACTGGGTGGTCTGGATCTGCCCGAGTACCGCCGCAGGCAAGAGCAATTCCGTCAGGCTGAAATCTATGCACTGCTCGACACTGAGTATTTTATCGACCGCGCTCAGCGTCTGTATCAATACCCGCATTTCATCTGCGACACCGGCGGGTCGATCTGCGAATGGGTCGATCCGAACGACCCCACCGATCACGTGCTGTCCGAACTATCCAGTCGGACGCTGATGATCTGGATCAAAGGGGATGAGGATCACACTGCCGAACTGGTCCGCCGTTTCGACAAGGCGCCCAAGCCGATGTCCTATCAGCCAGAATTCCTGATCCGTGTTTGGGATGAATATCTGAAACAGCGTGACTGCCGCGCCGAAGATGTAGACCCCAACGCCTTTATCCGCTGGACCTATGCCCAGGCGCTGGCCCATCGCCAGCCACGCTATCAGGCGATGGCCGACAATTGGGGTGTCACGGTCACTGCGGACGACATGCACAAGATTCGTGACGCCAGTGATTTCGATGAGTTGATCGAACGTACCCTTGAGACCCGCGCCAACCGCGCTTAATTACCGCCTCTACACAGTAACTCCAAAGGCTTGCACCTAATGCCGATCAAGATCCCCTCCGACCTGCCCGCATTTGACGTCCTCACGAAAGAGGGCGTCTCGGTCATGGCCGAGGATCAGGCAATGCGTCAGGACATCCGTCCACTGCGGATAGGGTTGCTGAATCTCATGCCCAAGAAGATTCAAACTGAGAACCAGTTTGCGCGTCTCATCGGCGCGACTCCGTTGCAGATCGACCTCTCTCTCATCCGCATGACCGAGCATCGCACCAAAAACACGGCCGCCGAGCATATGGCTGAGTTCTACCGCCCTTTCCAGGAAGTACGGGACGAGAAATTCGACGGTCTGATCGTAACTGGAGCTCCGATCGAGCATCTGGACTTTGATGACGTCACCTACTGGGACGAGCTTCGCGAAGTGTTCGAATGGACCCAGACCAACGTGCATTCCACCTTTGGCGTCTGCTGGGGTGGCATGGCGATGATCAACCACTTCCACGGCGTCAAAAAGTACATGCTGGACGCCAAGGCATTTGGCTGCTTCCGTCACGCGAACCTAGACCCGGCCTCGCCATTCCTGCGCGGGTTTTCGGATGATTGCGTGATCCCCGTTAGTCGCTGGACCGAGATGAAGCAGGATGAGATTGACGCTGCCGTTGGGTTGAAGACTTTGTTGGGCAGCGAAGATGTCGGCCCCTGCCTGGTGGAAGATCCAGAGCACAGGGCGCTCTATATCTTCAATCATTTCGAGTATGACAGCGATACGCTGAAGCAGGAATACGACCGTGACGTAGCGAACGGCACCCCGATCAACGTACCGATAAACTACTATCCCGATAACGACCCGAGCCAGACACCGCAAAACCGTTGGCGCAGCCATGCGCATCTGCTCTATGGCAACTGGATCAGTGAAATTTACGGGACCACGCCCTATGACATATGCCGGATCGGTGTGGATCAAACCGATCTGAGGGCCTGACTGGATGATGCGCGTCGGCATCATGGCCCTGACCCTACTGGTCATGCTGTGGGCCGTGGCCATCTGGCGCGCCGCTCGGAACGAAGCCCGCGCCGAGGCTGCCTATCCACCCGAAGGCCAGATCGTAGACGTTGACGGGATCCCTGTTCATGCCGTGGTGATGGGCGAAGGTCCGGACGTTGTGCTTATCCACGGTTCCAGCGGCAACACGCGTGATATGACCTTTGCGCTGGCACCGATCCTGGCCGCTAACTATCGTGTTATCGTGTTCGACCGGCCTGGGCTGGGTTATAGCGCCAGCTTCAACCCCGATGGGGAAACGATTGAAGAGCAAGCAGATATCCTGCAAAAAGCCGCAGCTTTGCTAGGGGCGGAAAAGCCCATAGTTGCCGGGCAAAGCTATGGCGGGTCTGTGTCGCTTGCCTGGGCCGTGACGCGGCCGGACAACATCTCCGGCCTAGTCCTAATCGCACCCGCTGCCATCCCGTGGGAGACGCCCTTAGACGGGTTCAACAAACTAGCAGCCACCCCCACCGGGAACGCAACTGCCCTGCCCCTGATCACCGCATTTGTGCCGGAATGGTACGTTGAAAAGGCGCTGGATCGGGTGTTTGCGCCACAAACGGCGCCCGAAGGCTATGCAGATCACTTTGGGCCCGGGCTCACCATGCGCCGCTCCTCAATGCACGCCAACGCCAAACAGCGCGCTAACCTGCTGGAAGAGGTCCGCGCCTTGCAACCCCGGTACGGTGAGATCGATGTTCCGACCGAGATCGTGCACGGTACGGCTGATGACACTGTTGGGCTGGGGTGGCATTCACACAAGTTGGTTGAACAAATCCCAGGGGCGGAACTGATAGAATTGCCTGGGGTCGGGCATATGCCGCAAGTTGTCTCCGCCCCCGAGGTTGCCGCAGCCATCGACCGCGCCGCACAACGTGCGGGTTTGCGTTAAACACCTAGCTAAGACATAGTAAGTTATGAATTTTATGGCGAGGTAACCCATGACCCGTTCCGAAAAAGGTTCCATCGAAAAGTATTTCAAAAAAGACGCCCCGAAAGAGGTGCGCTCGGCCATCGAGAAGTCGGGCAAGGACGATATTCTGAACCCAACCTACCCTTACGAAGAGCGGATGAAGCGTAAGGATTATGAAAAAGAAATAGAAAGGCTGCAAATCGAATTGGTCAAGATGCAGTCCTGGGTCAAGGAAACTGATCAGCGGGTGGCCCTTATTTTCGAAGGTCGGGATGCGGCGGGAAAAGGCGGTACGATCAAGCGATTCCGGGAGAATCTGAACCCACGCGGTGCGCGGAACGTGGCGCTCAGCAAACCATCGGATACGGAAAGCAGCCAGTGGTACTTTCAACGCTATATAACCCATTTACCTGCCGCTGGCGAAATCGTGTTTTTTGACCGCAGCTGGTACAATCGCGGCGTTGTAGAGAACGTTTTCGGCTTTTGCACAACGGAGGAACGTGAGCGGTTTTTCCGTCAGGTTCTACCGCTGGAAACCGGTCTTGTGAATGACGGCATCAACCTGTTCAAGTTTTGGCTGAATGTCGGCCGGGCCGAACAGCTAAACCGCTTTCTGGCACGTGAAACTGATCCGCTAAAGCAATGGAAACTCAGCCCAATTGACGTGGCTGGGCTGAACAAATGGGATGAGTACAGCCAGTCGATCGCGGAAACACTGACGCGTAGCCATTCCGATCACTGTCCGTGGACCATTGTGCGGTCTGACGACAAGAAACGCGCGCGGTTGGCTGCCATTCGTACGGTACTGCACGCGCTGGATTATGACGAAAAGGATGAAGACGCCATCGGCCCGAACGATCCGAAAATCTGCGGGGGGCCGGAAATATGGGATGCATGACTGACAGTGGACGAAGACCAAGGTGCAGATTATGTCATGACTCTCCAATGCTTAAACGATAAAGGCACCTGAAACAGGGATGACAAAACGCGGGTATCACCACGGAAACCTGAAACAGGCCCTGATCGAGGCAGCCCTGTCGCTGATCGAAGAAAAAGGCCCGACCGGCTTCACCCTGTCTGAGGCAGCGAAAACCGCTGGCGTCACTCCTGCCGCGGTCTACCGGCATTTCCAGGGGCGTGAGGATTTGATCGCTGAGGCAGCCCGGCAGGGCTTTGAGATGTTCGCTGACCTGATGCAGTATGCCTATGACAAAGGGCAACCCTCGGCGTTGGCTGCATTTGAGGCAACGGGCCGGGCCTATCTGGCTTTTGCCCGTAAACACCCAGGCCACTACATCGCCATGTTCGAAAGTGGGATATCCATCAACCGGACTCCCGAATTGGCTCTGGCAGCGAACCGAGCGAAGGGTGTGCTAGAGAAAGCCGCAGCCGACCTATCGCAACACATCCCCCCCGAGAAACGCCCACCCGCATCTATGTTCAGTGCTCATATCTGGGCCATGAGTCACGGTGTCGTTGAACTGTTCGCCCGCAACACCGGTGCGAGTTCACCTTTCCCACCTGAGGATTTGCTGGAAACCGGTATCGGTATCTATCTGCGTGGATTGGGGTTGGTTCCTCAGGACGATTGATACTTAGAACCTAGAGACCGGCTGCGGCGCGCTGAGGCCAGAAGTGACATTGATTAGCTCCATCTCCCCCATGCCCTTTATATCAACGGGGCCAAGATCCGAGACCTGAAATTCGTCGATCAAAGCAAACTTCATCTCTTCGGGAGCAACGATTTTCATCGGGTTTGCAAACACTTGCAGGCGTGACGCGATGTTCACTGCGGGACCAAAGACATCATAGACGTACTTTTGTATTCCCACTACAGACCCAACTGCAGCCCCGGTCCCTAACCCGATCCGGGCTTGCCATTTATGCGGATGGCTTTCGTTGCGTCGTTCCAGATACCGCAGAAATCGCACCGCACAATGGGCTACAGCCGTCGCGTGATCCGGTGTAGGATCCGGCATGCCGGACACCGCCAAATAGGCGTCGCCGATGGTTTTGATCCGCTCGCATCCGAACTGTTCAACGATGCGGTCAAATGCGGTAAAGATGTCGTTCAACTCGCTCAACGTGACCGTTGGGTCGGTCTTTGCCGCGAAGTCCGTGAATCCTACGAAGTCCAACATTACAACAGACACCTGATCGTACAGTTGCGGCGTAACTACCCCGAAGGATTTAAACTCTTCGTACACAGCCCGCGGCATCAGGTTTAACAACAGCCGCTCTACCCGCTCTTTCTCACGTTCCAATTCACGAGTGTTGCGCTCGACCATGGTCGAGTAGCTGTCAATCATACTTTCAAGCTCTCGAATCCGCGTGATGTTCTGGCATTCAACGACCAAAACCTGCTCGGTCAGCCCGTTTGCCAGTGACACAGCCGTAGCGAATATCAGCGTTCGGCGTTTTGGCTTAATCTGCAATTCAACGGAATACCGAAGACCAGATTGCTTGACGTCGTCCAACTCACGTTGATCCAGTGAGGGCAAAATATCCAGCAAAGTCTGCCCCTCGGTCGGAGCACCGAACCATTCGGCAAAAGGCCCATTGTGAAACACAAATGTCAGGTCCGAAGCCCGCACGACTGCCACACCTACGCCAATTGCGCGCAGCAATTGTTCATTTATAGCAAGAATGCTCATGCCGCATCCCGAGCAACAATGATAGCACGTTTTGATTCAATGGCTTGTAAGACGATCTTGATATGACTGTCTTCCATTCCGTGCATTGAAAGCGCCTCGGCAAACAGCTCGGCCATCTCATCGAAATCCGCATGAGAGATGTTCAGATGCCGATGCACAGCCTCAATCCTTTCATCACTGAAGGACGCTGGCCCACCAACCATGGAAGAGACAAATTTCGTCTGATGGTCGATCAGGCGGGGCATGTCTATGTCTTCGAAGTGACTTCCGATTTGATCAGAGTCCAAGGCCATTTCATAGAATGTCATCACGATCCGACTGATCGTTTTGAACCCGCCATATCTCTCGTAGATAGTCTGACCCACACCGCACACCAAAGCGTCAACCACAAACAACACTGCAAGCTTATATCAAAATGACAATTTTGTTAACGCTTATGCGTGGTTCATGGATTTAGTGACCGCAGGCACCCATAAAACAACCGATGACGCGCCTCATACAATCAGGTTGCACGCGCGTGAGATAATGCCCGCGAACCCGCCCTCTGCCAGCGACCGGCTCTGCCCGTCTGCGCGCCAGAATATATAGCGGCGAACTGACAGCACCGAACGCCAGATACGGACCTCTTTTCCACCATTGAGGTATGTCGCAGGAAGGACCGAAGGCCCTTCCTGCTGATCAGATCAGACGCTGATCGTGTTGTGTTCGGGCCCGTATGGGAAGCCGGTGATGTTTTCGGCGCCGGTTTCTTCGACGACCAAAATATCATGCTCGCGATAGCCGCCCGCACCTTTCTGGCCTTCGGGAATCCACAGCATCGGTTCGATCGAAACAACCATGCCCGGCTCAAGAACAGTGTCGATGTCTTCGCGCAGTTCCAGACCGGCTTCGCGGCCATAGTAGTGGCTGAGAATACCAAAAGAATGGCCGTACCCGAACGAACGGTACTGCAGCAGATCTTCATCCGCAAAGAAACGGTTGATCTCTTCACAAATGCCCGAACATGTCGCGCCGGGTTTGATCAGGCTCAGCCCCAATTCGTGCGCGGCTACGTTGGCTTTCCAGATACGCAGGCTCTCCGCATCGGGTTCCCCCAGGAACAAGGTGCGCTCCAGCGCAGTGTAGTAGCCTGAGATCATCGGGAAGGTGTTCAACGACAGGATATCGCCCTTCTGCAGCGCCCGCTTGGTAACCGGGTTATGTGCGCCGTCGGTGTTCAGGCCAGACTGGAACCAGACCCACGTGTCGCGATATTCGGCGTCTGGGTAGGCACGCGCAATCTCGGCCTCCATCGCATCACGTCCGGCCATGGCAATCTCGATCTCGGTCGCGCCTTCGCGGATAGCCGCATGAATGGCTGCGCCGCCCACGTCTGCAGTGCGCGCGCCGCCTTTGATCAGCTCGATCTCTTCGGCGGATTTCACCATACGCGCGGCCATCGTATCCGGTGCGATATCCACCAGCTCCGGCCCGCCCAACATGTCAAGCGCGGTGTCGCGCATCGCCAGCGTCATGTGATCGCCTTCGATCCCGATCCGACGGGCCGAGCCGATTAGGCTTGCAACCGCGCGCCAATAATTGTTCCGCTTCCAATCGGTGTAGATCACGTTCTCTTCGACCGAGCGTCGCCACGGCTGACCAGCGTCGATGTTGGCCGAAACCGTGGTGCATGCGTCCTGCGTTACAACACATCCATATGGGCGGCCAAATGAGCAGTACAGAAAGCCCGAGTAGTAGGCGATGTTGTGCATCGACGTCAGTAGCACCGCCGGGATGTCCCGCGCTGCCATCGTCGCGCGCAAACCAGCTAAGCGACGATCGTATTCCGCCTTGCTAAACGGCAACGGAGCCTTGTCGCCATTGTGGCAGGTAAAGAACTCGGGGCGATTGTTTAGGTCAGTCATTTGGTCTCTCCTCAATGCCGGACAGGCAACGCCCGGCCACAAGTCCCGGCGTTCAGGACGAGCGGCCTCGGGAACCGAGAGCCATGCACCCCGCGTTGCGTCACGACGCCATCGTGACCGGGGTGCATGGTGAAATCGCTAAATCAGGTTTCGAGTCGCGTCAAGCCGGGCTGAGACCCCGCAGGCGTTCCGAACGCCGCCGCAGTAGTTCAACCGTAGTCAGCAGCGCAATCGACACCACTACGAGAATGGTAGCAACCGCCAGAATGGTCGGGCTGATCTGTTCGCGCAGACCCGTGAACATTTGCCACGGCAGAGTCTTCTGGCTTGCCGAACCGACGAACAAAACCACCACAACTTCGTCAAACGAGGTGATGAAGGCGAACAGCCCGCCCGAGATCACGCCAGGCAAGATCAGAGGCATCTGAATCTTGAAGAAGGTCCGCACCGGCCCTGCGCCCATATTCGCCGCAGCCCGAGTCAGCGACTGGTCAAACCCAACCAGGGTTGCCGTCACCGTGATGATCACGAAGGGAATCCCCAAAACCGCGTGAGCGAGGATGACTTTGACATAGCCGACAAAGTTCTTGTCCATACCCAGCGTTCCTTCAAGGAAGCGACCGATGTCACTGTAGAAAAAGAACATACCTGTGGCCGAGATGATCAGGGGCACGATCATCGGTGAGATCAGGATGCCCATGATTGCCCGACGCCCCGGCACATGGCTCTGGCTGAGGCCAATTGCCGCCAGCGTACCCAGTGAGACCGAGATGATGGTCGCAATCGGTGCGATAATCAGCGAGTTTTTGAAGCTTCGCTGCCATTCATTGTTGGTAAAGAAGTCGCGGTAGTGCTTTAGCGAGTATCCTTCGGGATCCAGTCGCAGCATCTCAGGCGTAAAGGTAAAGAAATCCTGAGCGTTAAACGACAATGGCAGGACCACAAGGATCGGCGTGATTAGGAACACGAAGATTGCGCCGCATATCACGCGGAACAAATAGTGTTCGAATACCTGCCGACCCGTCAGGTACGGAAGTAGCCTCTGCCTGTAACGCCCTTCGTATAGCCAGAAGATGAAGAAGGCAAAGAACCAACCGACAAGCAGGCCGACGATAAGCCCTGGGAACCGGGCGAAGAAGAACCCAACTGCCGCCAACCCAATGATCGTGATCCAGCGGGCGACACGTTCATTGTCGAGTACACTTATATAGAGCCACGCCAGACCAGCCATCAGCGCTGCACCGATCAGGATACCCAAGAGGACATTGTTCTGCCCTGCCCCGACGAACATGCCGACGAAGCCCCCGGCAATGGCGACGGTCGGCAGAACCATCGACAACGGTTTACGGGATATAGGTGTAAGTGCTGCCATGATCTTTATCCCAGTTTGACGTTATCGATGCCCACGATCTTGTCGTAGCACCAGTAGAGCAACAGAACGACCGCAAGCAGGATCGTCCCCAGCGCCGCTGCTAGCCCCCAGTTCAGCGAGGATGAAATGTGATACGCGATCCGGTTCGAAATAAAGACACCCTTGGTCCCGCCCACGATTTCAGGCGTGATGTAGTAACCAATGGCCAGAATGAACACGAGGATCGATCCCGCCCCAATCCCGGGAATGGATTGCGGGAAATAGATTCTCCAGAATGTCGTCCAGTTCGTGGCCCCCATCGACTTGGCCGCGCGGGTATAAGACGCTGGGATCGTTTGCATCACCGAATACATCGGCAGGATCATGAACGGCAGCAGAATATGCGTCATTGCAATAATCGTGCCAAACTGATTGTTGATGATCACAAGCCGCGCGTCATCCGCGACTAGCCCCAGCCAGACAAGCGTTTCATTGATCACACCCTGCTGCTGCAACATCACCTTCCATGCAGATGTTCGCACCAGAAGCGACGTCCAGAACGGCAAGAGCACAAGAATCATCAACAAGTTCGAAACACGCATTGGTAGGGTCGCCAACAGATAGGAGACCGGATAAGCCAGCAGAATACAGGCCCCGGTGATAACCAGTGACATGAACAATGTGCGGCCGAACAGCTTGATGAGAATCTGTTTGTCCTCGGGTTGCGATTGTGCCCCTTCGGGCGTGCGGCGCATGTCGACCGCGTTCAGAAAATAGCCGTTGGTGACTGCTGGCGAGTGAGTTTTGATCACCGCCCATGTATTAGGTTCACCCCAGCCATCGTGAATCTCTATCACTTGGTCCTTGAACGGCCCGTCGGTTTCGGGGTCCATCTTGCCAAGTTTCCGTCCCGAGCGGCGGAACATCGAAGACATGCCGGTTTCTTCGTAGTTCAGACGCGAGCCCAGTCGGGTGTGTGTCTTGTTGTCCACTGCCACGACCATGTCTCGAACAAAGGCGTCATAGACGGCCTCATCAGGCAGTTCCCCACTGTTCTCATCCCAGCTTTGCAACGCCTCGACTGTCAGGGGCAGAGTCTCTTGCACGATGCTGTTTTCCACAGACCGGAACAACATCGAGGCAATCGGGATGATGAATGAAAACAGAACGAAGAGCAGCAACGGTGCTACCAGCAAAAGAGCCCTCAGTTTTTGTCGTCGCAACGAACGGGCCAGGGATTGCTTTAGCGGCGTTCCATCAGCGGCCAACATCGGACCGGTATTTTGTTGGGTGGCGTCAGTCATCAGTGCCCCTTGGGTACTCTTTGGGTCGAGGGCGATGAGCCGCCCCCGACAGTCCTATGAAAGCAAACGCTTATTGCGCCAGCCATGCCTGGAACTTGGCATCGATATCGTCGCGGTAGTCAGCCCAGAACTCGTAGTTGTACAGGAACGTGTTCTTGGCGTTTTCCGGATCGGTGGGCATGTGCGGTGCCATGTCGATACCCAATTCGGCATGCTGTCCCACAAGCGGTGCTGAAGAAGCACGAGCAGGGCCGTACGAGATATACTTGGCTTGATCCGCCAGGCGCTGCGTGTCGGTCGCGAACATGATGTAGTCCAGCGCACGCTGCTGACGTTCTTCGCTCAGGCCTGCGGGAATGATCCAGCCATCCAGATCAAAAACCTGTGCGTCCCAAAGCATGGCAACCGGCTGGTTCTGCTCTTCGATCACACTGAACAAACGGCCGTTATAGGTCGAGCCCATAACAACTTCGCCATCAGCCAACAGTTGCGGCGTGTCGGCACCGGCGGACCACCAGACAACGCTGTCCTTGATGGTGTCCAGCTTGGCCAGAGCCTGATCCTGCCCTTCCGGGGTTGCCAGCACGTCATAGACGTCGTCTTTGGCAACGCCGTCGCACAACAGAGCCCATTCCATGTTGTTGATCGGACGTTTCTCAAGCGAACGCTTACCCGGATAGGTTTCTAAGTCGAACACCGCGCAGATCTCGGTCGGAGGGTTGTCTCCGACCAGGTCGGTGCGATAGCCGAAAGTGGTCGAATACACGATTTGCGGGATAAAGCAGTCGCTGACCAGCAGATCGCCGAAATCCTCGGATGCAGGTGTGCCATCAGGTGCAGGAGCCAGCTGGCTGTCAAAGTCGATTTCCAATGCCAGACCTTCGTCGCACAGACGAATCGCATCCGAAGCCACAACGTCTACAACATCCCAAGTGATGTTGCCGGCTTCATTCATCGCACGCAGCTTAGCAACAGCTTCGTTAGAGCTGTCATCGTTCAGGATGGTGATCCCTGTCTTTTCCGAATAGGGCTCGTGATACGCTTTCAGCTGCGATTTGGAGTATGCGCCGCCCCAAGAGACGATCGTCATTTCTTCGGCCATAGCACCGCCAGCAATTGCGGTAACTGCAGTGGCCAGCAGAGTGGATTTGGTAACTTTCATAGTTAACTCCCTGTTTTACCCGTTATTTTTAAATTTGAAGACCGGATCACGGGGCAACCCGATCATCTGAGTGTCCCGCGTGCCCGGGCGGACCGCACGGGAAATTTTCGTCTCAGGCGTCCAGCGCCCGGCAATCCTGAGCCAGCCAGCCGATCTCGACTTCCTGGCCTGGATGCAGTTTCACCGCATCCGGCGCGTTCCGGGTTTTGATGATGAAGTCATCATTCCCCGCCACAGACAGACGGAACCGGAACACATCACCCATATAGATAAACTCTTTCACCGTTGCCTTCAGAGTGTGCGCATCGGCATGCAGGCGGTCTTTGTTGAACTCAACCCGTTCAGGGCGGATCGATACCTTGGTGCGTTCACCTGCATTTTGAACGTTGACCGGCTTGGCGTCGATCTCAGACCCATCGTCCAGCGCCACGACACATGAATCGCCGTCAATAGATTTAACAACACCTTCCAACGTATTGTTTTCACCGATAAACTGCGCGACAAAGCTGTTTTCTGGTTCCTCGTACAGAAGATCTGGCGGTGCCAATTGCTGAATACGCCCGTCATCGAACACGGCAACTCGGTCCGACATAGTCAGCGCTTCGGTCTGGTCGTGCGTCACGTAAACGGTGGTAATCCCCAACTCATGGGCCAAGCGGGTGATTTCGAATTGCATATGTTCGCGCAACTGCTTGTCCAGTGCGCCCAATGGTTCGTCCATCAAAACCAACTCGGGTTCGAACACCAACGCCCGCGCCAAAGCAATCCGCTGTTGTTGGCCGCCCGAAAGCTGAGCCGGACGGCGGCTGCCAAAGGCCCCCATCTGAACCATGTCCAACGCTCGTTTGACCTTCTCTTCGCGTTGGTCCTTGCCCATCTTCCGTACTTCCAGAGGAAAGGACAAGTTCTCGGCAACGGTCATATGGGGAAACAGGGCGTAGTTTTGAAACACCATCCCGATTCCGCGCTTATGCGGCGGGATATTGTTGATCGGACGCCCGTCCAACATGATCTCACCGTGCGTGGCGGTTTCAAACCCGGCCAACATCATCAAGCAAGTTGTCTTACCGGACCCTGATGGGCCCAGCATTGTCAGAAACTCACCTTTTGGCAATGAGAGGTTTAGATCTTTTACAACGAGTACTTCGCCATCATAGGACTTCTGGACACGCTGAAACTCGACGAACGCTGCGTCATTGGACATATACCGACTTGGCTCCCTGTGCGGCCTGTTGTTTGCCCGGTTTATCCGGATCTCAACGACCTATTGACGCCATTTAAGGACACGCGAGGCGCAGCGCGCAACCAAAATGTGTCGGTAGGATGACAATTTTTGAATCAAGCATCCCACCTCTAAGCAGAATTCAACCTCCTCATGTGCCAAGCAAGGCTTTGATTACTTGATAAAACAGGCTGGTTTAGGCGATCTTCGAGACCGGGGACTACGTCAAAAGTTATTATATTTGTGCAGTTTACAAAAACAGCTTCAACTAATGGATTAGCCCCTAGCTTAAGCGCTGCATCAATGATCGAGCTCCGTGAAATGCGCGCCACTTTCGATTCTTTCGCCTCTAAGAACGGGTCAAAAACGTCCATTGAAACCCCGTTTTCAGCAAAAGCCTGCGTAACGGCTCGTTCACTTCTTCGATATACGGTGACAACAGTGCAGATTTCTAAGTTCCCAGATGCACCGCGCAAGCCGAGGCAGTACGCAGAGGGTTTGTGACCACAGCGGCGTTCCAGGTGTTTTTTTGGGGTCATACGCTCGATGTGCGCTGAACCGCTAACCGAACTGGCCGAAGTGCGTCCACAACCAACAACCTTCTACGAGCGGATTTTGGGTATAATATCTGCGGCCGCGGGCAGCGCCTTTTCCATTTCCGCCAGTGTATCAACGGTCACTTTGGCCCCGCTAGCAATAGGCAAAACATAAATCTGACAGGGCCGGTCGGCGAAATACGCGTTGAACTCAGGTTCAATTGTTTCGTCGGTCTGAAGCACTATCAGTCCATTGGCGAAGTCATAGGGTCAACCCCATCTAGCGTATACGAAAGATAGGTCATATCCGAGGTAACTCCGTTCTGGTTCGACGGCTGATGAGACGCGGCTCCTCTTCGCTGATAGCGATGTTTCCTTGGTGAAGGAACGAACCTCCGGCTCATTGGTCAGCAACAGCGTCGATGGGACTGACTGTTCCATCAGGCGCCGCGCGGTCTATCTGCGACTGGAACTCAAAAGGTTCAAAGTCATTCATTCCGCGATTTCTGAGACAATGCACAGCACCCGGGCGTTGGGACCTATGCCCAACCCCTTGCGAACATCGGCGTTCATGGCAGCGGCAACACCCGCCCCACCCGACGCAGTAGTGGCGATTCCAACGTCGGCCATGGCTGGAAGATTCTCGGTCACTTGTTCATCGCTCAGCGCCAGGAAGCTATCGGCATCCCGAGCCACTCCATTTAGGGCAATTAACGACGGCTCCTTGCAATCCAGACGTCCCATAACGCTGTCTGGGCCATCGGAAAACCCGCAGGCGCCCACCTCGACACTGGCCTGTAAGGCCGGTGCTGCGTCAGATTCAACTACGATGATCCGTGGCTCTTGCCCCCAAACCGTCCTTATATAGGCCGCGGCCGCTCCGGCCAATCCACCGACACCAGCCTGCAGTATGATATGGGTCGGCACCTGCGAACATTGACGCACTGCTTCGGCGGCCATCTGTAGATACCCTTCCATCAAAGTATGCGGCAGATCGTAGTACCCATCCTAAGAACTGTCCGATAGCAATATCCATCCGTTGTCCTGCGCTACTTTGTTGGCGGCTTCCATGCTGGCGGCATAGTCCACGCCCTCGCGAACAACAGCCGCACCCTGCTCGCGCAGACGCTCGACAAAGCTCTCAGGTACGGTATCTGCGATATAGATGACGGCCTCGGCACCGAACCGTCGCGCGCCCGACGCAACGCTCATCCCGTGGTTACCCGCACTGGCTGTAACGTAGGTGCGACCTGCCAGTATCGAGGCATCCGGGTCTTCCGCGATATCCGCCGCATGGCGCGCTATGACAGTGGCCGCACCCAGGGCTTTGAACGACCCCAAGCCTATCCGGTCGCGCTCATCCTTCACCCACAGGTTTGCAACGTCTGCCAACCCTTTCGCTTCGGTCCGAGGTGTTTCTTTGTCCGACAGGTAGCGGGCGATCAATTCTGATGCACGCGCGACATTGATCGACGGGAACGGTGCGGCCTCGATCAGTCTCTGGCCGCCACGATGGGGGTTGGATGTGATTTTTAAGTGAGCGTCTTTCCTGAGTTGCCCATTGACGTGACCGCATTCGTCCAGTTCTGTCAACAAAACGCGATCACCGAAGGGAGCCCCACATGGCCCACGCCAACCCGGCCTTCAGCCAGGCTGAATATGACCGTCGGCTGTCAAAGACGCGCACCGCCATGGCCTCTTCCGGGCTGGATGCTCTGTTCGTTGAAGATCCGTCGAACATGGCATGGCTGACGGGGTACGAAGGCTGGTCCTTCTATGTCCATCAGGGCGTGCTGGTGTTGCATGATCAGGACCCCATCTGGTGGGGGCGCAATCAGGACGCGAACGGCGCGCGGCGAACTGTGTGGATGCCAGATGAACGAATCCACGGCTATGCGGACCACTACGTACAATCCACCATCCGCCACCCGATGCAGGACCTCGCGACCCTGATCCGGGATTGCGGGCTGGCTTCTGGACGGATCGGCGTTGAACTGGACAATTACTATTACTCGGCCAAAGCGCATCTGACATTGCTGGCAGAGTTACCCGAGGCTGAACTGGTTGACGCGAACGCACTGGTGAACTGGCAGCGTGCGGTGAAATCCGACGAGGAAATCGCCCTGATGCGCAAAGCTGCCCGAATCTCGGAGCATGTGACCGACGGCGTGTTGGAGCGAGTTGAACCCGGCCTACGCAAAAACGAACTGGTCGCCCAAATCTATCACGACGCGATAGCCGGCTTAGGCGACGACTGGGGCGATTACGCTGCCATCGTTCCACTCTTACCCTCAGGCCCCGATGCGGCCGCGCCGCATCTGACATGGGATGGCGCGCCCTTCAAATCGGGTGAGTGCACATTCTTTGAGCTGTCCGGCTGCTACCGCCGCTACCATACGCCTTTCTGTCGGTCCGTTTTTCTGGGCCAACCCCCGGATCATATGCTGCGGGCTGAGGCGGCTCTGGTCGAGGGTCTCGAAGCCGGTCTCGACGCCGCCCGTGCCGGCAATCAAGCGCGCGACATTGCGCTTGCTCTGGCGGCACCGCTTGAACGTGCCGGAATCGAACGCGGCGCGCGCTGCGGCTATCCGGTGGGTCTCAGCTATCCACCGGATTGGGGGGAGCGCACGATTTCCCTGAGACCTGAAGATGAGACCGTTCTTAAACCCGGCATGACCTTCCATTTCATGCCCGGCCTCTGGATGGACGACTGGGGTCTTGAAATCACCGAGTCGATCCTGATCACCGAAACCGGCCCTGCAGAATGTTTTTGCAACCGGCCGCGCAAACTGTTCGTAAAACCATGACTCTGCAAAGCACCAAAGAAATCCTAGGGGACCTGATTGCCTTTGAAACGGTGTCCGCCGACAGCAACCTTGAGATCATCCGCTATCTGACCAAACGGCTTGAGGCGTTGGGCGCGCGGTGTATCGAGACACGGGATGAAACCGGAGCCAAGGCCAATGTCTTCGCAACATTGGGACCGGACATGCAAGGCGGCATCCTTCTGTCCGGCCACACAGACGTGGTGCCAGTGGCCGATCAGGACTGGACCACAGACCCATTTCAGATGACCGAGAAGGATGGCAAGCTCTTTGGGCGCGGCACCTGCGACATGAAGGGGTTCATCGCTGCGGCACTGGCCTTTGCCGAAACGCTGGACACCAGCAAACTGACCCAACCGCTGCACTTCGCCTTTACATATGACGAGGAAACCGGCTGTTTGGGCGCGCAAAACCTCGTCAACGATCTGTCCGAGCGCGGTATAGTCCCGGATATCGCCATCATCGGCGAACCGACTGAGATGCGGGTGATCGAGGGGCACAAGGGATGCTTTGAATACACCACCAGTTTTGTAGGGCTCGAAGGACACAGCTCGGCCCCGGACGATGGTGTAAACGCGGCGGAATACGCGGCGCGTTATATCGGCAAGTTGCTGGAATTGCGCCACATTCTGAAATCCCGCGCACCAAATGGCAGCCCGTTTGAGCCACCCTGGACCACGGTCAATGTCGGACGCATTTCAGGTGGAGTCGCCCATAACGTGATCGCCAGCAAGGCCGAGGTCGCGTGGGAAATGCGCCCGGTGCAGTCCAGCGATGCCGATCTGGTGCGCAAGACATTGTCGGACTACGTGCAGCACACCCTGTTGCCCGAAATGCAGGCCGTTCACCCCGAGGCCAGCATCACACAAGAAGCCGTGGCCGAAGTCGAAGGGCTTGAACCCATGGATGAAAATGCCGCCCGCGAGCTTGTGGCCGAATTGACTGGGGCCAATGGCACCGGCGTCGTCGCCTTCGCCACAGAGGCCGGGCTATTCCAGCAGTTGGGCGTACACGCAATTGTCTGCGGACCGGGCTCTATCACGCAGGCGCACAAGGCGGACGAATACGTCGAGATTGAACAGCTCGACCTGTGTTGCCGGATGCTAAACCGTCTTGGGCGCCGCCTGATCGCTTAACCAAGGCCGTGCGTTCGGTCATAGGCCGAGCGTGCGGGTTGTACATGCGCGGCACGCGCTTCCTCACCCGGATCATAGACCTCCATCACCAGAGGGTAACAGGCGGCAACGTCCGATGAATGCTCGGACGAACAATCGCCTCCGGGACAGGCAGAAAGGCCAACGATCAGATCGATCTCGGCATAGAATTCGAGATAGTCCCCGGGGCGTACCGGACTGGCTTTCATGAAATACTGCCCCGTATCACGGGTGAAGCCAGTACACATAAAGACGTTCAGCACGTCATGCACCAACATCTCGGCGTCATGCAGCGGCAAGTCGCAATGGCTGGCCAGTGCGCGGGTCAGGTTGGAGTGGCAGCAATAGTGGTAATCGTCACCGGACAACAGCCGTCCGGTATAGGGATCGCAGCGCGTACCGATCACGTCATGGACCGAACCGCCAAACGCATCGAACCCGTACCAATCCAACGTGTCATCAACGACGGTCGCCATCGGGCGCATGTTCGGAAAACTCGACCACATACGGTCTCCGGTCGACAGATGGGTGCCATGCAGCGCGCGGGTCTTGCCCGAATAGAACCTTTCAGTCAGGTCATGCTTGTTCCACATATTCAGGTCTCCGACCTGTGGACCCTCGACCGAAAGCACCCGAACAAAAGCTCCGGCGGGCACGTCGATACATGCAGCATCCCTTGGGGCTGCTGTGACCTCCGCGGTCTTTTTAGACTGCCGTCGTAGCTTGGCCAGCGCAGTCAGCTCAGGTTGCTGCAGCGTCTCGGGCGGGTAGCAAATCACTGGTGAAATGGCTTTTCGCTTATCCGCATCCGCCGGTGCCGCGAAATTCGGGTTCTCCAGTTTCATCAATGCACTCCCCTTTTTTAAGCAGGCTTAGCGCATTACGAACGGGTTCGCCATCGGCTCTTTCTAAGAGCAGATCCAGTTGGTGTGGTTCGGGAGCAATCCGGGATTGGCGCTTCCCCACCCCGAGTCTATAGCGTTATTGATTAAACCTGTGGAACGGCGCGCTTGAAGTGATCGAGCGATAATCACTCGGCAATTCCCCGATCTGATCCGTTTCGATACCCGATGCGCCCGTACCATAACCGCGTGGCGCGCGCCCTCTGACCGTTCGAATACGCATCCAGGGCAGCAACGCTTTTGAAGTCTTGGTTCACCTGAAATGGGAACATGCAACGCAATCCGTGCACCCATCGAATGCCCATAGGGACAATAGGTTCTGTAAAGTTGCCAGAACCGGAAATGGGGACCGTCCTCGTGACTGTACTGATCGCAAAGCATGCTCTGACTACCGGTCGGGTCACAGGTGCCATCGTAGCCACCTCCGCAGAATCTGAGGGATGCTTTTCTTACAGGTCAACGCTGTTCGCCCGAAGTAAATGCCCTTTTGAATTGGTTTACCGAAAAACCGGGTGCCAATAGGCCTGCCTAAAGTCTGATTCAGACAAGTCGATGTCGCATCTGAGGATATCCAAGCACCTCAAATTAGTGAATTCTGGCGAAAAAGGTCCGATTCATGAGATACTCCGGCTTCCGAGTCATCAAAGAGGCGCTAACCGGCCACAAAGGGTGGAAACCGGTATGGCGAGAGCCTGAACCCAAGGCGCATTACGACATTGTCGTGATCGGCGGCGGCGGCCACGGGCTGGCTACGGCGCATTACTTGTCTAAAGTCTACGGTCAGCGAAACGTGGCCGTCGTCGAAAAGGGTTGGATCGGCGGCGGAAATGTGGGGCGGAACACGACGATTGTCCGCTCGAATTATCTGCTGGATGGGAATGAACCGTTCTATGAGTTCTCCATGAAGCTGTGGGAAGGGCTGGAACAGGACCTGAACTACAACGCCATGATGAGCCAGCGCGGGATTCTCAATCTGTTCCATACGGATAGCCAGCGCGATGCCGCCATACGACGGGGCAACGCAATGATCCTGAACGGTGCGGATGCCGAGCTACTCGATGCTGAGCAAGTGCGCAAAGAACATCCCTATCTGAATTTCGACGATGCCCGGTTCCCGATCAAGGGCGGCCTTGCCCAACGGCGCGCCGGAACCGCACGGCATGACGCGGTGGCCTGGGGCTTTGCCCGTTCAGCGGACACGCACGGTGTCGATATCATTCAGAACTGCGAAGTCACCGGTCTGCGGATCGAGAATGGCAAATGTCTGGGCGTCGAGACGACCAAGGGCTTTATCGGCGCAAACAAGGTAGGTTGCGCAGTTGCGGGCAGTTCTGGACGCGTGATGGGAATGGCCGGGATGCGACTACCCATCGAAAGCCACGTGTTGCAGGCGTTTGTGTCGGAGGGACTTAAGCCTGTACTGCCTGGCGTCATCACCTTTGGCGCAGGGCACTTTTATGTCAGCCAATCCGACAAGGGCGGTCTGGTTTTCGGCGGTGATATCGACGGCTATAATACTTACGCTCAACGCGGCAACCTGCCTGTGGTCGAGGATGTTTGCGAAGGCGGCGTTGCCCTGATGCCAATGATCGGACGCGCCCGTCTGCTGCGGATGTGGGGAGGTGTGATGGACATGTCGATGGACGGCTCACCCATCATCGACCGCACACCGGTCGAGGGACTCTATTTCAACGGCGGCTGGTGTTACGGTGGGTTCAAGGCCACCCCGGCCTCGGGCCATTGCTTTGCGCATCTGCTGGCGAAGGGCGAACCGCACCCGGTCGCCACAGCCTATCGCCTCGACCGGTTCCAGACGGGCCGGATGATCGACGAAAAAGGCGTGGGCAACCAGCCCAATCTGCACTGAGGGGAACCGCTTCATGATTATCAACCATCCCCTTCTGGGCCCGCGCGATGCCTCGGAGTTCACCTATCTCGGTGACGCGACCCTGATCGACCGTCCCGATTGGCAGGCTGAGAACGCGTCAGAGGCATTCCATGAATACGGCTACGTGCGCGACAATCCCGCCGGTGAGCATCAGGAGCTCTGGTATCACGAAGCCGGGGACCGTTCCTGGCTGGTCGTTACGCGCAACACGCTGACGCATGAGATTTCAAAAGTAGAACTGGCCCGCGATGTGGCCCGCGCACGGGGGCGATCCAAATGACGCAGAGCAACAGGCTTAATGGCGGCCAGATCGACCGCAACACCTCTTTGTCCTTCAGATTTGACGGGCGCAGCTATACCGCGCATCCCGGCGATACTTTGGCCTCGGCCCTGCTGGCCAATGACGTGCGACTGATCGGGCGGTCGTTTAAATACCACCGACCACGCGGGTTGCTGACCGCCGGATCCGAAGAGCCCAACGGCATAGTCGAATTGCGCACCGGCGCGCGGAAAGAACCCAACACCCGCGCCACGACAATCGAGATGTTCGACGGGCTGGAAGCGCATTCTCAGAACCGCTGGCCCAACCTGAAATTCGATGCCTTGGCAGTGAACGACCTGTTCTCGAACTTCCTGTCGGCGGGGTTCTACTACAAGACCTTCATGTGGCCCGCTGCGTTCTGGGAAAAGCTCTACGAGCCGATGATCCGCCGCGCCGCCGGTCTGGGGTCCCTGTCGATGGAGGCTGACCCCGACGAATATGACAAGGGTTTCCGTCATTGCGATCTTCTGATCATCGGTGCCGGGCCTGCTGGTCTGATGGCGGCCCTTACCGCAGGGCGCGCCGGTGCCGACGTCATTCTGGCCGATGAGGATTTCACCCTCGGCGGTCGCCTAAACAGCGAGACTATGGCGCTGGGCGACCAGAATGCCTCGGACTGGGCGGCACGAGCCGTGGCAGAACTATCGTCTCTGCCCAACGTCCGGCTTATGCCGCGCACCACTGTGATCGGTGCGTTTGATCACGGCATCTACGGCGCGGTGGAACGGACCGGAGATCATCTGGCCACCCTGCCCGCGGGCAAGCCTCGTCAGATTCTGTGGCGTATCTATACGCAAAAAGCACTGCTTTGCGCTGGGGCTACCGAACGCCCAATTGCGTTCGAAAACAATGACCGCCCCGGCATCATGATGGCCAGCGCCCTTCGGACCTATGCCAACAGGTTTGCGGTCACGGCGTCTCAGCGTGTGGCGATCTTCACCAACAACGATGACGGCCACCGCACTGCCGCCGATCTGCACGCAAAGGGCGTCAAGATCGCCGCCGTGGTGGATGTGCGCGAGGACGCCCCCACCAGCTATGACTACGAAGTGCTGAAAGGCACTCAGGTCACGAATACCAAAGGCCGCCATGGGTTGAGCTTTGTCGAAGTCTCCTTGCCCGATGGTTCAACCCGGACCTTGGATTGCGGTGCACTGGGTGTGTCCGGGGGCTGGAACCCGAATGTCCATCTGACCTGCCACCAGCGTGGTCGCCCGGTCTGGAACGAAGCGCTGGCGGCTTTTGTTCCCGGTGGCGAACTGCCGGTGGGCATGTCCGTGGCAGGCGCGGCAAACGGAATCATGTCGACCTATGGCGCCCTGCAATCCGGCGCAGAGGGCGCGGCCAAGGCGCTGGATCTGACCAGTGCTCTACCCGACCTGCCCGTGTCCGAAGACGCACCGGTCACGCAGAAACCGTTCTGGTACGTTCAAGGCTGCAAACGCGCCTGGGTGGACCAGCAGAACGACGTGACCGTCAAGGATGTGAAGCTCAGCTATCAGGAGGGTTTCCGCTCGGTCGAGCACCTGAAACGCTATACCACGCTGGGCATGGCGACCGATCAAGGCAAGACCTCGAATATTGCAGGGCTGGCGATCATGGCCGAGGTGGCTGGCAAGTCGATCCCCGAGGTTGGCACCACCATCTTCCGCCCGCCCTATACCCCTGTCCCGATTGCAACCTTCGCAGGCCGTATGAAGGGACAAGAATTCCACCCCACTCGTCTAACTCCCTCGCATTACTGGGCCAAAGAGCGCGGCGCAGTGTTTGTCGAAGTCGGCAACTGGCTGCGTGCTCAGTGGTTCCCCCTGCCCGGTGAGACGCACTGGCGGCAATCGGTCGACCGCGAGGTGCGCCAGACCCGCGCCTCGGTCGGGGTGTGCGATTGTACGACGCTGGGCAAGATCGATGTTCAGGGTACGGATGCAGCCGAGTTCCTGAACCGCATCTACGCCAACGGCTTTGCCAAACTTGCCGTGGGTAAAACCCGCTACGGCCTGATGCTGCGCGAAGACGGGATGGTCATGGATGACGGTACCGCCGCACGGCTGGCCGAGGATCACTTCGTCGTCACCACGACTACGGCCAACGCGGTAAGTGTCTATCGCCACATGGAATTCGTGCGTCAGTGCCTTTTCCCGGACATGGACGTTCAACTGATCTCAACCACTGAGGCTTGGGCGCAATATGCGGTAGCAGGACCGAACTCGCGCAAACTGCTGCAAAAGATCGTAGACCCGGAATTCGACCTGTCGAACGAGGCGTTTCCTTTCATGGCCTGCGGCAACGTCACCGTTTGCGGCGGTCTGCGCGCTCGACTGTTCCGGATCTCGTTCTCCGGCGAACTGGCCTATGAAATCGCTGTTCCGTCCCGCTATGGTGACGCGCTGATGCGACGTCTGATGACCGAAGGCGAAGAATTTGACGTTATCCCATACGGCACCGAAGCACTGGGCGTGATGCGGGTCGAAAAGGGTCATGCGGCAGGCAACGAGCTGAACGGTACCACTACGGCGCTGAACCTTGGATTGGGCAAGATGGTGTCTAAGAAGAAGGACAGCATCGGCTCGGTCCTGTCCGAACGCGAGGCGCTGGTCGAACCGGATGTTCTGCGGTTGGTAGGTATCAAACCGCTACAGCCCGAGGACAAGATTACCGCAGGCGGTCATCTGATGAACACTGACGGCCCTGTGGATGCCGCGCACGATCAGGGCTACGTCACTTCGGCCGTCTATTCGCCAATCCTCAACAGCAATATCGGTCTGGGCCTCGTGAAAAACGGTGCCGAAAGGTTGGGCGAGAAGATGCGCCTGGTCTCGCCACTCACCGACCTGACCGTCGATGTCGAACTTGTTTCGGCCCATTTCGTCGACCCTGAAGGAGAACGTCTGCGTGCATGATCTTGTTGCAATAACCGCCCTGGGCGGACCTGAACCGCGCGTGGATACAATCGGCGGCGTCACTTGCACCGAAGTACCGGACATTGCTCTGGCCTCAGTCGCGGCGCGGATGGGGAAAGAAAGCAAATCCACCAAAACCCTGGCGAAGTTGATTGATGCGCCCACACCCGAAATTGGCCGCTGGACTGGCGCTACGGTCAGCGCGTTCTGGGCTGGGTCAGATCAGTGGATGGTTGAGGCACCATTTGACACCCACGAGGACTTGGCTGCACAGGTCGAGGCCGCGATGGGTGATGCTGCGTCGGTCACGGAACAGACTGACGGCTGGGTTCGGTTCGATCTGAACGGAGACAATATTCCGGCTGTTCTGGAACTGCTATGCCAACTCGATCTGCGCAAGGTGAGCGAGGGCAGCGCCGCGCGCTGCTCGATCCATCACATTGGGTGTTTCGTACTGTGCCGGACGGCCGAGAATTACAGTATATACGGCCCACGATCCTCAGCCGGGTCGCTACATCATGCCATTGTAACTGCAATGCGTTCAGCTCTGTAGAACGCCGGTCAGACCGATGGTAACGGCGCATTATCTTCGACTCGGAAACGGTTGATTCTGCGCCGATCTTCGCTGGGACTCAGACCAAAAGCGGCGCGGTAATGCGTGACCAGAGGCGCCACTGAACCATAGCCTACGGCCAGAGCGATCTCGGGTATCGGATCCTTGGTGTAAACCACCATCTGCCGCGCCGCCTTCATGCGCATTGAACGGTAATAGTGACTGGGGCTCTGGCCCGTGGCCTGCTTGAACGCACGCTCGATCTGGCGAGGTGTTACCTTCATGTTCTGCGCCACCTCTGCGATCGAAATCGGCTGACTTAGACGCCCTGCAAACAACTCCACGCATCGCGACACCAGCGGCGGCAGACTGTCGCCCGTACCCGGCGCGTTGGAACTGGGCACCTGCTGACGCACCCCTGCCCCGCGCATCATCGGATGTTGGAACCAACAGGCGACCTCGTGCGCGACATCACCCCCCAGCCTGTCCTGAATCAAGTGCAAAGCCAGATCGAACCCCGCCGCCGCACCGGAAACAGTTGTTCGGCTGGCGGTCCGGACGATCACTTCGCTGCGAGCATCCATATCGGGAAATTCAGCTTTGAACGCGGCCTCATAGCACCAGTGAACCGAGACCGGATGACCTTGCATGACGCCCGACCGAACCAAGGGGAATACACCTGCGCTGATCCCGCCCAGAACCGCGCCGTGTCGACCCAAGCTCCGCAACACACCGTTTCCGAAACTTGGGTCATCAAAGACCGAGGTTGGGCTGCTGAGCAAAAACAATATGCCAATGTCCTTGCACTCGGCCAGTGACCGCTCGGCCTCGAACCCAACACCCGCACTGGATTGAACTTTTTGCCCCTTCTCTGAGACCAAGCTCCAGCAGAACGCCTCTTGCCCGGCGATTTCGTTGGCCGCCCGTAACGGCTCGATCACCGAAGTCAGGCAAGCCATCGGAAAACCGTCAAACAGCAGAAAGCCAATCTCGATTCTGTTTTCAGTGCGCATGGGGCCGTCCTAACAGGAAAACTGCATCAACCCTATGCGAAGTTTACGCCCAACGGATCAGCCCAATGACGGCAGAAGTTGCATAAAACCCTTGCAGCAACAAAAAGGTCCAGCGGCGGTCAATGACAGCCCAAGCGGCAAACAGGCCGGACGACAAAAGCAGGAGTGTAAAACCCAGTAGCTCCGCCCCGATGTTCGAGGCGATCAGCAACGCATAAGCCATCGCCAGCACTGACCCAGTGATTTCAAAAACCGTCGTCAAACCACGGCGCGAGTTTTCAGCTATAGCCATGCCTCACCCCTTCCGCTTGAGAAAATCGATCAGCAGAGCTGAGATGCGTTCGGGCTGATCCTCCATCGCGAAGTGACCGCAATTGTCCAAAATGTGCAGCTCGGACCCTGGAATAGTGCCGTGCAGCTTGTGTGCCCAATCCACAACCTGCCACGCATCATCTGCGCCCCAGATCAATTGCACCGGCAATGCGCCCAGCTTTTCATAGGCGATCGTATTCGTGTGCCTGGGATCGTAGTGACCAACCTGATGTTGGAACAGGCTACCTTGCCCAATGGGGCCACTTATGAAGTCGAGATACGTGTCCAATGACGTCTGAACCAAGCGCTCTTTGTTCTGCACGGCCGAAAGCAGCCATTGCTGGAAGTGCGTCCTGTGATCTGCGTCCGGCGCATCAACCAACGGCTGCAAGCCTGCTTGCATCTGCTCTTTGGTACGCTTGGACGGCCAGCTATCAAAGCTGACGACGTCGATCAGGGTCAAAGAACGGACCCGCTCCGCCGACTGAACTGCAAACCGCGGGGCCACGGCGCCACCTATGTCGTGGGCAATGACATGCAGGTCATCCAGCCCCCATAGGTCCAGCAGACCCTCAAGGATCGGCACCTGCCCGGTGACTGAGGTATCAACCGACGAATCCCATGGCCGTTCGGACATACCAAACCCTAACAGGTCATACACATGAACTTGTAGCCCGCGTTCACCAATTCCGGCAGCACATCGCGCCAAATGAAAGAGGAGGATGGCGTACCGTGGATCAGCACAACAGGTTCCCCCGCACCATATGTGCCGTGCGCAATGCGGTTGTTGTTGATCAGAGCGTGATCGGTGACGAGGTGTGACATGGTTGGTCTCCGAGGTTTTGTCTTTCCTTGTGACTAGACCAACGCTAGGATGTGACTCAAATGAATGATTGTCATCTATCAATCTTGTTTTGTCATGGCGATGTAAATGAACGAACGGTTGGAAATAGACGCTCTGCGCGCTTTACTGGCTATCTCCGTACATGGTGGAGTGACCCGTGCGGCAGAGCATCTGGCCCTGTCGCAATCGGCCGTTAGCCATAAGATTCGGCGGTTGGAGCAGGCGTTGAATTGCGACCTGCTGGCTCGTCGCGCCGGAGGCCCGTTGTTTACCGATGCCGGCCAGCGGCTATGCGATTATGCCCGCCGGATCACGGAACTGCATGACGAAGCGCTGGCTTCTTTGGGTAAGAAACCTCTGACCGGTGCAATCCGATTGGGCATGACCGAAGACACCACCACCAGCGGTATTGCAAGAATACTGGGTCGTTTCACACGTTTATACCCAGACGTTCAGGTCCGCACGCGGACCAGTCAAAGTCTGAACGTACAAGCTTGGCTAAAAGCTGGAGAACTGGACGTGGCGGTGATGCAGATCTTTCGACGGGACGTATTGCCCGATGATCTAGTCCTGTTTGAAGACAGTCTGCACTGGGTCAAGTCGCCCGGTTTTCGCGTGGATGTATCGGCCCCCGTACCTTTTCTGTCTTTCGACAGCCAGTGCTTTTACAGGCAATGGGGCATCGGTAACGGGCCGCATCGCTTCGACAGCGTATTGGAATGCCCCAGCGCTGCGGGCATCCAATCCGCCGTGCGCTCTGGACTTGGCGTTGCGCTGCTGAATGGCTTGCACATCACCCCGGATATGGAGGTTATAGACGGCCTTTTCCCAGATCCACCCGGCATTGCGTTCGTCGCCCGCACGTCTCTGAAACGACGAAACCCGGCAGCGATGGCATTGATTGAGGAAATCCGCAAAGAAGTCGAAGCAGCCATCCCCCTGCGGGTTGCGGGCTAAACAACGGCGTCAGAACTCCAACTGCTTTTACGACTTGAACAAACGTTGCCGGCGGCGTTCGATAGACTTTCGGAAAGCCAAGTCACTGAACAAGGTCAGCGGGAGCAAAACCCGTTCACCCAAGCCGTCAATTATGACCAACTTACCACCACGCTCCTGCGCGCGAACGATGTTTTCCAAGCCCATATCACCAACAATGATCCGCCCACGCTCAAGGTCGTCCAGCAACTCCAAGAATTCCTCACGCAGTTTTTTGCGAGCCTCGGAGCCCCTTGCCAATGCATCCCTCTCGGACTTTAGGGTCGGCGCAAGATCGCCATTCGGTCCGGTCAGTTTTTCAACTACCAGAGCTGGCCCCTCAGAAGTCGGCGCATACCCCATGAATCGGGCTAAACGTTCGATTTCAGGACAGCCGCGGTTCAGGGCAGCAAGGTATTCATTCGCCTCACGATTCCACTGCCGAAGGTTACCGTACCGCCGCGCCGCATAGCGTAGCCAAACATGGTTTGGCGCGGGTTCATCCACCCGGACTTTCAGCAATGCACCCTCAAGTTCAGGGTGCTGAAAGATCTTATAGTTGTTACTGTCGCGCAGAGGAGTGTGGCCACTAAGGTCAATCATGTCTTTCAGGTCCAATTCATGAAAAATCCGCTTCCATAACAACGTCAGAAGCTGAATTCTGTGCCTTGTCTTAAAGGGTTCCTAAAACCGTTACAATTGGCCTTAAGGTCATGCATCAACTACAGCAAAGCACCGCCGTCACTGGCAAAAACCTAAGAACCTAAACCGAATATTCAGCTACCGTAACTGATCTCGACACTGGCATTGGTGCCATACCCTTGGCCAAAACATACGAATGTACCGCGTTCAACTCGACTTCTATCACGGGGATAGCGAACCACTCCTATGCAGGCAATGAAACAGGTTTTGCTGAAACACCGACCCAACTGCCAAATCGCAAGAACATATGACGCTTCGGCCGCGAAATTCGAGTTTCGGTCGGGATGGTCACTTAACGGTTACTTGGCGCTTGGGCTTCAACGGATCAACTCACTCGAAACGCGGTGCGTAACCACCATTTGGAATAGACAGGCGTATGAAATCATCACGCCCTAGTCCGCATAGAACGAAAAGAGATCCTGTCTATTTGAGCAAAGCCACCTAGGCGCATACCGTCGATCAGGTCGCCAGGAAGGCCGACCTATCAATTAGCCTGAAGCGCGCCAATCTTGAAAAGTTCATGACCGGTGAACGCAAACTGACCTATATTTCGGACGATGACACTGTGCAGTCCGAGGGCGCTGGCGTGCAGGATCTGGTAACGCTCGCCAATGACTTTGTTCAACCAGCGTTGGTAAGCTCAACCAGCGGTGAAACGATGGAAACATCTCGGTGCGCCACTTGCCCCATGGTTTCACTTCTATGTACCTTGTCGGTTCGTGGCCCCCAAGGCCCGTAGCAGACAACGCGCGAAGGACTTAGTTTGGCTACGACCGGTTCTCAAACTTCACAGTCAGGCTTTTTTCCGTCGCCACACTTTGACAGCACAGGATGAGGCCGTTGGAGATGTCATCATCTTCCAGCGCCATACGTTTTCTCATATGCACGGCTCCTTCTGTCAGGCGGGCCATACAGGCGCCACAGACACCGGACTGGCAGCTAAATGGCGGGTTTAATCCGGCAGATATGGCCGCATCAAGTATTGTTTGTCCGGCAGCTATGGGAACCTCAGATATTGTGCCGTCCAACGAGATTTGAGCGACCGCGTCAATTCCTTCTACGCTCAGGTCGCTTTCCAGATCACCACCAAAGCTCTCCGTGTGGATGCGGTCATCCGGAACGTCCAGACCGAGCAAAATTGCACGAACGTCCGCGTTCATACTGCCGGGACCGCACACCCAATATTGGGCGTCCTGTGCAACAGGTGGAGCCTCGGATAGAACTGCTTTGATTGCGTTTGCATCCAAGTGCCCGTTGCGCCAAGGCGTAAACCAACTCAGCAGTGAGGGTCGGGACAGGATGTGGCGAACAGTTAAACGCTGTGGGTATCGGCTTTGCAACTGTTCCAATTCCTCCCGGAAAATGATGCTGTCAGCGTTTGTGTTGGCATAGACTAAGTGCGCCGTGGAGTGCGGCTCGTCTTCCAAAACGGAGTTGATCATCGCAAAAAGAGGCGTGATACCGCTCCCTGCCCCAAAAAAATAATGAGTGCGGCGTTTCAGAGCGCCGGGCAGCAGGGAAAATTGACCGAAGGGGGGCATCACGTCAACGCTGTCGCCTTTTGCCAGCGTGTCACCTATGTGATTGGAAACAACGCCGTCCTTCACGCGTTTGACCGTGATGCGCAACTCCGCGCCCGGAGGGTTCGAAATCGTATAACTACGTCTGTATTTCTCTCCACCAATTGTGAATCTGACGGTCAGGTGTTGCCCCGCCGTCCATTGATATTGTTCCGTCAGGGCAGTCGGGACAGCGAATGTGACACTGGTGGCTGCGCCACCGATCTCTTTTCGTATCTCCGACACGACAAGGGCATGAAAATCATTTGGCATGGCGTGTTTCTTCAGCGGTAATCATAGGTCGTGGTCAACGAGCGGATGGCCGTCCCGCCAAGATATGGCTCAAATACGAACTCATCCGTTTGTAGCATCCTGCCTTGGTACCCCTTCCAATTGTAATCGACGTGGGTCACGGCAGTGACATGCGAAATGCCCTGCTCTATGCGCGACGCAATCTCGGGCTCGGTTCGCTTGGTTTCCGTGTATCCCTGCAACGCCTCCGCAAGTTCGGACTCCTCCGAACCCGTATCGTCTGCAACACGGTACGAGAAGACATCGTCTTTTTGGCCAAACCCGTATTTTATGATGATCCGGTGTTCGGCATCGGGGTGCCAATCGGTCCAAGTTGCTAACAAGCTTTGTTCGTCCTGAGCCTGCACGATCCGCGCGGCAACGTCTTCCGGAGCATCTGCGTGCGCCGTCAGCACCAGGACAGACGCAAGCAGTACGCCGGCAAAGGTGGCTTGTACTGGTTTCATGACTTTTCTCCGCGGATCTCAATTATCTTGCAAAAATTCCAACACCGCTTTTTGGTGCTGTGTGATCGGGCTTTCACCAACCCCGGCAGGGCCAATTTCAAAATAAGGGCTATTCAGGGATTTCTGCTGCTGTTCGCAGGCATAGATATCTTCGGCCGTAAAATCACCGGACGCCATCGGATCGTCTTCACTGGTGACGTCGTCCCCTTGATATTTCGCACCGCTGAAATCCTTCCAGAAACTCCAGCTTTTCCACTGTTGTTTCTGAAATGCCCACTCCGATGCATTGGCGAGTTTTGTGCGGTTCTCAACCCGCGTCAGATCAGGTGCCAACGGGGTAATGATGAACAGGTTCCAGCTTTCCTCGCTGGCCCCGATGCCAATACCGGGAAACAGCATCGGAACCCATGCACCGACGTGAGGTTCGGGGATCGTGCGCGGCATCGGAAGGTTGGCTTCATGATCCTTCGCATAAGCTGCGGAAGGGGGTTCCCAGAAATGATAATGAGGGCCTTTCCACCCGTATTCAGCCTTTGCATGGTCATACATGTGCAGCGTGTTCGAATGCAGGTGGCTCAGGTGATAGACGTCGATGTAGTTTTCAACGACGATCTTCCAGTTGACTTTGATCTCGTAGCTATTGCGACCTTCGGGATATTCGACCAGTTCCTCGGGCTTATGAGGACCCAAGAACGGATCAACTTCTCCGAACCATTCAGCAAGGGACGGCGCGTCCGGGGCTGGGTGAACGAATAGCATCCCGCGCCAGACATCCACGCTGGCTGGTTTTAGGCCAAGGCAAGATTTGTCGACGCCGCCGGGGAATTCGGTGGCTTCGTCGGGAACCGAAATCAGGTTGCCTTCCAGATCATAAGTCCAGTCGTGATATGGGCAGGTCAGCGCCTTTTGCGTCTTGCCAACTGCTCGTATCAACTGGGTGCCTCGGTGGCGGCAGATATTGTGAAACGCGCGCAGCCGATGGTCACGCCCCATGACAATGAAAAGATTGTTCAGCCCTGCCTGTACCGACAGGTAATGCCCAGGACCCGGAATGTCTTCGACCAGCCCGGCAAAGCGCCATGTGCGCGAAAAGATGAGGCGTTGCTCTCGGTCAAACCAGTCTTTTGAAGTGTAGGCCTCAACAGGAAGATGGTGGTACATTTTGGACATCAAGGCACCTCAGGCAAGCAGATGAGCGTATTGGGGGAACAGGCTGGCGGCGATCATCATCAGACCCAGCACGGCCCATAGGCCGACAATGGCCCAGTAGAGAACCGGATCGTCCTCACGGTTGATTTCGAACACAAGAAAAGCCTGTCCATTCATAACCGTCGGAACGATCCACCAGACGAAAAGCACCCCCCAGACCCAATAGAGCCCAAGTATGGTCGCGACCAACAGGATAGGCAGAGCGATATAGTTTGCGGTTCTGGCCAAGTTCATTTTTTTGCCTCTAGAGCAGTTGCCAGCATCGAGGCCGCCAGTTTCAGTTCCGCGCGCCAGGCTTGAGGTGGGTCCAGAGGGGACAAGGCATCCATACTGACAAATATCGCGGAAATCCCCTGCGTCGCGGCACGGATGTTTGCGTCCGAAGCGGATTTGGCCGCGCGCCGGAGGATCGCCTCAACAACGTCCAAAAACTCTGTGAGACTTTCCATCAGACCTTGCCGCAAGTCCGGTCGTTCTGGCACCGCAGTCACCAGTGCCTGATAAGCCAGCATCAACCGAGGATCGGTCCCGCTGTCCTCCGAAAACAACAACTCCACAAGGTCCGATGGCAATGCATCTTCGGGCAGAGCTTGGCACAACCCTTCCAAAGAATCTGCAAAACCAGCAATCACATATTCTGCAAGCGCAGTGATCATTTCATCCTTGTTCCCAAGGTAGTGACGCAACAACGGCCGCTTAACACTGGCCTCTTCCGCAATCCGCTCTTGCGTTGCGCCGTCGAGTCCGAACCGCGCCACACACGTCAAATAGGCGTCGAGTATCTCGTGAGATCTTTGGTCTTTCAGCGAAGGTCGTGGCATCTGCACCCCTTTTATTGTCACTGATGACAATTAATGTAAGAAAATATTTTGTCAATGGTGACAATAAAAATTGGGAAGCAAACGGCGAGAGCTTAACCGTTGATCAACGCTCAGCATTCCCGAGCCCATTGGGTTTGAAAGGAACACATTCTTTTCTTCTGATCCTTCTAAGTTTGACAGAATCCGTTCTTGGTGCTTACCTGACACCAGCACGTCGACAGAAACCAAAATTTTCTTTCTTATCAGCACACTAAGGCGTCGAACCAACCAGTGTATAAACTCTGGAGAATTCACTATGGAATTGATCACTGAACAGCTCCGCACCTTTCCAATTATGGCACTCTTTTTGTGTCTGGGTCTTGGGTACGGCGTCGGCAAATTTCGGGTCGGCAAGTTTGAACTTGGCGGCATTGCCGGCACCTTGCTGGTGGCAGTGTTCGTGGGGCAGATCGGAGGCATCAACCTCAGCACGGACGTCCAGAACGTGTTTTTCTCGTTGTTCATTTTCATGGTCGGCTACAACGGCGGTCCGCAGTTTTTTGCCGCACTGAACCGAACGGCACTGACCAAACTTCTCGCCGCCTTCATGATGACCCTGTGGGGTTTGTTCTTTGTTATCGTGGTCGCCAGACTAGCCGGATTGGACAAAGGGCTGGCCGCAGGGTTGGCGGCAGGCGGGTTGACGCAATCGGCCATCATCGGCACCGCTGGCAACGCCATCGATTTGCTCGGTCTCGCTGCGGATGAGGCCGAGAAGCTCAAAACCAATATCGCTGTAGGCTATTCGGTCACCTATATCTTTGGCTCTATCGGCCCCATTCTGGCGGTCAGTGTCATTCCGATCATCCTTCGCGTCGACCTGCGGCAAGAGGCGATCAAGCTGGCCCAGAAACTCAGCGGCGGAGGTCGCAAGTTAGAGGAAGGCGAATTCCTTCCGATGAACCGCTTCGATGCACGCGCCTATCAGGTGAATGCCGAAGCCTCGATTACGGGCCAAACGGTGAAAGCCATCGAAGGTGGATACGACGGCGATCTGATTGTCGAAAAATTGTTGCAAAACGGCACCCCGGTTGACCCGACTCCTGAAACTGTCGTCAACGCGGGTGACGTGATCGTCGTATCGGCGCTGGTTTCGAGCCTGACACAGTTCGAGGGCACCGCAAGTGGTGAGATCGGAGAATACCCGCCCGAACTGACGGTTGTTGAAGAACGCCGCAACGTCGTGATCACCAACCGCAAGCTGGCAGGCAAAACCCTGTCGGAGCTACGTGAAGCACTGACTGCTGATCAGAGGCGCGGCGTACATATCTCAAAGATCACGCGCATGGGGCATGACGTGCCCGTCCTGCACAACACCGAAATCCACGCGGGCGACGAGGTTTCAATCGTCGGACACAAGGATGACCTGAACCGGGTGTCGAAAGTGGCGGGCTATGTGCCGCCTTCGGCCTCGGTCACGAATTTCATCGCTTTGGGGATCGGTGTGGCCATCGGCTATCTGATCGGTGAGATCAGCTTTGTCATCGCGGGCACGAAAGTGGCGCTGGGATCCGGCCTTGGTTGCCTCGTGACCGGTTTGATCATCGGTTACCTGCGTATCCGGCGGCCCAAGATCGGCGGCATCAACCGAGGCGCCGCAAATTTTCTACAGAGTTTTGGTCTGGCAGTGTTTGTCGGCGTTGTTGGCCTGAATGCAGGGAAGCCTGCGCTGGACGCCATTCAGGAATATGGCATTACCTTGCTGTTGCTGGGTGTCGTCGTAACGCTGATGCCGATGATCGTGCAATTCCCAATAAATTATTTCGTGCTGCGGATCAAAAACCCGGTCGAGGCGTGCGCGGTGGTCACCGGGTCTCGTTCGGGCAATCCCGGCTTTGCGACTTTGCTGGAAAAGGCCGGGAACTCGACCCCGACGCCTGCGTTCACCATGACCTACGCGGTGGCGAACATTTTCCTAACTCTCTGGGGGCCGCTGGTCGTCGCCTTCGTGCCGTAAGCTACATAAGCAGGATCACGATGACGGAGCCCCACAGGGCCAGAAGCACGTTACCCACGGCGTAGCCAAGTCCATAACCCAGCGTGGGAACCTGGCTCTGCGCCGCTTCTTGAACAGCGGCCAGACCGGGGGCCGAGGTCCCTGCCCCGCAGCAGGTGCCCGCCAATATACCCTCATTGATATCAAAGACCTTGCGGCCCACGACAACCGCTGTTCCGTGGGCCAGCAATACAATTGCTACTGACCCAAAGATCAGTGACGGCCCGCTTTCCAACACTCCGGTCACAAAGCTGGTCCCGGACGTGATCCCCACGCAGGCTACAAACACACACAAACCCAGCGAGTCGAAAATCCACAGCGTCGCCTCGGGCACAAAGCCAAACGTCCTGTGCATAGACCTCAGCCACCCCGCCACCAGACCACCCAGCAGCACCCCGACCGAGGTGCCCAGCCCCAACTCAATCGCCCCATATTTCAGTGCAGGAATTCCTATTAGCCCACCCAGTAGGATAAAAAAGGCAACAAAAATCATGTCCGTCTTGCTGGTTTCGCGGTCCAGATAACCCAAGCGAGCGGCGGCATCTTCGATATGGCTGCGGGTGCCCGACACGGTCAGCACGTCACCCTTGTGCAAAGTCACGCCGCGAAAGATGGGCAGCCGCTCTCCGCTGCGCATGATCCCACGCAAATAGATAGTTCGCGCCTCTGGGCGGCCTGACAACTCGGCCAGAGTTTTGTTGACCACGGCGGTGTTGGTCACAACGATATCGTTGGTCTGAACTGGAAGATCGAGAAGCTCCGGGTCTTCAACCTCTTCCCCCAGCATGGTGGTGTGGTCGATCAAGTAAGACCTGACTCCGGCGATGGCCGCAATATCACCCTCTTGCAGCACCATATCACGCGAGGTGGGCAGGATTTTGCCCCCGCGTCGAACCCGGTCAAAAAAGGCACGGACATGCTCGGGAACACGAGCCTCAAGCTCAGCTACGGTGTGGCCCGCGAGTTCGGGATTGATGCGATAGGCACGGGCCTCGAAATCGCGATGTTCAGACACCATAGGCGCGTCGTTGTTGTCGAGCTTCGCCTCGTACTCCGCACATGCTTCTTTGAGTGACCGGCCATAAAAGCGGGGCGCTAGTTGCGTATGGAAAAAGATCGTTGCAATGACACCGACGAAATAAGCAACGGCGAACCCGGTGGCTATTTCACTGTCAAAGATCTGTTGCGCCGCCTCCTCAGCCCCGGTTTTGGCAAAGGTGTCTATCGCCACCCCCAGTGTTGCGCTTTCGGTGACACCGCCGGCCAGAAGCCCGGCAGCAATCCCCGCGGACAAGCCCAACAAAGGCGCCAGCAGAGCCGCAACCGCCAGCGCCACAACGCAGAGCAAAACCGTAATAGCGATTTGCGGCAACGCGTGGAGGTTCATTGACCGAAAAAACTGCGGTCCGGTCCGGTATCCGATGGAAAACAGAAACAACATGAAGAACGCCTGTTTTAAGTCATCCGACACGACCACCCCGGTTTGACCGACCAGAACCCCGGCCAAAAGGCAACCCGCCACCGAACCAACGGTAAACGAGCCGATGGTGATCTGACCCAGCGCATACCCAAGGGCGAGGCTGCAAAACAGGGCCAGAGCGGGATGGTGCCCAAAGATCGACCCGATCAGTTCCATTGCAAGCTCCCCTCCCCCGCACGCACTTAGCCGTGCAGCGGCAGCCCCTTCGAGGCGCGATAGGCCTGCACATAGCCCACAGCAACTGCCCGCACCGCGCGGCCGATCTGACGATAGGCACTGTCATCCAAATTGGCGAAGGACACCCGCGCCGACCAGTTCGGCGCATCAAATCCCGACCCGTTCAACAGCACGATCCCGTGGTCCTGAGCGAGTTTGAACGAAATATCGAGCGGGTGAACGTTCTCCTTGATCCACTCTACGACTTCGTCCCCCACGTATTTGCGCAACCAGAACTCGAAATCGATGATGCCATAATACTTGTCGAATAGCGGGTTGTCAGGCACTTCGATGCCCATCCCCTCGACCAACTCGTCGAAGCGATGCTGTAAGATACCCCAACAGAACTTCTGATATGCTTTGTCCTCATCCATCAGTTCGACCAGTGAAAACAGCGTCATCATCACCTGCTGAGGCAGCGACAGTCCCGCCGTGTGGTTCAACGCGACATCGCGGCTGTCCGCCACGATCCGGTCGATGAACTTGAAAGAGGACGGATCAGGCGTCAGTGTCTCATACCGCGCGTTAACGACCGCCTTGGTCTCGGTCGGGGCCTCGGCAATCATCTTGTCGAAGATATTGTTCTCGGCCACCAGAATGGCCCCGAGACGCCAACCGGTGCATCCGAAATATTTGGAGTAGGAATAAACCCCTATCGTGTTCTCGGGCAGATGCCCCATCACTGACTGAAAGTTCGGAATGAAGGTGCCGTAGACGTCATCCGTCAGGATGATCAGGTCAGGACGGCGAGTTTTGACGAAATTGACCAAGCGGGTCATAACCTCGGGGCTGATCGCGACCGAGGACGGGTTGCCCGGATTGACCAGAAACAGCGCCTTGACCTTGGGGTCAGCCAACTGTTCGAGATCGTCATCGGTCAGCTGGAAATGATCTTCCTCCTCCGAGGACACATCCACCACGTTCAGCCCGTAGTCTTCCAGCACCGGCATTTCCAGATAAGGCGTAAATATAGGCGTGCCCAAAGCAATCGTATCGCCCGCATTCAACAGCCGCTGGTTCTTGAGTGCCTTGAAGATATAGCACATCGCAGCGGTGCCGCCTTCAACCGTATAAATGTCGAACTTCGCTTTGGGACGGTGCCCGGAACACATCGCCCACATAACATATTCATGAACGATAGCCTCATTGTGCTGCATACAACGGTCGGGCGTCGGATAGTGGTCACCGACCATACCGTCGGTCAGTTCCAGCACGAAACCGTCCGGAGTGAAGTCGAATTTTTCGATCGCAAAGTCCACAACTGCGACCAGCGTATCCGCGCCAGGAGGGCCGTTCTTTTCAACAGAGTTTTCGCAATACGCTTTGAGCCGTTCATAACAACCCGGCCCCTGCGGCATCCCGGCCAGCCCGACTTGCGGTTCATTGCGATGACGCTGCGCTTCGGTCATCGCGAACTGGCCCAGCAGGAAGAACGCCTCACGCGCTTTGGTGGCAATCCAGTTGGGATTGCCGCGCCCAGCATTCAGGTAAGGCAGAGCCATCTGGCGCGACTCTTTCTGAGCAAGCTTGATTAGTTCGTCTTTGATCTGGAAAGGACTTAGGTTCTCAAACTTATGAAGGTTCAGTGTATCAGACATGGTGTTAAACCCTTGCGTTCAAACGATCGGAAAAATTCACCCGGATCGTACGCAAGGAAATATGTCTGTGTAAACAACAGTGTGAGAAGTCGTAGGCGGCTCCAGAAAATTGACCAGCGAAGCTCAACCTACTAAGCGAATGGAACAGGTCTGTTTCTTTAGGGGTCAGTACCCGCCACCCAGAACTCATTTTTTCTAGACGTGATCCGCTCGGCCAGAAAATCCACGAAAAGACGAACACGGGCTGTGTTGCGCAGATCGCGGTGCAGCAGCAGCCACAGGCTTCGGTATGGCAACGGTTTCTGAAACGGCGCGCGGATCAGGTCCGGATGGCGGTCGCCGATGTTACAGGCCAGATAGGCCATACCTAACCCTGCAGCAGCCAGCGTTATCATCGGCACCAGTTCCGAGACACGGTGTTTCAACTGAGCCTTGGGATAGCAACTGTCGCGTATCCATTTCGCGGTGGTGGCCCCTTCCGGCTCGTGCCAGCCAATGAAGTGCAAGCCTTCTCCACCATTGTCACTGATCCCGTCGGCATAGGAGCGTGTGCAGTAGGCCGCCTGCGACATCTGAACAAGTTTACGGCCGACCACGTCATCCGTTACTTCGTGTGCCACCCTCAAGGATACATCCGCTTCGCGGCGGGTCAGATCTGCCACATCATTGGTGAACGTCAAGTTTAGCGAGATATCGGGATAGCGCGCAGCAAAGGCTGACAGGTCATCCATGACCGAGGTCATTGCCAACCCGTGTGGCAGGGTGACAAAGACAGTGCCGGAAGGTTCGGCATCTCGCCCAACGATAATCCGGGATGCGGTGGCCATCTCTTCCTCGACCCTCTCGGCATAGGGCAGTAGGTCTTCGCCAAGTTGGGTCAGAACCAGCCCCTGTTTCGAGCGGTCGAACAACCGGCTGCCAATACGTTCCTCCATGACGGACAAACGCCGCGCCAAGGTTGTGTGGTTGACCTGAATACTGTCGGCTCCACCGCGTATGGTTCCGCTGCGGGATACGGCAAGAAAGAACTTTAGATCGTCCCAGTTCAGGCTATGGCTTTCCTGTATGTTCATAGGGCCTCAATATTGTAGGTTCATATTTGAAGCATCATGTCCACTTTTACCCAGATACACGTCAAAATTCAAACACGCTAGGTTAAGTCGTCGAACCAAAATGGAATGGACCCAAAGCGATGACCCCTATCCAATCTGTTCTCATCACCGGCGCGAATGCCGGTTTGGGCCGAGAAGCGGCCCGGCAACTGGCTTTGCGCGATGACATCAGCAAAATCTATCTCGCCTGCCGAAACCAAGCTAAAGCAGAGGCAGCAAAAACAGAGTTGCAGACCGAAACCGGGCGCAACATTTTCGAGATTACCCTGATTAATGTCGCGGACCCGGCCTCGGTCCGGGCCGCGGTCGGGCAGATGACCTCTCCGGTAGATGCGGTCGTTCTGAACGCAGGCGGCACAATCGGTAGCAACCGGAATGACCTGACCCCCGACGGTGTGACCAACATGTTTGCCGCCAACATGCTGGGCCATGTTGTATTGGTCGATGAATTGCTGCAGCGCCAGTTGGTGACCTCGACGGTCCTGTATGCCGGATCAGAAGCGGCGCGTGGTATTCCCAAGATGGGGATCGAGCGCCCAAAGATGGCAAGCTATTCGGTTGAGGAGTTCACATCTATCGCCAATGGCACGAAGTTCGGCCCCAAGGCTGATCCTCTTGAAGTCTACGCCAACATTAAACTCGTCGGTGCACACTGGATGGCTTCGATGGCACGGCAACATCCGCATATCCGTTTTGTCACTATGAGCCCTGGGGGCACGACCGGCACCAACGGCATGGATGAGCTGCCCTTCCTAAAGCGGCTGTTCTTCAAACACATTGGCGGCAGGCTGATGCCCCTTTTCGGCATGATGCACAGTATCGACAAGGGAGCCAGCCGCTATGTCGAGGGGCTGCTCAACCCGAAATTCGAAAGCGGTCGGTTCTATGCCAGCGGACCAGACTACCCGACTGGGCCGGTTGTGGATCAGTCGAGCATCGATCCCGACCTGTCGAACCCCGCCTATCAGGACAACGCAAACCAGGCCGTTCACCAGTTCGCCTGACCCCGCGCAAAAGGAGATACCGTATGGAACTTACCCTTCAAATCCTCGTCGGCCTCGCAACCCTGATGCTGGCGGGCCTTGGCCTCATGTCCATGTTCGCGCCGCGGCGCATGCTGGCGAATTTCGCGGTCGAACCGAATGGTGTCCCCGGCCTCAGCACCATTCGCTCGGTCATTGGCGGGCTGTTTCTAGCCAGTGTGGCAATGCTGCTGATCGGGCTAACAACCGGACAGACCCTCGGCTTTGTAGCTGTTGCTATCCTTATGGGGATTGTCGCCTTTGGCCGCATTGTCGGGATTGTTGTTGATGGGTTCGACAAGGCCGTGCTGCCTCCCCTAGTTGTCGAGTTGATCATCATTGCGGTTTTGATGTCCGCCTATACCCAGCTGTCGTCTTGACGTTCTTGCGACCTTCGAAATCTTGAGGCGACGAACCCCTGAATTGGCGCCGTCGCCTCGCTCCGAGGAATGTGATTGGCAAACCGAAACCTGAAGATGGAGAATGACGACAGGAGGACCGACATGCAAAACCCCGAAAGTTTCGAAAAGTTCTACTATGCCAAGGTTGGAATGGGTGAAGCCTGTGGCTGTGCCGAACGGGTAATTGATGTTTTTGAATTCAACAGAAAAAGCGGCCTGCGGCCAAAGCATGCGCTCAAGAAAGACAGGAGCAAACCCCTGTCCCTCCGGGGATGGGCGATCAAATACGGCCTTCTAAGCCGCAAGCGTTAAGCCATAAGGTTCAAAAGACAGACCAATCCAACCCGTGCGCCAGCTCTTCGATTGCTCTGAGAGCCAAAACAGAGTTTCCTTTTTCGTCCAGCCCGGGGCTCCATGCAACGATCGAACCAATGCCGGGGACGATGGCGACGACACCTCCTCCGACGCCGCTTTTGCAGGGCAACCCGATCCGAAAAGCAACCTCACCCGAGGCGTCGTAACAGCCGCAGGTCATCATCAGGGCATTGATGCGTCGAACACGCTCAGAGGTAACAGCAGCGATTTTAGCATCCTGCCCCTCGCCCCCTGCTGCAAGGAAACGTGTTGCTTTTGCAAGCTGACGGCAGCTCATCGCAATACTACATTGCCGAAAATAACTTTCGGTCACTGCACGCACGTCGCCTTTGATGTTTCCTTCAGCCAACATGAAATAGCCAAGCGCCCTGTTCCGGTCGCCCGTTGCAACTTCGGACGCAAAAACGTCTTCATCCACCGGAATCTCCGGCGCATCTGCCAGTCGTCGGCAGAGGTCCAGAACCGGGTGGGTATCTGAACCGTCTGGCTGATGTTCCAGTACTATGTCGGACACAACAATCGCCCCCGGATTGATAAAGGGGTTGCGAGGCTTGCCGCGTTCGAATTCAAGCTGAACAATGGAATTGAACGGGTCACCCGACGGCTCGCGCCCAACACGCCGCCAGAGCGTTGCTCCGACATGTTCCAAAGCAATAACCAGACCGAAGACTTTCGAAATGCTTTGAATCGAAAACGGAACGTCGCCATTCCCTGCGACCAAGGGCGGCCCCTCAAGCGGTGCAACCGCAATCCCGAACTGATTCAGCGAGACATCGGCCAATTCGGGGATATAGTCGGCCACCTCTCCGCGATTGACCTCTCCGGCCATGCGCTGTGCAATCTCGTTGAGAGTTGCCTGCGTTCGTTCAGGATCAAGAGGTTTGCGCATCTTCGCTCCAGATCTTTGGTGAAACACCTTCCGTCGCACCTTCGAAATCCTCAAGCACAAAGGTTGGCTCCTGACCGGCCTTTCTCTGGCCGAAGTAATCCTTTGTCAGTCGGTAGACCGTACCGGACAAGAGAAGGATCGCCGTCAGGTTGATAACCGCCATCAACCCCATCGCAGCGTCAGCAAAGTTAAAGACGGTTGTCACTGTTTGAAGTGCCCCCCATACCACCATCGCAAGACAAGCTGCCCTCAGCGCTGTCATCGCGACTTTGCCTTCCAGCCCAAGAAACGCCATGGCGTTCTCGGCGTAAGAGTAGTTGCCGAGGATTGACGTGAAAGCAAAGAAAATGATTGCGATCGCAATGAAGTAGGTGCCAAACGGCCCCAGATGAACGTCCAATGCGTTCTGTGTCAGCTGCATACCGGTAATGCCATCGCCCCCCAACACCCCGGACAACAGGATCAAAAGTGCGGTCGCAGTGCACACAAGGATCGTATCGACAAAACAGCCAAACGCCTGCACCAGCCCCTGACTGGAAGGATGATGCGGTGATGGCGTTGCAACGGCAGCAATATTCGGGGCGGATCCCATTCCGGCTTCGTTCGAAAACAAACCACGTTTAATGCCGTTCAACATGGCCGCCATGACGCCGCCCGCAACACCACCGGCGGCCTCTTGTAGGCCCAACGCGCTGGAAACAATCAGCCACAACAAGCCCGGAACCTCGGTGATGTTCAGAGCCATCACGACGATAGCGATCAGAAGGTATCCACCGGCCATGAATGGAACCAGAATCTCCGCGACACGGGCAATGGCTTTGATGCCCCCGAAAATAACTACCGCAGCGGCGGCAGCCACAGCAACGCCAACCCAAATCTTCTCTACGCCAAAGGCTCCGTTCAGGGCCTCGGCGATTGAATTGGACTGAACCGCGACAAAGATCAGTCCAAAGCTTAGGATCAGACAGAACGAAAACAACACGCCTGCCCAAGGGGCATTCAAACCCTTGGAAATATAAAATGCAGGTCCACCGCGATAGTCACCTGATTTGGTCGTGACTTTGTACAGCTGTGCGAGCGTGCTTTCTGAATAGGCCGTCGCCATTCCGACCAAGGCCACCATCCACATCCAGAAAATAGCGCCGGGACCACCCAGGGTCAACGCGACGGCTACACCGGCAAGATTGCCGGTGCCTACCCGGGATGCCAGGCTGACGGTCAGCGCCTGAAACGGTGTGATACCGCGTCTATCCGTGCCGGGGGCCGAAGTGATGACTCGCAGCATTTCACCAAAATGAAGAAACTGCGGCGCGCCAAGCCGGATCGTGAAATAAAAGCCGGCCCCTAAGAGCCCGTAGACAAGAACATAGTTCCAGAGAATGCCATTAAGTCCATCAACAATAAAATTCACCACGTCCCCCAACCGATCAATTTTCGAATTCAAAGTGCGCAAAGAAACTTAATTACCAATGCACCTTAGCACTTCATCAATCCATGCGGGGCTTTTTTGAACGGACCTATTGCAACGCCCCAAAGGTTGTGGCGGTGATGCTGGTTCCCTGCCAATTCTTTTCCAACGTTGAAGCGATCAATGTGAAAACACGAGCCTTCACCAACCAATCTGGCAAGCGGAGTTTCAACTGCTAGCATAGATGTGGGCAGAAATATGATACGAATTTACACCAGCAATCGGTACATCGAATGCGAAGTGACTACTGAAAGTGTCATACTTTCACCAACGTTGACTTTGTAAGTGAATGGCGGAGAGACAGGGATTCGAACCCTGGAGACGGTTTCCCGCCTACACACTTTCCAGGCGTGCGCCTTCGACCACTCGGCCACCTCTCCGTGGGCGCGATATTTGGACCATCATCGGGGGATTTGCAAGGGGCGAATACGGCGAAAATTCAACCTTCTGCTGTTCCGCCACAAACCAGCTTATACCTCATCCCCATCACCGTCGGTCAAGTCGGCCTCGGTCATGTCCACTGGCGCCGACGAAGACTGTCTGGCTGGCTTTTTTTCAACTTCGGGCTCAGGCTTCTGCGTGGCTGGCTGCCCCTGCAATGCCTCGGGGTTGCGCAACCAAACATCGCGCTGCGCGAACGGAATCTCGATCCCCTCTTCGACAAAGCGGCGGTTAATCTCGTGGTTCATGTCAGATTTCACCGACAATACCCAGTTCACGTCGCGCAGAATGGCCCGAATTTCGAAATCCAGAGAGTCAGCGCCAAAGCCTTGGAACACCACACTGGGGGCCGGGTGCGCCAATACCATGGGATGCGCGTTTGCGATCTCACCCAGAATCTTCTCAACCACACGGGTATCGGTTCCATAAGCTACACCCACCGGAACAATAACCCGACCGATTGTATTTCCGCGTGTGTAGTTCGTCACCACACCACTGATCAGGTCCGAGTTGGGAACGATCACAT
Organism: Ruegeria sp. SCP11; assembly: GCF_040329455.1. Classification (NCBI taxonomy): domain Bacteria; kingdom Pseudomonadati; phylum Pseudomonadota; class Alphaproteobacteria; order Rhodobacterales; family Roseobacteraceae; genus Ruegeria; species Ruegeria sp. SCP11. The sequence continues at coordinate 250,493 of NZ_JBDZYG010000004.1, read as the reverse complement.
CGGTCCGGTCAAACGTTTCGATCCGCGTGGACCGAACCGAGATGTCGCGCACATAGCCCATCATCCCGTTCACATCGATCCAGTCCCCCTTCGAGATTGGGCGTTCGACCAGAAGAATTATGCCTGAGACGAAATTTGAAACGATGGTCTGCAGTCCGAAACCGATACCGACCGACAATGCACCTGCGACGATCGCAAGCGACGACAGGTCAAATCCAGCGATCATGATCGCAACCAGCGCCGCTAGGAATATCCCGACATAGCCGGTGCCTGCCGCGATGGCGTTCTGGCCGCCCGGATCAATGTTGGTTTTGGGCAGCAGCGAGTTCCGTAACCCGCTCTGCAACAACCGTGTCAGCGCGTAGCCGATGATAAAGACGACAACGAAGGTAAAGAAATTGCTTGGTGAAATTCTGACGCCGCCAATGTCGAACCCCAGAAGCAGGCGCGACCAGACCTCAAGCAGATCTGTTTGCCGCGCGCCCCAGTACAGCGCCAGAATCGGCAGAGACAAGATCGCGATGACAAACCCGGTCAGCACCGAGAACAACGAGTCCCGCGCGGCTTCACCTTGCCCGCTGATCCAGCCGTAGACAGAGGTCAAGAAGCGGTGGAGAATCGCCAGCGCAGCCAAAAGAACCAGCGTTTTGACCGTCGGGAATACAATCGCCTCGGCCGCGTTGGTATAGCCGATTGCTGCCAGAATCGGGCTGGCGATGCCCAAAAGGAACAACGCGCGACGCACGAACTCCACTATCTGGGTCAGACCGGCGCTGCGCGGCGTTTCGCTTTCCTGTCCCTCAACAGATTCCGGTTTGACCGAGCGAATACGGCGGATACGCAGCAGGACCAGTGCCGATCCGACAACCACCGGAAAACTGATGACCGCCCGGGTCGCATCCGTGATGTTCTCGATCTGGTCGAACAACAGCCCGAATTCATACACGATCAGGAAAATCGCCAGAATATCAAGGTACACTCGCAATTGAGTGACGCTCTTTCGGGAAAAGCGATTGAAATTCTGAGCAACCTGCGAGACGTAAACCTGACGGCCAATCCAATCGTAATAAAAGATAAGGGCCGCCCAATAAGGAACGTTTTGAATCAACAATGTGCCACGCAACCCTACCAGGCCAGTCATGACAATCGCCTGCACCAAAAGCCAGACCCCCATCCATGGAAGCAGGATACGCAGCAGTGACACCAAGAAGGTCCAGACGCCACTGCCCTGCCCGCCTAATTGCCGCATGTACTCGCCCGCGGCCTCTGACCAGTATCGGCCATAGTACAGCAACACTCCCGCGGCCATGATCAGGAAAAAGATACCCAGCCCGCGGTCTTTCAGACGGTCCTCGACGTAGCCTGATTTCAGGTTCAGAGCAGTTTCATGGATCAGGCGGCGCACGGAATCGACAATATCGACCCAGGCAGGCCCCCAATACACCGGGTTGAGTGGGGATACTCCGCGCTCAAGCAGCTCTCGTGTTTGCCGTTCGCGCAGCAGTCTGTCGATCTCACTGATCAGCCCGTTTGCCCGGCTGAACGCTTCTTCCGAGATTATCTGCGGAACCTGAAGGCTGGTTAGTTGATCTTCCAGATGCGCCCTCAGCTTGGCGATTTCTTCGGGCTCAGTCGCATCCCCTTCTGGCGCAGGTCCAAGCGCCTTGATCTGCGCATCCAGTGTTTGGATACGGTCTGTATTGGCGCTGCGCGCGGTGTTGAAATCTTCACGATAGTTGTGGATTTCAGACCGAAGGTTCTCGAGCGCCGCATTCGACGTTCGGTCAGCCTTAATTTCAACCTCAGCCCGGTCCGCTGTTTCGATCCATTTCTGGTAGTACTCGCTTTGCTGATCGGTCAACTCGGCGGCAACGGGGCCGCCCAGCATGGCAAAGCAAACCAGAAAGAGGGCTAGAAACAGGCGGACCTGCCGCAGCATCATACGTCCTCAAACACGCCGGGAATGCTGCGTGGCGCTTCGGTCATCCAATCCGGTACCGGCAATTCCTTTTCGCGCAAGAATTCAGGGTTGAACAGCTTGGACTGATAGCGCGTGCCATAGTCGCACAGGATCGTCACGATAGTATGGCCCGGTCCCAGATCCTTGGCCAGACGCACTGCGCCTGCCATGTTGATCGCGGTCGACCCCCCCATGACCAGACCCTCTTCGCGCAGCAGGTCAAAGATATACGGCAGCGCCTCGTTGTCGGTCATCTGGTAGGAAAAGTCCGGCTTGAACCCTTCGAGGTTCTTGGTAATCCGCACCTGACCGATGCCTTCGGCGATCGAGCTGCCCTCCATCGCGATTTCACCGGTGGTGTAGTAGGAATAGAGCCCTGCCCCCATCGGATCGACCAGCGCGATCTTTACCCCTTTTGGCTGCAGCGCGTCAGCTACCCCGGCCAGCGTGCCGCCCGAGCCCACGGCGCTGACAAAGCCATCAACCTTGCCGCCGGTTTGCTCCCAGATTTCCGGGCCCGTGGTTTCCACATGCGCCTGACGGTTCGCAACGTTGTCGAACTGGTTCGCCCAAATGGCGCCATTGGGTTCGGTTTGCGCCAGTTCCTCGGCCAGACGCCGAGAGTAATGCACGAAGTTGTTGGGGTTGCGATAAGGCGCGGCCGGAACCTGCACCAACTGCGCGCCCGCCAAACGCAGCATGTCTTTCTTTTCTTCAGATTGGGTTTCCGGGATCACGATCACCGTCTTGAAACCCATCGACGCGCCGACCAGCGCCAGACCGATACCGGTGTTACCTGCGGTGCCCTCGACAATGGTACCGCCAGGCTTCAGCTCACCGCGCGCGATGGCGTCTTTGATAATATAAAGCGCCGCCCGGTCCTTTACGGACTGGCCAGGGTTCATGAACTCGGCCTTACCGAGAATCTCGCACCCGGTCTCTTCACTGATGCGCTTCAACCGGATCAGCGGTGTTTTCCCGACTGCGTCGGCAAGGTCTCGTGCAATGCGCATGGCGCCCTCATTTCATTACGTATCATCGAAGATTTACAGATGCCGTGCGTCAACCACAAGCGGCGATCCTTAACCGCGCAAACGATCCCGATGTCGGGTCAACCAGTTGGCTAGACAAAGCAGCGGCAAATCTTTGAATTCGTTGGCGTCCACCATTTGCATGAAGGTGTCATACGGCAGGATTTGCGTTCGAATATCCTCCCCCTCTGAGGCTAACCCGCCATTGTCGATCGTCCGGGTAAGATCGCCCAGACCGACATAGAGGTACACGTATTCGGTGGACGACCCGCTAGAAGAATAAGCCCCACCTGCATATTCCAAAGCGTCCAGCTTTACTTGCGCCTCTTCTTGCGCTTCGCGATAGGCAGTCTGTTCCGGCGTCTCGCCAGGGTCGACCATACCCGCCACAGGCTCCCACATCCATGGCTCGGGATCATCAATCAGAAAAACCGGCGCGCGGAATTGTTCGACCAGCAGCACCGTATCGCGCACCGGGTCGTAGGGCAGAACAACGGCCGCAGCTCCTTGCATCAAACCACTGCGTTTCAGAACCGGCCCCATTGTCCCGTCATGCTGACGATGCTGAACCTCAAGCTCTTCTACGCCGAAATAATTGACATGCGCGTGCCTGTGACTTTGGACGATAACATCTCTTGCCGTGTCACGCGGGTCACCGGTCCTGCGTTTTCGCGCTGCCAGTTTAGCCCAAGCCCGAGTTCGGATAGGCGCGAAGTTACGGGCGATCGTACTGGCGTCGACTTTACCGTAGTACGCCATCTCCTCCTGTGCGGCGAGCACGACCACTTCAGCCCATTCATCGACCCAATCCTGCAAGGACCACAGTTTATCAGGTGTCCAAAGACCGGGTTCTGGGAAAAACACGTTGACCTTAGCCCTTGATCCATCGCGCAGATTCACCTGATGAGGGCTAAGATCGTAGTCAAACCCGCCCTCGTAATAGGCCAGCCGTTTCAGGTCATCGGCGTTGAAATCCTTCACAATCAGGCCTTCGGCCCTGCTGCCCTTTTCCGGAACAATCATCGGAAAAGCCTGCCCTGCCACGCCATAAACCGCATGATCCGGAAAACTGGCCTCGGAAATTGTCAGTTGCGATGACGGGCGACCAAGCACACATTCCAGCAACGGTAAATGCCGGAGCGTGCCGTAAAAGAACAAATCGGACACTAGAGTGAAGCTCGTTTTAAATCAGATGGTTTACCGCCAGCGGCGGCCAGCCTCTTCGGCTGCAAGACCTGCGATAAGAGCTCCGATTGCCAAAGTCCACAGGATTTCCGGCGTCAGCAAGAGTTTGCTGTATTCGACACTGATTTCGAAAATTGAAATAAGAGCTTCAAACGGGCCGTCATAGCGGTGGCGCATGGCCAGCCGAAACATTTCATTGCAGCCTTGCGCGAACAGGCACCAGAACACAGTAGCCGCCATGCCGGTCAAACCGTTATTGACCGCAGAAGTCCAGCCGCGGCCTACGCGTTTACCCATTACTTTCCAGCCAACTAGGAAACCGATCAGCATGTTGGCGTAGGTGAACCAGCCGTAATCCTTCCCTTCTTCGCCGTTGTTGATGATCATGCTTGAGACCAGAAAGGCCACCACCAACAAACAAAGAGCAGAAACGAGACGCGGAGCACTTGGCATTCGGGATTTCCGTTTTTTAACTGGGTTTTGCTATAGTAATCTGTGTCACATCGCAGTTGCCGGTGTCAAAGGCTGCTCCGCACGCGGTCAAATAATAGTTCCACATGCGGCGAAAACGCTCATCAAATCCCATTTCGGAAATTTCGTCCCATTTGTCGTTGAACGTATCATACCAACGACGCAGGGTCAGATCGTAGCTTTTGCCGAATTCCCGTGATTTAACCACGTTCAATCCCGCGTTGGTCACCTGTTGTCTCAGCACTGAAGGCGCCGGAAGCATTCCGCCTGGAAAGATATATTTCTGAATAAAATCAACGCCATTCTTGTAAATTTCCCAACGATGGTCCGCGACAGTGATGATTTGCAAAGTGGCCTGTGCGCCGGGTTTTAAACGTTCGCGCACAGTTTCGAAGTAGATGGGCCAATACTTTTGTCCGACCGCCTCGAACATCTCAATCGAAGCGATCCCGTCATACTGGCCCTGTTCATCGCGATAGTCCTGCAATTTGAACTCCACCAGGCCGGAAAGCCCAGCATTTTCAACTCTTTGCTTCGCAAACCTCAACTGTTCTTGACTGATGGTCAGACCTGTGACCCGAAGGCCACGCTCTTTTGCGGCATATTCAGCGAAACCGCCCCAGCCACAGCCGATCTCAAGTATATGATCTCCGGGCTTTGCGCCCATCTCGTCCACAAGACTTGCGTATTTCGCGGTTTGTGCTTTTTCCAAGCTTTCCTGCCCCGTCTCGAACAGAGCGCTGGAATAGGTCATGGTATCGTCCAGCCACAAGCTGTAGAAGTCATTCCCCAAATCGTAGTGGTACGAGATATTCTTCTTGGCCTGACGCCGGTGGTTGCGGTGCAGCCAAAACCGCAAGCGCTCGTAGGCCTGAATCAGAAACTTTCCAGTGAAGTCATCATAGACGGTTTCGGTGCCCAGATGCACAAGATCCATGAAAGAGCGCAGGTCGGGCGTACTCCAATCACCTTCCAGATACGCATCCGAAAAGCCCAGTTCACCTTCGCGTACCAAACGCGCAAAAACGTCAGGATCGTGAATATCGACCCGCGCCACCGGTCCGGGCTTGGCACCCTCAGAGCGGAACACACGGCCATCCGGCAAGGCTATGTCCATCCGACCGGACTCCATCCGGTTCAGCATCTTGAACACTTGAGCAAAGTATCTGGGCAGGTCTTTTTGCCCTTCGGTTGTCGTCAGGATCATCCGCTCTCCCCTGTGCGGCCTCAGTTTAAAGCTAGGCCGAGTTTGTGTTTCTGGCAAGTTTTCAGTTCCTTACCCGGTTTTTCGACCTTCATAAGCCGCCAAGGCACGCGCGCGGCCGGAGGCCAATTCGACCACGGGTTCGGGATATGAAGCTTCTGGATCAAGCGCCCATGATCGCGGGGCGGCCCGGAAATACGCCAGCGCCGTTTCGGGCGGGGCTTCCTGCCCTTCGGCAATCCACCGTTTCAAGTAATTGGCATCAGGGTCGAATTTCTCGCGCTGCGTTTCTGGGTTGAAGATGCGAAAGAACGGCGCGGCGTCGGGGCCTGATCCAGCCACCCACTGCCACCCCATCGCATTTGCAGCCGGATCCCAATCGACCAGACACTCCGCAAACCAGTCCATTCCGATTTTCCAGTGTGTCATCAGATGCTTGGTCAAGTAGCTGGCCACGATCATTCGGGCGCGGTTGTGCATCCGACCTGTCACATACATCTCACGCAGCCCAGAATCTACGGCTGGAATGCCAGTGCGGGCGCGGTGCCACGCAACCACCTCGGGTTGGCGGGCATCTGTGTTCCACGGAAAGGCGTCCCACTCGGGTTTCCAGTTGCCACTCAACAGGTGGGGTGAGTGGTACATCAGGTGGTATGCAAACTCGCGCCAGACCAGTTGGCGCAAGTAGGCATCAGTACCATGAACTCCATTCATCGCTGCACTCTGAACCGCGTGCCAGATGCTGCGAGGACCAATTTCACCCAAGGACAGGTATTCCGACAGCTTCGATGTGCCCTCTAGGTCCAAACGATCACGATCGGCGGAATAGGTTGAGATTCGGTCCAAAAACAGGTGCAGAGCGTCGAACGCCGCCTGTTCGCCCGGACGCACAAATGGGGCGACGACCTTCGCCCCCCGGTTCATTGCAGCTCCCATTTTCCAATCGGCCAAGTTGTCAGAAACAGGCCATTGGCGGGGCGCAGCTATTGCTGGTGGAGCGCCCTCGGGCGATGGTACACCCCGCCCCTGCACCGCCCGCCACATCGGAGTGAATACCCGAAACGGCTGGCCTGTCTTGGTGGCCACGGTCCAGGGTTCAAATAGCAAGTGGCCCGCGAAGGATTTTGACTCAATTCCCTGTTTTGTCAGAGTGGACTTGATGCGCTTGTCACGATTGATGGTTTCAGGATTATAGGCGCGTGACCAATAAACGGTCGTAGCACCAGTTTCCGAGATCAATTTTCGCAGGACGGTCAGAGCCTCCCCGCGTCGCAGGATCAACCGGCCGCCTGCCTGCTCGAATGATTTTGCGAACGCCTCAAGCCCTAGCCCAAGCCGCCATTTCGGCGCAGCTCCAAGCGATTGCGCGAGGTCGTCTAGTATGAAAACGGGCAGAATAGGACGGCCCGTTCGGGCCGCCGCGCTTAATGCAGGATGGTCCGACAGGCGCAGGTCTCGTCGGAACCATAAAATGATTGGTGATTGATTGTTTTCCATGATCGCCCGGCTTCTTTCTTCGTGTTACGAAGCCGAGCGGAAACCGGATTACAAAACGGCGTCAAGACCGCTCAATAACTGATCAATTTCCGGTTGGGACGTATAGTGCGTAAAGCTGACCCGCAACACACCTTTCTCCGGATCGACCCCCATCGCCTGCAGCGGTCGCACGGCATAGAAGTCGCCTCCGCCCGCCATAATACCTTGCGCGACCAGATCGGCTGCAACTGCTTCGGCGTTCCGGTTCAGGGACAAAGCCACGGTCGGCGCGCGGCGCGCGGCATCAGAGGTACCGATCAGACGGACAGCGTTGCGATCCTTGACCGCATCCAGCACCGGCTGCAACAGAGCGACCTCCTGCCCACGCATCAGGTCATGCACAAAGGCCCCGCGCTTGGTCGCATCGCCTTCGGGTCCGTTATGGTGGTCGCACAGGAGATCGACGTAGTCCGCCATGCCAGCACTGGCCGCGATTTGCGCATGGTCCGGTCCGGCGGGGGTAAAGCGTTTGTACAACACGTCACCGTTAAAAAAGTGCGCCTGGTTTGGCAGGAGTTCGCCCAAGGTACGCCGTATAACCATGCAGCCCTGATGGGGACCATAGGTTTTGTAGGCCGAGAACAGGTAAATATCGGGCCCCAGATGCCCGACATTCGGGAAACCGTGCGGAGCATATGAGACGCCATCGACACAAACAAACGCCCCAGCCGCATGGGCAATAGCGGTGATTTCAGTGACGGGATTGATCTCTCCGATCACGTTCGAACAGTGCGGGAAGCAGACCAGACGGACCTTTTCATCCAGCAGGTTCTCAAGGTCCTGCGGGTTAAGTGATCCGGTTTCCGGGTCGATCTGCCATTCACGGATCTCGATGCCACCCTCAGCCAGACGCCGCCATGGGCCAGAGTTTGCCTCGTGGTCCTGATTGGTGACGACGATCGCCTCGCCAGGCGTCATCCACTGACGAAACGCTTGCGCCAGAACATAGGTGTTCTGCGTGGTCGAGGGACCAAAGCTCAGCTCATCGGTATCGACGCCTAAAATCGCGGCCATGCGAGCGCGGGCCTCGTCCATCTCTTCACCCGCAAGACGGCTGGCATCATAGGGGCCATAGGGCTGAACCTTGCGCTGAGTGTAATAGCGGGTCAGCCGGTCAAGCACCGGCTTACAAGTGTATGATCCACCAGCATTTTCAAAAAATGCTTGCCCCTGCAGGCTGGGTTCGGAAAAGGCCGGAAACTGCGACCGAACGAAATTGATATCCAGAGTGCTCATGGCACGTGCCTCCTTGATCATGCTCGTAAATCCAAGAGGTGCCCGAGCATGATTTCGGAACCCTCAGAAATCATGGCAGGTCTTCCAGCCCAGCCGACACCCGCGGGTGTCCGCAGCCCCACGTTGCGCAGGAACGGCGTCAAATTGCCCAGAGACCGTAGCTTCGTCAAGAACGCAACACGACCGAACAAAAGAAAAAGCCGAGCGCAAAGGCCCGGCTTTGTAAAAATGATTGGAATCTTAGCCCTGAACTTTGGTGTAGGTACCCTCACCCGCCAGAATACCGCGGAATCCGCCGGGTTCGTCCAGACCGAAGACGATCAGCGGCAGGTTATTGTCGCGGGCCAATGCGATGGCCGAGGCATCCATGACGCGCAGCCGCTTGGCCAACACGTCGTCATAGGTGACCGTGTCATAACGCACTGCGTCCGCGTGCGCCTTGGGGTCCTTGTCATAGATGCCGTCTACACCGTTCTTGCCCATGAAAATCGCTTCACAGGCCATTTCGTTGGCGCGCAAAGTCGCGGCGGTGTCGGTGGTGAAATACGGGTTGCCGGTCCCGGCGGCAAAGATACAGACCCGCTTTTTTTCCAGGTGCCGGACGGCACGGCGGCGGATGTAGGGCTCACAGACTTCATCCATGCGGATGGCCGAGATAACACGTGTGAAAACACCGATCTCTTCCAACGCGGATTGCATTCCCAGCGCGTTCATCACCGTGGCCAGCATGCCCATATAGTCGGCTGTTGTCCGCTCCATCCCTTGCGCCGAACCGCTGAGGCCGCGGAAAATGTTGCCGCCACCGATGACCATACAGATTTCAACACCCAGATCGTGCACCGATTTGACCTCTTGCGCGATGCGCTGAACGGTCGGCGGGTGAAGGCCAAACCCCTGATCCCCCATCAGCGCTTCGCCGGAGATTTTGAGCATCACGCGGCTGTACTTGGTCTTTGGGATATCGGTTGCTTCGATAGTTGGGGAAAGGCTCATGTTGCGCTCCGGGCTGGCACGGGTTTATTTTCCGGCGCAAAATGAAGCAAAAGCTCCGCGGGTTCAATGCGGTTGGTGAGGATTGGGGCAGCCCAGATGGCTAACAAAGACAGTTTGCAAGTTTGGGATCGCCTGCCACCCCTCGCCAACAATAAACCCGTGTTGATTGCCGGGCCGACGGCTTCGGGTAAATCGGCACTGGCTTTGCAGATCGCCGAGACCTTCGGCGGCGTGATCGTCAATGCGGATGCCAGTCAGGTTTATGATTGCTGGCGGGTTATTTCTGCCCGGCCTTCAGCCGAGGAAGAAGCCCGTGCGCCGCATCTGTTGTATGGCCATGTCTCCTATGATCAGGGCTATTCCACCGGTCATTGGGTGCGCGAAGTGACGCCTCTTTTGTTGGGAAATCAGCGCCCGATCATCGTAGGTGGCACCGGCCTGTATTTCTCAGCCCTGACCGAAGGCATGGCCGAAATCCCTGCCACCCCGCCTGAAATCCGGACCGAGGCAGACCAATTGGACCTGCCCACCCTGATCGCCGGTGTTGATGAAGAGACCCTGAATCGGATCGACATTCAGAACCGTGCCCGCGTTCAGCGCGCGTGGGAGGTTCAGAGGGCCACCGGACGCAGCCTGCGCGACTGGCAAGCCGATACGCCCCCCCCGGCTCTGGATATTGCGGACACCGTACCGATCGTTTTTGACGTGGACAAACAATGGCTTCTGAACCGTATCACTCTCCGGTTTGATCAGATGCTGGAGACCGGCGCTCTGCAAGAAGTCGAGGCAATGCGTGACCTGTATGACCCCACACTACCTGCGTTCAAAGCCATCGGTGTGCCCGAGTTGATGGCTTATCTAGACGGCCGAATGACGCTGGACGCAGCCAGAGAGCGCGCGACGATATCCACCCGCCAATTTGCCAAGCGACAACGCACTTGGTTCCGAGCACGAATGCAGAAATGGAATCGCATAGACTTCTCAAAATGATACGTTGCAACGTTAAGTTTTTTTCTTAACGATTCTCAATTCAGTACGCTTTCGACGGTTTACGACAGTATACATCATGGAATTCCAACGGGGCCGCCCATGCCAGAGCGGTAAACTCACCCTGAGCATGTCGTTTTTGTCCCACTTATGACGATTTCGAACGTTGACCTCATCCGAATTCTGGGGCCGAATAGCGACATGGGGATGTTTAGAATCCAACACAACTTCCGAGAACCTGCCGACCGGTGCCAATCGGTCTGAGCGGTTCCATACCTCTTCAAAAAAAATGTGTCACAGGGAGAGACATTCATGAAACATAAAACATTCACCGGAGGACCGGTTCACTGGGCGGCGGAAATGCATGCTCAGGAGTATCGGGACGGCAAACTAAGTCGGCGAGAATTCCTGACCCGTGCCACAGGTTTGGGTGTCACCGCCGTAGCTGCGTACGGAATGATCGGATTGGCAGCTCCTGCTCGCGCCGAAGGCGAAGACGTCAAACAAGAAGGCGGCACCTTGCGTGTGCAAATGAGCGTCCGTGCCTTGAAAGACCCGCGCACATATGACTGGTCGGAAATGGGCAACCAGACCCGCGGCACGCTGGAGTATCTGGTCGAATACAACTCGGACGGTACTTTCCGTGGCATGTTGTTGGAAGGTTGGGAAATCAACGACGACGCCACCGTTTATACGCTGAAAGTCCGCCCTGGCGTAAAATGGAACAATGGTGACGACTTCACTGCCGATGACGTCGCACGAAATATTGCGCGTTGGTGTGACAAGAGTTCGGAAACCAACTCGATGGCCGGCCGCTTCACGACGTTGATCGATGCGGATACAGGTCAAGCCATTGAAGGCGGGATCGAAGTTGTAGATCCGACAACTGTCAAGCTGAACCTACCCACTTCAGACATCTCTTTGATTGCCGGTATGTCGGACTATCCTGCCGCAATCGTCCATAGCTCATTCAACGAAAATGACCTGACCAACAATGTGGGGACCGGCCCCTATCTGATTGAAGAGTTGGAAGTCGGCGTAAAATGTTCGTTGGCGCGCAATGCGGACCACACCTGGTGGGGTGATGAAGTCTTTGGTCGTCCAGCACTGGATCGCATCGAGTATACCGACTATGGCACCGATCCCTCGGCTTGGCTGGCCGCGCTTGAATCGGACGAAGTCGACATGCTGCACGAATCCGTGGGTGAATTCATCGACGTGATGGACGGCCTTGGTTACGAAAAATCCGAAGTGGTCACCATGGCCACCATTGTGATCCGCCCGAACCAGCTGGCTGAGGTTGACGGCAAACAAATCTACGCTGACAAACGCGTGCGTCAAGCATTGCAAATGGCGGTAGACAACGACGTTCTACTGGAACTGGGTTATGGCGGGCGCGGCGCTCCGGCTGAAAACCACCATGTCGGACCAATCCACCCGGACTATGCCGAGCTGCCCAAGCAGACAACCGATCCGGCGGCAGCGAAAAAGCTCATGGAAGAAGCCGGTATGGCCGATTTCGAGCATGAGTTGATTTCGATTGACGACGACTGGCGCCGAAATACGAACGACGCCGTTGCCGCGCAGCTGCGCGACGCGGGGATCAAGGTCAAGCGTACGGTTTTGCCAGGCAATACTTTCTGGAATGACTGGACCAAGTACCCCTATAGCTCGACCAACTGGAACCACCGTCCGCTTGGTGTTCAGATCTGGGCATTGGCTTATAAGTCCGGCGAAGCGTGGAACGAGTTCGGTTGGGCTAACCCCGAGTTTGACGCCATCCTGACAGAAGCCCTTGCCATTGCGGACGCCGACAAACGGCGGGAAGTGGTCGCCAAGGGCGAGGCCTTGATCCAGGAAGAAGGTGTGACCATTCAACCGTATTGGCGAGCACTGTACCGCCACATGAAAGATGGTCTGGTCGGAACTGATATGCATATCTCGTTCGAGCACCACCACTACAAGTGGGGTTGGGCAGCTTAAAAACTGTCAGTCAATCAGCGGGGGCGCCTGATACAGGCGCCCCTTTACAGCCGCAGACAAGCCGACGCCGGGTCGGATGTCCGAGGCCAGACAATGGTCCAATGATCTGCGGAACACCCGAATAACAGGGGCCATCATGGGACTATTCATCCTCCGACGGTTTGGCGTCATGCTGCTGACAGCATTGTGCCTGACTTTCGTGGTCTTCTTTCTGACCAATCTATATCCGAACCTTGAAAAGCTGGCCAAAACGCAGGGCAACCAGCGGATGACCGACGAACAGGTCGAGGCGTGGCTTGGAAACCGCGGCTATCTACAACCTACGCTGATCAAATATGGCCAGTGGCTGGGCGTGGCACCTGGCTTTACCAAAACCCTGGACGACGGCACGTTCGTGGGCACCTGTACCCGTCCCGGACTGACCGAGGAAACAACTCCTCGATATTGCGGAATTCTTCAGGGTGACTGGGGCTACTCCACGGTTTTCAAAGACGAAGTCGGCACTATCGTCGGCAAGCGGCTGGGGAATACCGGTTATCTGATGATGTGGGTTCTGATCCTGATGGTCCCTTCTGCCCTACTCGTGGGCGTATTGGCCGGAATGCGTGAAGGTTCGGCGTTGGATCGGTCTCTATCGACATTCTCCATCGTCACTACTGCAACACCGGAATATGTGTCGGGCGTTATCTTCATCGCGATCTTCACCTCGTCCACTGTAGGCTTGAAATGGTTCAAGGGTACCGCGACGCAGGCTATGGAAAACCCGACTTTCGAAAACTTCTTCCTGCCGGTGCTGACCATCGCGCTTTATGGCATGGGATATATCGCCCGGATGACTCGGGCGTCGATGACCGAAGTGATGACGGCCCAATATATCCGGACTGCGCGCCTGAAAGGTGTCTCTTTCTCGAACATCGTCATGAAACACGCGCTGCGCAATGCGCTGATCGCGCCCTTTACCGTCATCATGCTGCAGTTCCCATGGCTGCTGAACGGTGTGGTCATCGTCGAAACCTTGTTCAACTACAAAGGCTTTGGCTGGGCACTGGTTCAGGCGGCTGGCAACAACGACATCCAGCTATTGCTGGCAGTTTCGGTCGTGTCGGTTTTTGTGGTGCTGGTGACACAGCTGATCTCGGATATCGGCTATGTCTACCTCAACCCGCGCATCCGCATTTCGTAAGGAGGGATAGATTATGGAACCACTTACCTGGACCGGCTCTATCGCCTTCCTGAACCCGCTACTGATGATCGCAATCGCAGCCCTGTTAGTATCCATTGTGATCTGGATTGTTGGCAGCATTGTGTTGTCGGAAACACCGATGAGCGTAAATCTGGACGGAACACTCAGCTCGGGCACAGGTCTGCGCGGTCTGACGCAAAAAGCGCTGCGCTACAGCTTTGTTGCCTGTGTTGCCCTTGCGCTGGCCTACATCATTCTTGGCATCGTAATGGGCACCGGCGCCGGGATCATCGGCGCAATCTCGCAGCAGTTTCTGCCTGTCTGGCTTTCGTTGATCATCCTTTATGCCATGTCTATCGCTTTCAAGCGACGCCTGGGTCTTTATGGCAAATTGTTCGACAGCCCTATTGGCATGATTGGCTTTGGCCTTGTGATGTTCTGGGTGTTCACCGGCATCTTTGGTGCGCTGGACCTGATCGTCACCCATGATCCGCTGGCGCAGGTTTCTGGTATGAAAAACAAGGTGCCCGGAACACCCCTGCCCAGCCCTGAAGAAGGAGAATATACTTGGTATCTGCTGGGCGGCGACAACCTTGCTCGCGACGTTTTCAGCCGCATGGTAAAAGGTGCCTGGATCGTGGTGCAGATCGCACCGCTGGCCACGTTGTTCGCCTTTATGGTCGGCATCACTCTTGGCTTGCCTGCCGGGTACTATGGCGGTCGTCTCGACACGTTCCTGTCTTTCCTGGCCAACCTGATCCTGGCCTTTCCGGTGATCCTGCTCTTCTATCTGCTGGTCACGCCGGAAATCGTGGCGACGGGTGTGCCGAACTATATGGCGGCCGTGTTGTTCATCTTCCCGATCCTGTTCATCGGGGTTCTGCTGAATTCACGCTACTACACTCGGCCGAAATTCCGCACACCGTTACTGATCGGGGTTCTGGGTGTTGCGATCTGGCTGTACCTGTCGTTGATCTCGACTGGCGGCTACATCATCAATACCGACAGCTATCGTATCTGGGGTCTGCCCACCTATCTGGATCTGTTCAACATCCCCGGTGGTATCCTCGTTGTGTTCGTCTCGGTGGTCTTTGTGAACTCACCCACCGTGTTCCGCATTGTGCGGGGGCTGGCGCTGGACATCAAAACCCGTGACTACGTGGCTGCCGCGCAGACCCGAGGTGAAGGCCCCTGGTACATCATGCTGTGGGAGATCCTGCCCAACGCGCGCGGTCCGCTGATCGTCGATTTCTGTCTGCGCATCGGCTATACCACCATCCTTCTGGGGACATTGGGTTTCTTCGGGCTGGGTCTTCCACCGGAAAGCCCGGACTGGGGTTCGACAATCAACGAAGGGCGCAAGCTCTTGTCGATCTACCTGCACCCCGCCCTTCCACCTGCGTTGGCCCTGTTGTCACTGGTTCTTGGTCTGAACCTGCTGGCAGACGGTCTGCGCGAGGAAAGCTTGAAGGATTGATGTGAGCGTGGCCGGGGGCTCTGCCCCCGGACCCCCGGGATTTTTTCAGCCAGATGAAGGGGATCCCCTGACTCTCGCGAGGAGCAAATAAGATGAACAAACTGGCGGATTATGACGGCCCGATCCTGGAGATCGACAAGCTATCGATTTCTTTCTTCACCCGCCTGCGGGAAATTCCCGCTGTCATGGATTTTTCGGTCAGCGTACAGCCCGGTGAAGCCGTAGGGCTCGTGGGTGAATCCGGCTGCGGCAAGTCCACCGTTGCGCTGGGGGTCATGCAGGATCTTGGCAAAAATGGCCGGATCGTTGGCGGCACGATCAAGTTCAAGGGCCGCGATCTGTCCGAGATGACCTCGGACGAGTTGCGCGACATTCGCGGCAACGAAATCGCGATGATCTATCAGGAGCCGATGGCCTCGCTGAACCCGGCAATGAAGATCGGCAAGCAACTGATGGAAGTACCGATGATCCACGAAGGTGTCGGTGCTGAGGAAGCTTACGCGCGTGCTCTTGAAGTGGTCACCGATGTGCGACTGCCCGACCCCGAGCGGATGTTGAACTCCTTCCCGCATCAGTTATCAGGTGGTCAGCAGCAGCGGATCGTGATCGCCATGGCGTTGATGTCCAAACCAGCTTTGCTGATCCTGGATGAGCCCACGACTGCTCTGGACGTGACCGTCGAGGCCGCGGTTGTCGAACTGGTCAAAGATCTGGGCAAAAAATACGGCACTTCGATGCTGTTCATCTCGCACAACCTTGGTCTGGTTTTGGAGACCTGCGACCGGCTCTGCGTGATGTATTCGGGTGAGGCGGTTGAGCGCGGCTCGATTAAGGATGTATTCGACGAGATGCAGCATCCTTACACGCAGGCTCTGTTCCGTTCGATTCCTCTGCCGGGAGCCGACAAGAACGCGCGGCCGCTGGTTGCCATTCCGGGGAACTTCCCACTGCCCCATGAGCGCCCGCCGGGCTGTAACTTTGGCCCGCGCTGCGACTATTTCGAGGAAGGCCGCTGTGACGCTCAGAACATTCTGATGGAACCGGTGCCAGGCAATGACCGTCATCACACGCGCTGTCTGAAATTCCAGGAGATCGACTGGAATGCACCGATCACTGTAGGCGAGCAGAAGGAAAAAGCCGAGATCGGTCGCACCGTTCTGAAGATGGACAACCTCAAGAAATACTATGAGGTGGCCGCGAATGCTTTGTTCGGTGGCGGTGAGAAAAAAGTGGTGAAAGCCAACGAAACGCTCAGCTTCGAAGCGCATGAGTCCGAGACACTGGCCATTGTGGGCGAGTCCGGCTGTGGCAAATCCACCTTTGCCAAGGTTCTGATGGGGCTGGAGACTGCGACGGACGGTCAGATCCTGCTGGACAACCGCAATATCGAAGCTGTGCCCATCGAAGAGCGCGATGCCAAGACAGTGGGCGAAGTTCAGATGGTCTTCCAGAATCCGTTTGATACTCTGAACCCGTCGATGACCGTGGGCCGTCAGATCATACGCGCGTTGGAGATTTTCGGAGTTGGTAATTCCGAAGCCGAGCGCAAGAAACGCATGTTAGAATTGCTCGATCTGGTGAAGCTGCCCCGCGCCTTTGCGGATCGGATGCCAAGGCAACTGTCTGGTGGACAGAAGCAACGTGTCGGTATCGCCCGCGCCTTTGCCGGCGATGCACGAATCGTGGTCGCGGACGAGCCTGTTTCGGCGCTCGACGTATCCGTGCAGGCGGCGGTGACCGATCTGCTGATGGAAATTCAGCGCGAACATAAAACGACTCTACTGTTCATCAGCCACGACCTGTCCATCGTCCGCTATCTCAGCGACCGGGTGATGGTGATGTATTTGGGTCATGTGGTCGAGCTAGGCACCACCGATCAGGTATTTGCCCCACCCTACCACCCCTATACCGAAGCGTTGCTGAGTGCCGTACCGATTGCGGACACATCAATTGAAAAACAGCATATCGTCCTTGAGGGAGATATCCCGTCGGCGATGAGCCCGCCCCCAGGCTGCCCGTTCCAGACAAGATGCCGCTGGAAATCCGAGGTTCCGGGTGGATTGTGCGAAAGCGATGTGCCGCCGGTAAAAACTCTGGCGGATGGACATCAGGTGAAATGCCACTTGGCCGAAGACATTCTGGCCCGCATGGAACCAGTGATAAAAATCGCGGCAGAATAAGCACGCAGACCACGAACGAGTGGCGCTGGCATCTGGCCGGTGTCCCTTGTTGTTTTTCTATTCGGTTAGCCGATTGACGCTCGGGCTCTGCCGATTCCTAATTCACGAACACGATTTTTAAACGAGCACGTTGTGACACTTTTTACCGATGCTCTATGCGCGCTATTCTGTTGACCTCAGCCGATTGCGGCAGCGCGATCTGCGTAGTGCAACATATGAGTGAATGCGAATTATCCGCCCCAGATCACCTTCACGTAGTTTTGGGTTTCCTTATAGGGTGGTACGCCACCGTGTTTTTCGACGGCTTCAGGGCCAGCATTGTAGGCCGCGAGAGCCAAACGCCAGCTTTTGAACTTGCGATACTGCCAAGACAGATACCGCGCGCCACCTTCCAAGTTCTGTTTAGGATCATGTGGGTTAACACCCAGAAGCTGTGCCGTGCCAGGCATCAACTGCGCCAAACCCAACGCACCCTTGTGCGATTTCGCCTGCGGGTTCCAGCCGCTTTCCTGCTGCACCAACCGCAAAAACAAATCTTCCGGAATATTATGCTTACGCGCCGCTTGACGCGCCAGTGTCATGTACTCACCACGGTATTTTCCGGTGTAACGTTTGTTGAACTGAGGTTGAGCGGTCTTTGGTTTCAGCCGTTCGGAATCCCGATACTGGGTTGCAGCACGACTATCTAAGACCTTGGATTGTTTTAAGAATATGTCTTTCCGACTCTTTGTCGACAACGTCTGCGCTGCGACCGGAACCGAAACCAGCGCAAAGAAACAGACCGTAAAACAACCAACCAGAAAACGCATCAACGCCGCTCTCGCTCGTTCAGGAACCTTACCGAGTATAGATATTTCAGTTTATAATGAAAGCTTGGTAAAGAGGCGCTTAGTAATTTCTTGCTCAGTGTTGCAGCCATCAATCTGTGTTTCAACCAAGACGCAGGCCGTATAGGGTCGCTTGGAAACACCGCGCCAGATTCGGGCGCGCTCACGTCAATTAAGAACGGGGAAATACATGGCGGGTTCAGTCAACAAGGTCATTCTGGTCGGAAATCTTGGTGCCGACCCCGAAGTCCGGTCTTTTCAGAATGGCGGCAAGGTTTGCAACTTGCGCCTTGCAACTTCGGAAACATGGAAGGACCGCAATACCGGCGAACGGCGTGATCGGACTCAATGGCATTCGGTCGCGATTTTCTCGGAACCGTTGGCACGGATTGCGGAACAATATCTGCGCAAGGGCAGCAAGGTTTATATTGAAGGCCAGCTGGAAACCCGCAAATGGCAAGATCAATCCGGCCAAGATCGCTATACGACCGAGGTTGTACTGCGCCCATATCGCGGTGAGCTAACCCTTCTGGATTCGCGGGGAGAAGGCGGTGGCGGTGGCTACGGCGGTGGTCAATCGGGCGGTTATGGCGGTGGTCAGGCCGGTGGCGGATACGGCGATCCCTATGGTGGCCAATCCAGCGCCCCTGCCCCTGCATCCGGCGGAATCGACGACGACGAGATTCCGTTCTAAACGCAACGGAGACAAGTCATGACATGGTCCTTCTCACTCGGCCGGGTTCTTGGGTCGGAACTGAGGGTCCATGTCACCTTTTTCCTGCTGTTGGCCTGGGTTGGGTTTGCAGCCTATTCCAGCGGCGGTTTGCCCGCTGCCATCGAAAACCTGATCTTCGTTCTCGCGTTGTTTGCCTGTGTCGTTGCGCATGAATTCGGCCACGCCCTGATGGCACGGCGATACGGGATCAAAACCCCCGACATCACTCTGCTGCCGATCGGAGGCCTGGCCCGGCTGGAACGGATGCCGGATCAACCGATGCAAGAGGTCTGGGTGGCGCTCGCCGGGCCCGCCGTGAACATCGTAATCTGGGTCGTACTGGTGGCGTTTGGCGCAGGAATGCCTATCGAGGCAATGACGCAGATCGACACGACCGGCCCGAGTTTGCTGAACCGATTGGCCTACGTGAACCTCCTGCTGGCGGCCTTCAATATGATCCCAGCCTTTCCGATGGATGGCGGGCGTGTTTTCCGCGCCTTGCTATGCTTGAAGATGGACAGGGTCAAAGCCACAAAAGTTGCCGCCTCGGGCGGACAAATCGTTGCCGTGGCCTTTGGCTTTTGGGGTTTGAGCACTGGCAACCCAATATTGGTGCTTATCGCAATTTTTGTCTTTGTCGCCGCCACTTCCGAAAGCCAGGATGTCGCCATGCGTTCGGTCGTGCGCCGGGTTCAGGCACGTGATGCGATGATTACGGAATTCCACGCCCTGTCTCCATCCGACACACTGGCAACGGCGGCGCAGGCGGTCATTCACACCACGCAACACGAATTCCCGGTTCTGGATGCCGAAGGCGCTTTGCTGGGATTCTTGACCCGCAACCGCCTGTTTGCGGCGCTGGCTGGGGACAATCCACGCTCGAATCCGGTCACATCTATCATGGAAACGGATATCCCGCAGATACAGTTGACAAGCGGGCTCGAGACGGTGCTGGAGAAACTACACGAGGGCGCCCCGGCCATCGCTGTCTGCACGCAGGCCGGGAATATGATTGGCTATATAACCCGCGAGAACATCGGTGAGTTGATGGTGATCCGCGGCCGCTAATCAGGCTGTGGCCAATGCGTCTTCCAGTACGGAAACCACGGCCTCGCGCGGGACGTCCGAGGTCACGAATGCTTCACCGATTCCGCGTGCCAGAATGAACCGCAGTTGGCCGTCTATGACCTTTTTGTCCTGCGCCATCAAATCCACTAAAGCTTCAGCTCCCGGTAAATCGCCAGGGATATCGGCCAAATCTGTTTTCATCCCCATCGCACGCAGGTGCGCGCGGACCCGACTTGGATCTTCCTGCGAACACAGGCCAAGTCGCGAGGACAACTCAAACGCCAGCGCACAACCGATGGCCACGCCTTCACCATGCAAAAGACGGTCCGAATACCCGGTCGCGGCCTCAAGCGCATGACAGAAAGTGTGGCCGAGGTTCAGCAGCGCACGGTCACCCTGCTCGGTCTCATCCCGAGCTACGATATCGGCCTTCATCTGCACCGATCGAGTCACGGCGCGCACCCGCGCATCCATGTCTCCGCCGGAAACATCTGTCCCGTTTGCCTCAAGCCATTCAAAGAACGCCGCGTCACCCAGCAGACCGTATTTCACAACTTCGCCGTAACCGGAGAGGAAGTCCCTCTGGGTCATGGTGCCAAGCACCGAGGTATCTGCCAGCACCAGTGATGGCTGATGAAACGCTCCGATCAGGTTCTTGCCTTGCGGTGCGTTGATCCCGGTCTTGCCGCCCACCGAACTGTCGACCTGCGCCAGCAGAGAAGTCGGGATTTGTACAAACCGCACACCCCGGCGCAGGACAGCGGCAGCAAAGCCAACCAGATCTCCGATCACACCGCCGCCCAGAGCAACAACCACGTCGCGGCGCTCGATTTTCTCGGCCAGCAACCATTCGACCGTGCGTTCAAAATGCGACCAGCTTTTTGTGCTCTCCCCCGCAGGCAAAGTCAGCGAGGACATTTTGATCCCTGCAGAGGCCAACCCGTCACGCAGAGCGTCCAGATGCAGCGCTGCTACATTCTCATCAGTCACAACTGCAACCTTTGGACGCTGCAACAACGGCGCAATCCGGGTGCCCGCCTGTGCGAGCAAGTCCGGACCGATTTCTACGTCGTACGAGCGTTCGCCCAGTTCTACATGTACGGTTTGGTGCATTACTTCCGTTCCAAAACATCGGGGCGGGTTGCCAAAGCGTCCAACACCCGGTTCACCATATTTTCAATCGAGGTCTCACCATCCGACTCAGCGATCAGGTCCGCCTGCGCATAAACTGGCACTCGAGCCTCATACAAGCCGCGCAACGTCGCATAGGGGTCAGCCGTGCGCAGCAATGGGCGCGTGTCCTTGTGTTTGACCCGGTTCCACAGAACCTCAAGGTCGGCTCGCAACCAGACAGAAACACCACGCTCGGTGATCATTGAGCGGTTCTGTTCCGCAAGAAAAGCGCCGCCCCCGGTCGACAGAATGCCTTTTTCCTCATCCAACAAACGTCCGATGACCTGCGATTCCTTGGCGCGGAAAAACGGTTCTCCGTCGCGTTCGAAAATCTCGGGGATGGTCATATTGGCCGCCGATTCGATTTCGGCATCGCTGTCGAGGAAGGGAACACCCAGTCGCGCGGCCAGCGCGCGACCCACGGCAGTCTTTCCTGCCCCCATCATACCTACAAGAACCACTGTTTTGTGCAGTGCAAAACCCGCATCCGGGTCTGAGATGGAGGTGTTATGCTTAATTTCGCTCATTTCACCGTGAATGACGTGATCTTAAGAAAAATGCTAGCTATAACTATGACAAAAGAGAAAATTGAGGCAGCGTTGAGCAATGGGCCGTCTGATCAAGTTCCTGTTATATCTGATTTGCCTGTGTTTTATCGGGCTGGTGGCATACGCCTATCTAGGTCCGTTTTTCGGCGTAGATTTCTCGGCGCCACAAGACGAGATACGAGAACCGGTAATCCTGAATGTCGAATAAGGCCGCAGTGTTCGCGCTGTTTCTGGCCGGATCGGCGCAGGCGCAGCAAGAACCTCTTTCTGTCATTGAATGGCTGAGCAATCCCCCAGAGAACCTGCCGGGGACCGTTCTGCTTGAACCTCCGGTGACAGAAACCGGCCTGCAACCGGATGTCGTGGTCACACCGCTGGAGGCACTGTCACCGCCGCTTGGCTTGGTGTCTTCTTCAGTGACCGGCCTGCCTGTCGGCATTTGGCAGAACAGCGATCCGGACCGACTGGCACAGTTGATCGCTCGCGTGCCAGTCAAGTACAACCCCGCGATGCAGCGCCTTTTGTTCACCCTGCTTCTGTCCGAGGCGAGAGCACCTGCAGGGCAGAATGCTAAGGAAGTACTGTTGCTGGCCCGCCTTGACCGACTAATGCAACTGGGTGCCGCAGACCCTGTGCAGTCTTTGGTACAACTAGCCGGACCCACTGACAGCCGCGAACGGTTTCAGCGTTGGTTCGACGCAACCCTTCTAACCGGGGATGAAGATCGCAGTTGTACCGCTCTGATTGCGCAACCGCATCTGTCGCAAGACTACGCGGCGCAAATTTTTTGCAAGGCTCGCCGGGGCGACTGGGCGTCTGCCGCCCTAACGCTTGAGGCCGCCCATGCATTACAGATCCTGCCGCCCGAAGATCTGGACGTTCTGGATCGCTTCCTCAGCCCCGAATTGTTTGAGGATGCCGAGTATCTGCCGCAACCAGACAAACCCGACCCGCTGACGTTTCGATTGTTCGAAGCTATCGGTGAACGCCTGCCCTCCGCCCCGCTGCCACGTGCTTTTGCCAACGCGGACCTGCGTGATGTGGCCGGATGGAAAGCACAGATCGAGGCGGCTGAGCGGCTGACCCGGATCGGTGCGCTGACACCCAACCAACTGCTAGGGCTCTATACCGAGCGTGATCCCGCAGCCTCGGGCGCTGTCTGGGACAGGGTTGCGGCCATTCAGAAATTCGAAAGCGCACTTGAATCCGGCGAGCCTGAATCGATTGTCACCACCCTGCCAGCTGTCTGGCGTCAAATGCGCAGCGTTGGCCTTGAGGTTCCCTTTGCCGAATTGTTCGCCGAACGTCTGGCGCAGTTTTCGCTGCCGGACGCTAAAGCCGAGGACCTGCGGTGGCGTATCCTTCTGCTATCCGAACTCTATGAAAGCGCCGCCCTGTCACCGCCGGACCAGTCTGAGGAAACGCTGTTTCTGGCAGCTCTGGCGCAGGGCGATCCAGGCCGCGCGCGTACACCATCGCCGCAGGCCGATGCGGTGGCTCAAGGATTTGCTTGGGCCGCGCCAATCCCTTCGGATATTGAAGCGATGCTGAATAATGACCAGCTGGGTGAGGCCATTCTTGAAACTATGGAGTTGTTCGCGCATGGCGCGCGCGGCAACCTTGTCGATCTGACCGCCGCCATAGCAACGCTGCGCCGGGTGGGTCTAGAGGACACTGCCCGCCGAGCGGCCCTGAACCTTCTGATTCTGCAGGGCACCTGATCATGCCATCACCAACAACTGCGGACCTTTGGATTTCCACATTCCTGCAAGCGCAAGCCGCCGAGCTTGGTGCGGCCAACAACACTCTGTTGGCTTATGGCCGTGACCTGAAGGACTTTGCCGCCTGGTTGGAGCGTCGCAAAACCGGGTTTGCCGAAGCCGATCGGGATCGGATCGAGGCTTATCTGATCGACTGTGACGCACAGGGACTGGCGCAATCTACCCGTGCGCGACGGCTGTCGGCGATCAAACAGATCTACCGCTTTGCTTTCGAGGAAGGTTGGCGAGACGCCAACCCCGCCATTCAGATCAAAGGACCCGGACGACAGAAGCGCCTGCCCAAAACGCTGGATGTGCCCGAGGTCGACCGGTTGCTGCATGCCGCCCGTCAGACTGGGCGCACCGAGGGGGACCGAGTGCGCAACACCTGCCTGATGGAGGTTCTCTATGCCACCGGCATGCGTGTGACCGAGTTGGTTTCGCTGCCGGTTTCTTCCGCCCGGGGCGACCCACGCATGCTGCTGGTGCTTGGCAAAGGCGGCAAGGAACGGATGGTGCCTTTGTCCCCTCCTGCCCGAGAAGCTTTGGCGGTATGGCTCATGGTCCGTGATGAGGCCGAGGATCAGCTCGTATCCGATGGCGGCCAGAGGTCCAAATTCCTGTTCCCTTCGCGCGGTAAGTCCGGGCACCTGACGCGACACATGTTCTTCCTGCTGGTCAAAGAACTGGCTGTTCAGGGCGGCGTGCCACCGGAAAAGGTCACCCCGCACACACTTCGCCATGCCTTTGCAACGCATCTGCTGGCCAACGGCGCCGACTTGCGGTCAATCCAAACCCTGCTAGGTCATGCCGACGTGGCGACCACGGAGATCTACACCCATGTTCTGGACGAACGTCTGGCCGAGCTGGTGTTGGAGCATCACCCGCTGGCGAAAGACCCGGAAGACAATGGCTAACCCCTTGATCCGCAGGGGTCGCGCCCCCATAACGGATGCAGTAACACCAATAACTAAGGACCGATGGAACCCTCTTCTTCTCTGATCGACGGCGCATTTTGGTTTACCACAGGCGCTATTCTGCTTTTGCTTGTCCTGTCGGGCTTTTTCTCGGGTTCTGAAACGGCTTTGACCGCCTCGTCACGCGGCAAGTTGCGGGCGCAAGCCGACAAGGGTTCGCGCGGCGCACAAAAAGCGCTGGATATCACAGATGATAATGAACGGCTGATCGGATCGGTCCTGCTGGGCAACAACCTGGTCAACATCCTCGCGGCGTCGCTGGCGACAGCACTGTTCACGCGACTGTTCGGTGAAAGCGGAGTGGCTCTGGCTACTCTGGTGATGACCTTGCTGGTGCTGATCTTTGCCGAGGTACTGCCCAAGACCTACGCGATTACCAACGCCGAAAAAGCCGCTTCGCTCGTGGCACCGATCATCAGCGTCGTCGTTAAGGTTTTTTCACCCATCGTTGCTGCGGTGCGCCTGCTGGTGCGCGGCGTCCTGCGCCTGTTTGGCGTGCAAATCGACCCGGATAGCAACATCCTCGCAGTCCGTGAGGAAATCGCCGGGGCTTTGCAGCTGGGCCACTCTGAAGGCGTGGTCGAGAAAGAAGACCGTGACCGTATCCTCGGTGCGCTGGATCTGGGTGATCGCGCGGTGGAAGAGATCATGCTCCACCGCTCGAATATCGAGATGATAGATGCCGACGACGCGCCCGAAGCAATTCTGCAGCAATGTTTGAAGAGCCCACATACCCGTCTGCCCGTGTTTCGGGATGAGCAGGAGAATATCGTAGGCGTCGTCCACGCCAAGGATCTGTTTCGTGCCATGTATGCCCATGCTGGGGGCACCGAAGGCGACTCCAATCGCTTGAAGGAATTCGACATCTCGAAAGTGGCGAATGACCCCTATTTCGTGCCGGAAACCACCACTCTGGACGACCAGATGCGTGAGTTCCTGCGGATGCACAGCCACTTTGCACTGGTGGTTGACGAGTATGGTTCATTACGGGGTTTGATCACGTTGGAGGATATCCTCGAAGAAATCGTGGGTGAGATTGCCGACGAGTTCGATATCGAGGAAGACGTTCCCGTGACACGCACCGAGGACGGTCAGTTTCTGGTCGAAGGCGCGATGACGATCCGCGATGCCAACCGGGCGATGGACTGGACACTGCCCGATGACGAGGCGAACACTGTAGCCGGGCTTGTCATTCACGAGGCTCAGATGATCCCGGTGGTAGGTCAGGTGTTCTCGTTCCACGGGTTCAGGTTCGAAGTCACCGCGAAGGAAGGCAACCGGGTAACCGAACTCAAAATCCGACCACTGTAAAGAAAACCGGCGCCCAACATTGGGCGCCGGTTCTGTTTAGGGGTTACGCGAACCAGGTACGGCTGGCGACGTAACCGTCCATTAGGTCACCGTTCGCATGCGCGGTCCAACCGGTCACCTTGTCCGAGTAGCCGTCGATGAACTGGTTGAACATCGGGTTGATCAGACCACCCTCTTCCCAAACAATCCGCGCCATCTGAGCGTAGATGTCTTTACGTTTGGCAGTATCCAATTCAGCCCGCGCTTTCAGCAACAGGGCGTCGAACTCTTCGTTCTTGAAACGGGTGTCATTCCAGTCAGCAGTCGAGAGATAGCCAACCGACCACATCTGATCCTGCACCGGACGGCCACCCCAGTAAGAGGCACAGAACGGTTTGTTGTTCCAGACTTCCGACCAGTAGCCATCTGCCGGTTCACGCTGGATTTCCAGCGGGATACCCACTGCCTGCGCTGACAGTTGGAACAGCTGCGCAGCGTCGATCGCACCGGCAAAGGCGGCGTCCGAAACGTGCAGCACGATGGGAGAGCCGTCATGACCCGAGGCCTTGTAGTGCTCTGCCGCCTTGGCCAGATCGAACTGGCGTTGCTCCATCGTGTCATCAAACAACGGATAGGCTTCGTTGATCGGAATATCGTTACCGATCGAACCAAAGCCACGCAGGACCTTGTCGACCAGTTCCTCGCGGTTGATGGCATATTTCAGAGCCAGACGCAGGTCTTTGTTGTCGAAAGGCGCGGTGTCAGTGTGCATGACAAAGATGTAGTGCCCTCGGCCCGAAGTCGCGTTAAGTGTAACTCCCGGAGCGCGGCCAAACAGCTTGGCGGTGCGCGGCGGCACGATGTTGATGGCGTGCACCTGCCCCGCCTGCAGCGCCGCCGAACGAGCGGTGTCGTCGTTCAGAACAAGGATTTCGTGGCTGTCATAGTGGCCGACAGTCTCATCCCAATGGTTGGCGAATTTCTCGAACGCGTAACGCACGCCTGGTTCGTCCGCGATAACCTTATACGCACCGGTCGAAATCCCTTCGGCAGGATTATCAATGCCACCGCCCGGCTGGATCACCAAGTGATAGTCCGACACCAGATACGGCAGGTCAGCGTTGGGTGTTGTCAGCGTGATCACCACATAGTCGCCATCAACCCGCACATCCTCGACCCCGCGCATGATGCCCAGAGCACCCGATTGCGATTCTTCGTTCGAATGGCGCGCCAGCGTTTGCTGCACATCCTCGGGGGTCAGGGTCTTGCCGTTGTGGAATTCAACACCCTTGCGGATCAAGAAGGTCCAGACCTTGCCATCCTCAGTCGCTTCCCAGCTTTCCGCGAGGCTCGGCTCGATACCGCCATCGGCTGTGACTACGGTCAGCGTGTTACCATAGGCCCGCAGCGCCTTGGCCGTCACGTGCGATGCCGACAGGGCCGGATCCAGTGTGTTGGTGCTTTCGCCCCCCTTCAGCCCCAGTACGAAATGGCCACCCTTGTTGGGTGTGTCGGCCAGACCGGCCTCAGCCCAGATCAGGTTCGCGGCTGTAGCGCTAAGGCCAAGTGCAGCGGCTTTTGCCAAAAATTCACGGCGGCTCAGCGCTTGGGGTTGGGGATCAAACTTGTTCATTTCTAGTCCTTGTAGAGTGGTTTACGCGGCATCCAATTCGGGCGCCTCGTAGTTCGATTCTGTAACAGAACCGTGACCGTTTCTTATTTCCTCTGCACCGTTGTGCAAATTGCTGAAACGACATGTTGTGTCGCATTCTGTGTTGCATCGACGACCTCGCTGATCAGACTGGGAAAAACACTGACGGAGGCGTTCATGAAACTTCAAACCCGCGTGGCGGTGATTGGCGGCGGCGTCGTCGGTTGCTCCGTGTTGTACCACCTGACCAAACTGGGCTGGTCGGATGTCATGCTTCTGGAGCGGTCGGAACTCACCAGCGGTTCGACCTGGCACGCGGCGGGTGGGTTTCACACCCTGAACGGTGACACCAATATGGCCGCGCTACAGGGGTATACGATCCGGCTATATAAAGAGCTGGAAGAGATTACCGGCATGTCCTGCGGCCTTCACCATGTTGGTGGAGTGACTCTGGCCGACAATCAAGACCGGTTCGACATGCTGCTGGCCGAGCGCGCTAAGCACCGCTTCATGGGATTGGAGACCGAAATCGTCGGGCCGGAAGAGATCAAGAAAATCGCGCCAATCACCAATACCGACGGGATTATCGGCGCGCTCTACGATCCGTTGGATGGGCATTTGGACCCATCCGGCACAACCCATGCATATGCCAAAGCAGCGCGCATGGGTGGCGCCACAATCGAAACCCATTGCATGGTGCGCGAAACCAACCAGCGGCCCGATGGAAGCTGGGATGTGGTGACCGACAAGGGCACCATCCATGCCGAGCACATCGTCAACGCCGGTGGCTTGTGGGCACGAGAAGTCGGCGCGATGGCCGGTGTCTATTTCCCGCTTCACCCAATGGAGCATCAGTATCTGGTGACGGATTCCATCCCTGACATCGAGGCGATCATCGACGCCGGCGGCGAACACCCGCATGTCATGGACCCCGCCGGAGAAAGCTATCTCCGGCAAGAAGGTCGGGGTCTGTGCATCGGATTCTACGAACAACCCTGCAAACCCTGGGCAGTCGATGGAACGCCTTGGGAATTCGGCCACGAGTTGCTGCCCGACGATTATGACAAGATCACCGATAGTATCGAGTTCGCCTATAAACGCTTCCCGGTTCTGGCCGAAGCCGGGGTTAAATCGGTGATCCACGGGCCATTCACTTTTGCACCGGACGGGAACCCTTTGGTCGGGCCGGTGCCGGGGATGCGCAACTACTGGTCAGCCTGCGGAGTAATGGCCGGATTCAGCCAAGGCGGCGGAGTTGGTCTGACGCTGGCGCAATGGATGATTGAGGGTGAACCCGAGCGCGATGTGTTCGCGATGGATGTTGCGCGTTTCGGCGACTGGATCAGCCCCGGCTATACCCGCCCGAAAGTCATCGAAAACTATCAGAAACGGTTCAGCGTTGCCTATCCGAACGAAGAACTGCCTGCCGCGCGGCCGAACCGTACAACGCCGATGTACGATATCTTCAGCGATCTTGGCGCGGTTTGGGGTCAGCAATACGGGTTGGAAGTTCCGAACTACTTCGCCCAGGGCGATGAGCCGGGTTACGAGACCCCTTCCTTTCGCCGCTCGGATGCGTTTGACGCAACAGGCCGCGAGGTGCGCGCAGTCCGCAACGCTGTCGGCATCAATGAAGTCCACAATTTCGGCAAGTACCGCATCACTGGCCCCTCGGCGCGTGACTGGTTGGACTGGATCATGGCGGGACGGATTCCCCAAACGGGTCGACTGTCGCTGACTCCAATGTTGTCGCCAAAGGGCAAGCTGATTGGGGATTTCACCGTTTCCTGTCTGAATGAAGGTGAATTCCATCTGACAGCTTCCTATGGCAGCCAAGCGTTTCATATGCGTTGGTTCCTGCAGCACCAGCAGGACGGCGTGCGAATTGAGAACATCAGTGATCAATTGAACGGGTTCCAGATCGCAGGCCCCAAGGCCGCAGAAGTTCTGGCGGACTGTACCCGAGAGGAAATCTCGAACCTGCGGTTCCTGGATGTTCGCCGCATGACAATCGGCATGACAGACTGCATCGTCCAGAGGGTCAGCTATACCGGTGACCTGGGGTACGAGATTTATTGCGATCCGATGGCGCAACGACAGCTCTGGTGGACATTGTGGCAAGCGGGGCAACCACATGGCATCGTGCCCTTTGGCATGCGCGCGATGATGAGCCTGCGCCTGGACAAGTTTTTTGGTTCCTGGATGCGGGAATTCTCGCCTGACTATACCGCAGCTGAAACAGGTCTGGACCGGTTTATCGCGTTTTCGAAAGACGCAGAATTTATCGGTCGGGCTCCAGCCGAACAAGAGAGAGCGCAAGGACCAACGCGCAAACTGGTTGCGTTCGAGGTAGACGCGGATGATGCCGATGTGAACGCATACGAGCCCATCTGGTTGGAAAACAGGGTCGTTGGCTTCTGCACGTCGGGTGGGTTTTCCCACTACGCTCAAAAGTCGGTCGCGTTGGGCTTCCTACCGACAAGCCGGGTGGCAGATGGGTTACAAGTTGAAATTGAAGTCCTGGGCCAATTGCGTAAGGCCAAAGTAATTTCGGAGCCGCTATTTGATGCCGATGGTGCCCGCATGCGGGGATGACACCACACAGCTGCAACGTCATGATCAAGGCATGACACCGATACCCATCATCCTTCTGGCGGCCGGACAATCCAGCCGCATGGGCAACGAAGACAAGTTGTTGCAAGTCGTCGACGGTCAACCTTTGCTGCGCCGCGCGGCCCAGATTGCACAACGGGCAGCTCCGGTTATCGTCGCGCTGCCCCCCTCCCCACATCCACGATATGAGACCCTAGACGGTTTAGACTTGTGCAAAGCTGAAATTCAGGACGCCAAGGAAGGAATGAACGCTAGCCTCCGTGGTGCACTGGCTCATGTATCGCCCGGTGCTCCAGCTGCGATGGTATTGCTTGCCGATCTGCCCGACATCACATCAGAGGATTTGAAAGCCGTTTTGTCATCTGTTCAATCCCACCCGGATAAGCTGATTTGGCGCGGTGCTACGGAAACCGGTAAACCTGGACACCCAGTAGTGTTTAACCGTAGCCTATTCGGACAACTTGAACGCTTGTCGGGAGACCAAGGCGCACAATCAGTGGTTCGCGCTTGTTCAGACAAAATACATCTGCAACCACTACCCGGCCTGAACGCCTTACTGGATCTAGACACGCCAGAGGAGTGGGCCGCATGGCGTGCAAAACGCGCTATCTGAAACTAACACGGCCCGGTCGTTAAAGACCGGGCCGGTACCCAAAACAGGACTACCACTTTTCATCAATCCTAGAAACGCTGCCAATAGTGCCTAAAGGCATTTTGGCTATTCCGCCGCCGAACCTAAACAAGACCCCCTCGTTAACATGCCGCTCAGCGTTTCCAGTGACTGCGTCAAGCCTCTGACACCCCCTAGTGCCTTTGGCTCCCCCTCGCTTGGGCAATATCATCGTCACCCATCCCAAGGTTTCAAACAACGTAAAATTAGAAGTAGCGGTTAATTTTGCAGATTTCAGAATGGTTTTTTCGCAACATTCTCTCAACGCGATTCAACCCTAAGAAGAGCTCAACAACACAGAGATTGTAGCCGCCACACAATTAAGCACACACCTAATAAGGTATCGAGCAATTAAGCTATATATTGTTGTTGGTAACCTCGCTGCTATAGGAACAACCCCACAACTAAAAGGGGAGCCACCAGAAAACCGAGGATTCAGCATCTCATTTGTTAACTAATTTTATTCAATTCAACTCTTTTCGCGTATTGAGGTCGATATCGGCAACAATCCACCGATTCGCGTCTAGTGATTCGCACTGCCGAACACTCACCGCCCCAGGCCCGACGGCATAGAACCGACAATTTGTGGCCAAATTAAGATTTCTTAACATTTTGCTCAGGAAAGAAACAGACTGTGGGGGCATTTGCTGTTTCAACGCGCGGCCGCAACCGCGTGATATAAACAGGAGACAAAAATGAGCATCCGCAAAACCTCTCTTCTTTTGCCACGGACATCCGGATGGGTTGGTGCAGGAGCACTGAGCGTCGCTATGCTGGCAACCACTGCCCTACCCTCGATGGCTGATGAGGCTTTGGCCGACCTGGTGGAAACCGTTTCCCCGTCGGTCGTGACCATCATTGCCGAGCAAAACGCTGCGCCGATGCCTGCACAGGGACGGAATTTCGAATTTGATCAGCACCCTTTTGGTGAGTTCTTCAAACGCTTTGGCGCACCAGAAGGGTTCAACGCGCCGCAGCGCGGGCCAGCTCAAGGGCTTGGATCAGGCTTTGTCCTGAACAAGGACGGATACATCGTCACCAATCATCACGTCGTTGACAACGCGTCGTCGGTCACCGTCCGTCTTTCGGACGACCGCACATTCGAAGCTGAAGTCATCGGCACCGACCCGTTGACCGATATTGCTGTGCTGAAGATCGAAGCGGGCGAAGATTTGCAAGCCGTGCAACTGGGCGACAGCGACGTAATCCGCGTGGGCGAAGACGTTGTTGCTATCGGAAACCCGTTCGGGCTGCATTCGACTGTGACCACCGGGATCGTGTCAGCGAAAGGTCGCAATATCTCGGAAGGGCCTTATGCCGAATTCATTCAGACAGACGCGGCTATCAACAAAGGCAACTCAGGCGGTCCGCTGTTCAACATGGACGGCGAAGTGGTCGGCGTTAACTCGGCCATCTACTCTCCCACCGGTGGGTCCGTGGGTCTGGGCTTTGCAGTAACGTCGAACATTGTTGAACATATCGCCGCTGACCTGCGCGATGACGGTCAGGTAAGCCGCGGTTGGCTGGGTGTTTCAATCCAAAACGTCAGCCCTGAACTTGCTGCGGCCATGGGCATCGACAGCTACACCGGCGCACTTGTGTCAGATGTTGTCAAAGACAGCCCGGCCGAAGGTGTGCTGCAACAAGGCGATGTCATCCTCACCTTCAATGATGAGATCGTGGACTCCAGCAGCGACCTTCCGATCCTTGTCGGCACAACCAAAGTGGGCACCGACAGCATTCTGACCGTCCTGCGTGATGGCAAAGAACAACAGTTGGAGTTGACCATTGGCCAACACCAAAGCGCCTCGGCCCAGATCGACAAGTCGGTCGACGAAACCGTCTCGGGTACTGCTCTGGGTGTGACTGTCGCGCCGCTGACCGACACAACTCGCGCCGAAATGGGAGTTGGCGAAAATGTCGACGGCGTGATCGTCACCGACCTGAAACCCGATAGCCCGGCTGCCAAGGCTGGTCTGCAACGAGGCGATGTCATCGTAAAGCTGGGCGGCCAGGAAACCGCGACACCGGACGCACTAAAAGCTGCGCTGGACAGCGAAAAAACCGACCCCGCGCTTGTTCTGATCAATCGCGGTGGAAACCAGATCTTCGTTGCGGTGGAAATCGCCTGATCTGACACAAGCGCGCGCCACGTGATGGGGAAATCTGGCGGGCGCCTCCTCGACGGTTTGATTGTCCGCAAACCGCCGGGACTGCCGGGTGCGCAACTCCGCACCCGGCAGATTGTTTAGCCATACCATGTGCTTTGTCCCGATTTTGTGTTTAAATCCCGGTAGAAAGGAACTCGGATCATGAGCCGTCGCCTGCTAATCGTCGAAGATGACGAAGACACACGGGAATTCATCGCCAAGGGTTTTGGCGAAGAAGGCTATGTCGTCGAGCAGGCCGAGGATGGCCGCGAGGGCCTATACCATGCCACCGACGGCGGGTTCGATGCAGTCGTTCTCGACCGGATGCTGCCGGGCCTGGACGGCCTTTCACTGATCAAGTCGATGCGCGCGGCGGGTGTGAAGACCCCAGTACTGATGCTGACCGCGATGAGCGCCGTCGACGAACGTGTCAAAGGTTTGCGCGCTGGGGCGGACGACTATCTTGTCAAACCGTTTTCTTTTCAGGAACTACACGCGCGGATCGAAGCCCTGCTGCGCCGTCCGCAAGAGGCCGAAGAAAGCCCGACCTTGACCTGCCGTGACCTCGAGATGGATTTGCTGACCCGCAAAGTCACCCGGAACGGGCGAGAGATCACCCTCACCCCGCGCGAGTTCCAGATCCTCGAATTCTTCCTGCGTCGGAAAAACCGCGTTGTGTCGCGCACCATGTTGCTTGAGGGCGTCTGGGATTACCATTTCGACCCAAACACCAACGTGGTCGACGTCCATATCTCCAAGCTGCGACGCCAACTGGACGAAGGTGGCGAGCCACCGTTGATTGAAACCGTCCGGGGTGCCGGCTACATGATATCTGATGGATAACATTCGGCTTTCCTTCAACAATTCGCGAACACGCCTCGTACTGGCCAGCATGGTTCTCAGCACGTTGCTGACGGCCACTGTGCTGGCACTGGTTTATGTGACGGCGAACCGCAGTATTGAAGGCGAGACCCGCTCGGTCGTATCAGCCGAACTGACCGGACTTGCAGACGAATACGAACGTCGTGGCCTGCTGGGATTGATGCGCGCAATTGAACGACGCATCCCCACCGCCTCGGAGAGGGACGCCCTATATCTGTTGACCGACCGGTTTGGGGTCAAACTGGCCGGGAACCTCAAGCAGTGGCCCGAACACATCGCGGCTGGCAGCGGTTGGGTCGATCTTGAGCTACGCCGGGCCGACAATGACCAGCTTGTACCAATCTCAGCAGCCTCGGTCCGCCTGCCCGGTGGCGAACGCCTACTGGTCGGTCGTGACGCGCTGGCGCGGCAGCAGTTTGACCGGGTTTTGTTGCGTTCTGTCGGCATCGCGCTTGGGATTGCTTTGGCGCTGAGTATTTTGACCAGTTGGTTGTTCTCCCGGCTGGTTTTTTCCCGTCTGTCCGACATTGCCAGTACCGCCGAAAACATTGTCTCGGGCGATCTGTCCCGGCGTATGCCCCTGCGCGGCACCGGGGATGAGTTTGATCAGGTGTCAGGGACTCTGAACACCATGTTGGATCGTATCGAGGAACTGGTCAGCAACCTGCGTACCACGTCGAATTCCATCGCGCATGATTTGCGTTCGCCCCTGTCACGCCTGAAACAAAGGGTTGAAACCCTATCCGATCCTTCGAAAACAGATCAGGAACGCGAGATTGATGTCGCGCGGGCCAGTGTGGAAATCGATAACGTACTGCGCGTACTGGGGCAGCTGACCGAAATTTCACGTGCCGAGGCAGGCGTAGGACGGGATCAATTCGAACCGGTGGACCTGCAACAACTGGTGGCGGACGTGGTCGAGCTTTATGATCCGGTAGCCGTTGATCAGGGTGTCCGGCTTGAGGTTACGGGAGCGGCCTCGCCCATCCCGGGGCACCGTCCGTTGCTATCTCAAGCCCTTTCGAATTTGCTGGAAAACGCGATGCGCTACGCGCCGCAAGATACAACCGTCACGATCAGCTTGTCCGAAGACGGCCCCTATACCAGCCTCAGCGTCCGCGACCAAGGTCCGGGAGTGCCGCAAGAGGACTTGTCACGACTGCAAATGCCGTTTGTAACGCTTGACCCGGCCCGAACCGAGCGCAATGCCGGGCTTGGTCTGGCACTTGTAGCCGCAATCTCGCATATGCACGGGGGTGCATTTGAGGCTCGCAATTGCGATCCAGGCCTCGAAGCGGTGATCAAACTGGCGCGGAAGCCCTAAGCAGGCACACCATTGATTGCCATAGTCTTGTTTTTATAACGCTTATCGGCGGTTACATCGGCACCGAACCAAGCAGGCGGCGTATAGGCCTGCGCCTCGGCTTCACTCTGAAACTCCACCTCGACCAATAGTAATGGGCTCAGATCACCCGAAAACACGTCCAACTCAAACACACGCCCATCCGGCAATTGCCCGGTATAACGTTCTTTTTCCACGCGGCGCCCGTCCGTCTCGGGCCAGAAAGTTTCGAATTGCTCTGCAGTAATCTCGGCCTCGCGTTCAATCCGCACCATTGCTCCGCTGCCCTTGAGGGTCAGGAAGAATTTGTCGTTTTTCTGACGCAAACGCAATTCGGTGGAGTCATCAGGTGCCGTCAAATAACCCTGACGCACGACGGCCTTTTCCGCGCCACTCAGGTCCGGCAACTCCGCTACCAGAAACTTGCGTTCAATTTCGGTGCTCATTTGGTTGAAACCACTCCATTTTCCAATTCATCGAACAGCGCCTGATAGGCAGCGCTTGCCGCACTGCGGCCAGCATATATGCTGACCGGGGCGCGGTTTTGACCCATGCGTTCAATATCCGCGGCAAACGGAATTTCACTGTTCAGGAACCGCTTCTTGTATGCTTTTCGCATTTTCTCCATCGTCTCAAGATGCAAGGTCTTGCGCCGCTGAACCATCGAGAAGAACGCCTTGATCTTTTTCTTTGGCAGCTTCTGCTTTTCGAAAAAACTGACCAACTGTTCCAGTGTCCGCTCGGACAGGGTGGTCGGAATAACCGGCACGAGAATTTGATCGGCGGCTTTGAAGATATTCTCGGACAGGGTCGAAAAATTCGGAGGGCAGTCCAAGATGATCACGTCGTAATCACTGCCCGCCGTCACCAGCGCTTTTTTCAACCGAGATCGTTTGTTCCGCATCCGCGAGAGAAAAACATCGAAATCGCGGAAGGTCAGGTTAGCGGGCAACACGTCCAGCCCCTCAAAATCACTGGCGCGGATCGACTTGGTGAACCGCGCGACGTCCTCGAAGAACCGCGCGTCGGTTAGTTTTTTCGACGGCTTCACACGGAAATAGAACCCCGATGCGCCCTGCGGATCGAGATCACACAACAGCACCGTGCTTCCCGCCCGCGCACAGGCGTAGGCCAGGTTCACTGAGGTCGCGGTTTTACCCACCCCGCCCTTGTTGCTGTAGCAGGCAATGATCTTCACTCCTCAGTCCTCCTTGTGGTGAAACAGGGTTCGGAACAGGTGCTGAATATCCGCGCTGTCGAAATGCTGGAAATTGGCGATAACACGGTCGCGCTCAGCTTTTTGGCGTTGATCAAGCACAGCGATTAACCCTCCAATCGACATCGCAAGTTGAGCGTTCGCCTGGCCTTGGGTATTGCTTTGGGTCGCAACGAATTCAAACAACGCCTCTTGCTGGACCGAATAGTCGTTGAACAGACCAAGGTTATCCTGCAGCTTTTTCAACGGCTTTATAAGCTTTTTGAAATCAGACTTGTCGAAAAGAGGAGCAAAAAACTCCATCAGATAGCGCAGTTTCTTACAATCAATCCGCAGGTCATGCACGACCTCGTCCGGAGTGTCCGGGGTAATACCGCGCGCCAGCTTGCACACCTTACGATAGCGCTTCCAGATCAGTGCACAGGCATAGTCGTATGCACCGCGATCTGCTTTTGGGCCAGGCTCCAGGCCTTTTGTATCTGCAAACAGCGCAAATAGGTCATTCATTTTCTGGTCGTAAGCAGCACTGCGAAACCGTCGGGACAGCCCAGCTAATGCACGGGTCCGTTCCTTGGCAAACTGTGCGAACATGGCCTCGACCCCCTGATGAAGGTTGGCCGGTATCAAATTAAAATAAATGTCTTTTTCCAGAAGATAGACATCCAGATCCCGCACCCGCCCTGTAGGCGCCATCAAGTCCGAGAACTCACGTTTCAGCGCGTCCGTCTGCTCAGGGGAAAACACACCTTTGAACAGGCTCAGCACCGACCGAACGCGGCGCAGCGAAACCCGGTAATCGTGTAGAAACTCTGTGTCGATATCGGCGATTATCCCCGCCTCATTCCGGCGCGCGACAACCAGAAAGGTGCGAATGATATCGGCTGCCACTTCGATCGAAGGCTCCTGCATACCCAATTTGACTTCGGGCTTAGCGTTGTAGGGAGTCGCATCAGAATACAGGCTATGAAATACCGCCTCAATGCCCCCGGTCCGATCCGCCATGCTTTCAAAAGTTGAACAAACCGACTGATAGGCACGGTCGTAGCCGCGCATGGGATGAACCGTCACAAGGGCCACCTGTCCGTCATTCGCAGTCAAAGACAGCACACTTCCCCGAACTTGGGTCTTTTGCAAATCATCCAGCACAGCAAAATTAGCGGTTTCAACTGTGCCCGACCCGATGCTCATCAGGGCACGCAATTTGGGAAACCCTGCCAGCGCTGAACGAAACGGCCCATCCGGCATATCCTGAACAAATGTTCCTTTGCCTTTGCACCTTTGGACGGCCACGTCCCCTTGGCCTTGCAGCAGACGCAAGGTGCCACCAGATGCAATCAAAAGCCGACCCTCTGCACGCAGCGATTGATCATGGCAATCCAGCAGATCAAAGGGGCGAGCGGCTTCTGGCGCTTCAAAGACAGGCGTCAGCCCCCTAAGCGCATCCGAGAGCCCAGCCGGATCGAATTTACCCGGAATGACAAAGAAGCTGCTAGTTTGCCCCATCAAGACAGACCCTCTTTCGGTGTCTCAAGATAGTCGTTACCAGAGTCTCAATAATCTTCTGGACGCTGGTTCTCCCTTTGATTGCGCGAATTTTTAAAGCCTTCAACGTCTTGCCGTCCAACCTCAGCGACGTGTTCTTTTTGCTCTTGCCGGATATTTCACCGGGTTCCTTGCTCAGGGACATCGGCAACCTCGTGACAGCATGTGGTCATGAAATTGCATACCTTGTAATGTGGCAAGGCAAATCTCAAGCTGACCCTGCGTCAGGTCGACAGTCCCGCAACACAAGGCTAAAGGTTGCGCATGTCAGATCCCATCTCTTCGATCCGCAATCTTGGCCCAGCGTTTGAGCAAGCCTGTGCACGTGCAGACATTCACTCCGCCCAGCAACTGCGTGAGATCGGTCCGGATGAGGCCTATGCCCGTGTTGTGCAGGCCGGAACTCGTCCACATTTCATCGGCTACTACGTGCTGGTCATGGGACTGCAGGGCCGCCCTTGGAACGACTGCAAGGGCGAGGAGAAAAAGGCGTTACGCCAACGGTTTGACGCAATAAAAGCACGTGTCAGCACAGCGCCCGAACATAAAATGATCTCGGATCTGGACGCAATTGGCGTGCGCGTGTCGGCCGACGATCTCAAATCGGAATAAAAAAGGCCGCCCCCGACGCCGGGAGCGGCCCAATAATCCAATCTGTGGTGGATTAGCCGACCAGTTCGATGCCCGAGAAGAAGTAGGCGATCTCAACAGCTGCAGTTTCCGGAGCGTCCGAACCGTGGACCGAGTTTTCGCCAACCGATTCAGCGAACTCGGCGCGGATGGTGCCGGGGGCTGCGTCTGCGGGGTTGGTTGCGCCCATGACTTCGCGGTTCTTTGCAATGGCGCCTTCGCCTTCCAGAACCTGAACAACAACCGGAGCCGACGACATGAATTCGCACAATTCGTCATAGAACGGACGCTCGGCGTGCACGTCATAGAACTTGCCAGCCTGAGCTTTGGTCATGTGGATGCGCTTTTGCGCGACGATGCGCAGACCAGCTTCTTCGAACTTGGCGTTGATCTTGCCAGTCAGGTTGCGGCGGGTTGCATCGGGTTTGATGATCGAGAATGTGCGTTCCAGTGCCATGTCGGCCTCTCCTTAACATAAGGCGCGGGGTCGCGCCGAAATCCATCGCGCGCCGCCTAGCATGGTCTGTCTGATATGAAAAGCACTATGATGTGCTTGGGCTCAGATCGCTTCCGGCAGTGGGTCCTGCCGGTCGACCCAGCGCACGTAAAGTACAGCCAGAAGACCGGTGAAACTACACGCCCACATCATGCCCAAAACCAGAAACGGACCGTTCTCGGGGCTGACCCAGAGACCGGTGAGCGATGTCAGAACGGCGCCCAACGCCACGACCATAGCGCCAGATAGGCCTGCTGCGCTGCCTGCCAGTTTAGGGCGAACAGACATCAAACCTGCGGTCGCATTCGCATTGGTCAGGCCGTTACCGAACCCAACAAATATGGCAGACCCGAAGAACATCCAGACCGAACCAAGATCAGCAAGGAACAGCAACAAACCGATCAGTGGCCCCGTCGATGCGACGACGCGCCCAATCAGGATCATTGTGGTCAACCTTGTGCGCCCTGCGATCCGCCCAGTGATATAGTTCCCCACCATGAAACCGCCAGTGATGATGCCAATCCCCAGCCCCAGCATCTCGGGACTCAGATCGAACCACGCCGCTGCCACCAGGGGCGCACCGGTGATGAAGCTGTAAAACCCGCCGATCGAAAATGCGGCACACAGGGCGTAGCCCCAGAACCGGCGGGCGCGAAACAGGTGCGGGTATTCTTTTAGCTGTGCCGAGAAGGTCGAGGAGCGGTTGGTGTTGGTCTCCCCCATATCCACCCAGAGTAACAACAGCACCCCTGCCCCAAGTATGGAATACAAGACAAAGCCCGCGCGCCAGCCAAACAGGCTGTCCAGCGCACCACCTAGCATCGGCCCGAGCATCGGGGCCAACGCCATAGCCATCGTGACATAGCCCAATTTACTGGCGGCCTCATTCGGTGGGTACATATCGCGGATAGCGGCACTGGACAAAACCGGCCCCGCCACCACCGCGGCCTGTAGCAAGCGAAAACCCAGGAAGGCCCAGATCGACTCGGCCAGAACGCATCCGATGGAGGCTGCGACAAAGATCGACATACAGATTAACAGTATGGGCCTGCGCCCGAACCGATCAGACAACGGTCCCATGATCAGTTGCAACACCGCAGACACCGCCAGATACCCGGCCACCGAAAGGTTCACCAGCGCGTAATCGACCTGAAAATCACCGGCCATCCGCGCCAGTGACGGCAGGAACATGTTCAGCGTCAGCACGGACAGCGCCGTGGCGAACACCAGAGTGACCAGAGAAGGAGGCGAAGACGCCGCGCGCATAATGAATTCCGTCAGGATCAGACAACCGGACCAGCGCTAGCACATAGACCGCGTTATGAACATGCCAAGCCGCTGGCGGCGTCTGAAATGCTCTGTTATGAGCGGCTCATGTTACGGATCGAAGACATCACCTACGCGGTCGAGGGCCGCCCTCTGTTTGATGGCGCAAGCGCTACTATTCCTGACGGCCACAAGGTCGGTCTGGTGGGGCGCAATGGCACCGGCAAGACGACTCTGTTCCGTCTGATCCGGGGCGAACTGGCACTAGAATCGGGCAACATATCCCTGCCAAAACGGGCGCGGATTGGCGGGGTGGCACAGGAGGTGCCCTCGTCCGATGTCTCGCTGATCAACACGGTGCTGGCTGCCGATACAGAGCGTAGCGCGCTGATGGCTGAAGCCGACAGCGCTGAAGACCCTGCACGCATTGCCGATATTCAGACCCGTCTGGCCGATATCGACGCCTGGTCGGCCGAAGCTCGGGCAGCCTCGATCCTCAAAGGACTTGGGTTTGATGACGAAGATCAACTGCGCCCCTGTTCCGACTTCTCGGGCGGCTGGCGGATGCGTGTCGCTCTGGCAGCAGTGCTGTTTTCGCAACCCGACCTGCTTCTGCTGGACGAACCGACGAACTATCTGGATCTTGAAGGCGCCCTGTGGCTGGAAAGCTATCTGGCGAAATATCCGCATACGGTCATTATCATCAGCCACGACCGAGGGCTGTTGAACCGGGCAGTTGGCTCGATCCTGCATCTGGAGGACCGCAAGCTAACGTATTATGCGGTGCCATACGACAAATTCGCCGAGCGCCGCGCTGAACGTCTGGCGCAGGCCGAATCCGAGAACGCCAAGGCCAAGGCCCGTATCGCGCATCTGCAAAGCTTTGTGGACCGCTTCCGCTATAAGGCGTCCAAGGCGGTGCAAGCCCAATCGCGCCTGAAAATGATCGAGCGCATCCAACTGGTCTCGACGCCGCAAGAGGCTGCCCTGCGCGCGTTCTCTTTCCCCGAGCCCGAAGAGCTGTCTCCGCCGATCATTCAAATCGAGGGCGGCGTCACTGGTTATGGCGAGACCGAGGTTCTGCGCCGCCTGAACCTGCGCATTGATCAGGACGACCGGATAGCTCTGCTGGGCAAGAACGGTCAGGGCAAGTCGACCCTGTCCAAGCTGCTGTCGGACCGCCTGCCCCTGATGGCGGGCAAGATGACCCGCAGCAACAAGCTGCGCATCGGCTATTTCGCACAACATCAGGTGGATGAGTTGCATGTGGACGAATCACCCTTGGACCACCTGCGCCGCCTGCGCCCGGATGAAGCACCGGGCAAGTGGCGATCGCGCCTGGCCGGATTCGGACTGAACGCGGATCAGGCGGAAACCCTGGTCGGACGCCTGTCGGGGGGCCAGAAAGCCCGCCTGTCTCTGCTGATCGCTACGATCGAAGCGCCGCATATGCTGATCCTCGACGAACCGACCAACCACCTGGATATAGAAAGCCGCGAGGCGCTGGTCGAAGCGCTGACTGCCTATTCCGGTGCCGTAGTTCTGGTCAGCCACGACATGCACCTGCTGTCGCTGGTCGCGGACAGGCTGTGGCTGGTTTCGGACGGCACGGTCAAACCGTTCGACGGCGATCTTGAAGCTTACCGCGCCATGCTGCTGGCCCGCGACAAACCGGTCAAAGTGAAACCGCAGACGGCGAAGCCGAAGCGCCCCTCGCGTGAGGCGGTGCTTGCGCTGCGTGCAGACCTGCGCAAATGCGAGGACCGGATCGAGAAACTGACAGACATGCATGAGAAGTTGTCGGCCAAGCTGGCAGACCCGGCGCTGTACGAGGACGACAAGATCAACGACCTGCAGACTTGGAACCGCAAATTCGCCGAGGTCGTCGAGGCCATGCAAAAGGCCGAGACCCTATGGGTCGCCGCCGCTGAACGTCTTGAAAACGCCGAGAATGCAGCATGATGGATCTGGCCTTTTTTATTACTGCTTTCACCACCTTGTTCGTGGTGATCGATCCCTTTGGCACGACCCCGATCTTCGTGGCGCTGACACAGGGCATGGACTCCCGCGCCCGCCGTAAGGTCGCGTTGCGCACCTGTGCGACAGCCTCGGGCATTCTGATCGCCTTTGCGGCCTTTGGCGAGGCAGTGTTGGGCTTTGTCGGCATCTCAATGGAGGCATTCAAAGTCGCCGGTGGTGCGTTGCTGTTTCTGACAGCGCTCGATATGTTGTTCGAACGCCGCACCAAACGCCGCGAAGATCGTGTCGAAGAGGAAGAAGAACACCCTGACCCGTCCGTATTCCCTCTGGCCATTCCACTGGTGGCCGGACCGGGCTCGATTGCGACGATCATCCTGCTGGCCGGTCAGCACCCGGGCATTCTGGGCATAGCCGAGGCCATTCTGGTGATGCTGGCGGTGATGGCCGTGGTTCTGACCTTCTTCCTGTCGGGAGGCCTGATCGCGCGCATTCTGGGCAAGACGGGCCTGAACGTGCTGACTCGGTTGCTGGGGATGTTGCTGGCGGCATTGTCAGTTCAGTTCATATTGGACGGCCTCAAGGCCTTTGGTTTCGCGTCGTAAACCCCATATACCTTATAACGAGTTGGTAAGGGTAAAGGTATGGTCGGCGACGATTTTGGACGTTTGGTATATCTGGTCGTGCTTGGCGCGGCGGTGGTGTTTTGGTTTGTCTCGCAAAACCGCCAATCTCTGAACAAAACCATGCAGCAGGCGATGGCTTGGGTGTTCATTTTCGTTGGCGCCATTGCCGTTGTCGGGCTGTGGGATGATATTCGGTCAACCGTTGGCCCAACCGCGCAAATGACGGTTACCGGCGAAACGATCGAGGTGCCGCGCTCTTATGACGGCCACTATTACTTGCCCGTTCTGGTAAACGGAGAGCCGATCACCTTCCTTGTCGACACCGGCGCCAGCCAGATCGTACTTAGCGAACAAGACGCCGAACGTATTGGCATCGACCCCGACCAATTGAACTATTTCGGCCGCGCGGCTACTGCGAATGGTGAGGTCCGGACGGCGCCCGTTCGGCTGGACAGTCTTGAGCTTGGCCCGATCACTGATCGCG
This sequence comes from Ruegeria sp. SCP11, assembly GCF_040329455.1. NCBI lineage: Bacteria > Pseudomonadati > Pseudomonadota > Alphaproteobacteria > Rhodobacterales > Roseobacteraceae > Ruegeria > Ruegeria sp. SCP11. The sequence continues at coordinate 207,164 of NZ_JBDZYG010000004.1, read as the reverse complement.
GTGTCGCGGCTTGGGTCAACGAGGGCGATTTACGCCAGTCTCTGCTGGGCATGGATTATCTGCACCGGTTCTCGAATATTCAATTCACGGATGGCCGTCTGATCTTGTCTCGCTAAGGGCCAGTGACCACACTTCGGAATTGAGAACAAAGTGAGAACATGCTAGTCTTGCGGCATGTCTACCAACCTTCTTGGCCGCAAACCTGCACGTGAAACACCGGGACTGGCTTTGCACCCTCAGATCACCCTGCAACTGGGCCGCGTGCACGAGGCTTGCGGCCCCGCCCGACGCAGCTTTGCCATGTGGCTGGCAGGTCAGGCGCAGGGACCGGTGCTGTGGATTTCGCCCGCATGGGAGGCCGGCCAGCTAAACCCCGACGGCATGATGCCCTTTGCCGACCCGGCGCGGTTTATCTTTGTCCGCCCCACCCGCGCCGAGGATCTGCTTTGGTGTATGGAGGAAGCACTGCGTAGCGGGGCCATCCCGCTGATCATCGGCGATCTGCCCGGCGCGCCGGGGCTGACGCCAGTGCGGCGCATGCATCTGGCTGCGGAACAGGGCGGCGCGATGGGACGGGCTCCGCTGGGTCTGCTGCTGACGCCCGGCGATGGTGGCGCGCAGGGCGTTGAGACGCGCTGGCACATGGCCGCCAACCATCAAGGCGAGACCCGCCGCTGGACCCTGACCCGCCGCCGCGCCCGCGCCCTGCCCCCGGTCAGCTGGCAGGCCACCCAGACCAAATCGCGCGCCGGATTGAACCTGACCCGGATCGAAGCCAAAGATGCTTTGGTGTGACACCTCACAGAGTTAAGAAAACTTGTGACTGGCAAAAGTCCAAACCCCGCCCTAGCCTTTCAGTATGAGCAGCCGATCCACGGCAGCCGACACTCTTAGTTTCGCCTACCGATCGCGCCCCCGTAAACAGGAGGCCTTTGCATGAACCGAATGACTCGCCGCGCACTGCTGGCCGGTCTGGTAGCCTTGCCCCTGACACGCCCAGCCCATGCTGCAACGGCCCCTTACGAACTGGTGCCTCAAGGCACGTCCGTCGACTTTACATTTGACCTGTCGGGGCTCGCCCAATCCGGCACAATGCCGGTCCAAGCTGCGAATATCCAGATTAACCTAAGTGACCTGACCAAAAGTCGCGTGGTCGTCACCCTGAATGCGGCCGAAGCCCGAACCAAACTGCCATTTGCCCGGAGCGCGATGTTGGGCGCAGAAGTTTTGGATATCGCGAGCTTTCCGACGATTCACTTCGTGTCAACCAAAGTGGAACTCGGCGATGGTGGGCGAATCTCACGCGGCGCGAAAATCACCGGAGACCTGACCCTACGCGGCGTAACACGCCCCATCACCCTTCAGGCCGATCTCTTTCGCCCCCACGGCAGCGCTGCCGACAACTTGGATATGCTCTCGATCCGCCTGACCGGAGCTCTGAACCGCCACGATTTCGGCGCGTCCGGCTACGCCGATCTGGTGCAAGATACTGTGGGGCTGGATATCCAAGCGGAAATCAAACGGGTCAAATAGACAAAAAACGACGGTTCAGAGTCGATTAGGTGCGCGCATTCCTGCTTTATTGGGGCAAGGTGGCGTCATCATGCGCACGATCATTTCTTTTGCCGCCCTATTTCTTTCGGTCATTCTGCTGCAGCTTTCCACGGGCGGCGTCGGGCCGCTTGACGCCATTTCGGGTTTGACACTGGACTTCACGACCGAACAGATCGGTCTGCTGGGTTCGGCGCATTTCATCGGGTTTTTCGTCGGGTGCTGGTGGTCGCCGCGCCTGATGGGCAGCGTTGGCCATTCTCGGGCCTTTGCGGTCTGCACCGCATTGGGTGCGATGGGGCTGATCGGGCACACACTGACCGATAACCCGTATGTGTGGGCCGCCCTTAGGATCGCATCGGGCACTTGTGTGGCGGGATGTTACACGGTGATCGAGGCCTGGCTGAACGCCAAAGTCAACAATGAAACCCGCGGGCGCGCAATGGGCACCTATCGGTTCGTCGACATGGGCGCATCTTTGTGTGCGCAGCTGATCATCGCTGTACTCCCCCCGGCGTCGTATGTGTCCTATAACCTGCTGGCCATATTGTGTTGCGCCGCGTTGCTCCCGCTGACGTTGACCAAGGCCTCACAACCAAAAACCCCGGACGCCCCGCGGCTAAGGCCTAAACTAGCCTGGCGCAGTTCACCTCTGGCGGTGGCAGGCGTGATCGTCGCGGCGCTGAGTTCCGCGTCCTTCCGGATGGTCGGTCCGGTATACGGCCAAGAGGTCGGCTTGGGGGTGGATCAGATCGCGTTCTTCCTAGCCTCGTTTGTCTTGGGCGGGGCGTTGGCTCAATACCCGCTGGGTTGGCTCGCCGACAAATATGACCGGCGCTGGGTTCTGATCTGGCTATCCGCCGCGGCCGTCCTGAGCTGCGGCGTAACAATGGCAGCAAGCGGCACAGGCACATTGGGTGTCATGCTCGCCGCCGGCGTCTTTGGTCTGACAACTTTTCCGATCTTTTCCGTATCATCGGCCCACGCCAACGACTTTGCCACCACCGAGGAACGGGTCGAGCTGTCTGCGGCCTTGATGTTTTGGTACGCGCTGGGGGCCATTGCCTCGCCCTACATCTCTTCCACGTTGATCGAAGAATTCGGTCCCGGTGCCCTGTTTGCATTTGTGGCGGTTGGACATCTTGTGCTGATCGTTTTTGGTATGGCCCGGATGCGTTCGCGCCCGACACCGGAAGAACGCACCAACTATGTCTACGCACCGCGAACGTCGTTCACAATTGGGCGATTGCTGAAACGGTCGCGGGAGGAATAAAGGGCCGGGAAAACCCGGCCCCTTGTTTTATTGTTGGGTCGGCGGAGTTTCGTCTTCCACCACTTCAGCCACAGTGCCAGGTTCAACCGTTTGCTCCAGCGCACCGTTCACGACGCCACCGACACCCTGCTCCATCGACAAACCAAGCTCTTCGCCCAGTTTCTTGAGCGCGGGCATCTGCACCGCCATGCCCATGATCGAGTCCAGTGCCTGATTGACCACCGGCTTGTCGCTGTTGGCCGCGCCACCAGCAGGACCTGCGCCAATCCCACCAACCTGATGGATCTTGATCGAGTCGATCTTCTCGGCCGGCTTGACCATTTCCGCGATGATCGACGGCATCGCCTCGATCCGGGTCAGGTCCACCTTCATGCGAATCTGTTCCGGCGACAGCGCGTTGTCAGCCTCGACAATCGCGCGCTTACCTTCCGCTTCAGCCAGCATGTCGTTCTTCTTGGCCTCGGCGCGGATATTCAGAGCGTCCGCTTCGGCCTGTGCTTCTTCGCGACGGGCTTCGGCACGGTCGGCGGCGGCCTCTTTCTCGGCCTGCGCGGCCAGACGGATCGCCGTTGCCTGACGTTCAGCTTCACGGGTGGCTTCAATCAGCGCGATCTGCTTCTGACGCTCAGCCTCAGCCACTTCACGGGCGGTTGCCACGGCTTCGGTTGCCTTGGTCGCTTCGGCACGGGCCAGGTCAGCCGATGCACGCGCGCGGCTTTCCTCTTCGGACTTCTGCGCAATGATGATCTGGCGTTCTTGCTCTGCCACTTCCAACTCACGCTCTTTGGCGATCTCAGCATCGCGGATCTTGCGCTCACGCTCGATCTCGGCGGCTCGGATGGCTTCTTCACGCGCAATCCGGGCGCGTTCGGTTTCACGAACCGAGTCCTCGGTCCGCGCGGCGATCTCGGCCTCTTGCGCCACGCGCAGGGTTTCCACTTTTTGAGTCTGCTCGATGCGTGCCTGCGCCTCATCCTGCTCGATCAGCAGTTTCTGGCGCTCCGCTTCCATCGCAGCGCGGCGCACTTCAACTTCAGCCTCGGCATCAATCTGCGCGCGCTCTTTCTTGGAGACGGCGATCACCTCGGCCAGCTTCCGCATACCCACAGCATTAAAGGCGTTGTTTTCGTCCAGCGCTTCAAACGGCGTCTGGTCCAGCGCGGTCAGAGAGACGGATTCCAAAGACAGACCGTTTTTCAGCAAGTCTTCGGAGACGGCGTTCTGCACCTCTTGGACAAAGTCGGCACGGTTTTCGTGCAGACCGTCCATGGTCATCTGGGCGGCCACAGCTCGCAGGCCGTCGATCAGCTTGCCCTCGATCATTTCGCGCAGTTGCTCAACGTCAAAGGTACGATCCCCCAGCGTCTGCGCGGCACGTGCGATGCCCTCTTCGGTCGCCATGACCGAGACGTAAAACTCGACGCCCACATCGACGCGCATACGGTCCTTGGTGATCAGAGCAGCCTCACCGCTGCGCTGCACCTCAAGGCGCAGGGTCTTCATGTTGACGGGGCTGACTTCGTGCAGCAGGGGCACGATGATAACGCCGCCATCCATGATGACCTTTTTGCCACCTGCGCCCGTTTTCACCAGGCTGACCTCTCGGGTCGCGCGGCGATAGAGACGGCCAAGTACAAGGCCGATAAACAAAACTACCGCTAATAAAGTCACAACTGTGACGGCCAGGAATGTAAGTTCCATGCAAAATCCTCCTAGTTGGGGTTTGAAATTTCGTTAGTCTGACAAGCCGACCAGAACGAACCGGTCGCGCCGTCGATCACGCAGCACCAGAACCTCGGTGCCTTGTTTCAGCGTGTCCTTGTCCTGCAGCGGTTCGGCCCGCAGGTAATGAGAATTTCCATAGCGGTCGGTCACGCGTACTTCGGCGGGACGTCCGCGGGTTGCGGTTCCTTGCGTAACCACGCCACGCCGACGGGCCAGCAGGCGCTCGGACATTGCCTGGGTCTCTGTTTTCGGCAGCAGTCGAGCGAAAACACCGCCGACCCCTCGCGCAAACCACACACCAAATACTCCGGCGGGAATTGCTGCTATCCAGCCTGGCAGATCAAAGCCTAGCAGATCACGCATCGCCAGCTGCAGGCCCATTCCGGACAGTCCGAACCCGGCCAGCAGAACCGCAACCCAGATCATGAAGGGTATCTTGCCAATCCCCAACCAACTCAGCGGGCCTGCCGCTGTCGCGGTTGGAACCTCGGCCTCAACCTCAGCCAGTTCGAAATCACCCAGATCGACATCCGCATCGATATCCAGATCAAAGTCGCCAATATCCATGTCCGGGGCATCGACCATGTCCAGATCGGCTTCGGCCTCACCCGCCATCAGACTTCCACCCAGAACCAGCGCAATCAGTTCAAGGCCCAGAAGACCGAACAGAAGCACAAGCGCCAAGGTAAAGGGCGCAAACGCACCCTCTAGTAGAAAGTCAAGCATCAGCAGGTTGCCCTCGTTATTGTATACTTTGGTATACGTAATAGATGGGTATACATCCCGAAAATTCAAGAGGTTGTGATTCTGATTTACAACCTATGGGTAATGCGTCGCTTGAACCAAGTGCAATCCGCGTTCAGGTTTTGGCCGGATTCTCGCGGACATAAGTGTCTAAAATGACATCCCTGCGAAACCCGGGCTTTTGCTGGCCGGTGACATAAGGTAGACGGGCGCCCAGACAGTTACGCGGATACGGAACATGGCTCGAATTCTCATCACCTCGGCGATCCCCTACATCAACGGGATCAAGCACCTCGGCAACCTGATCGGCTCGCAATTGCCCGCTGACCTGTACGCACGCTATCAGCGTGGCCGTGGGAACGAGGTTATGTTCCTTTGCGCCACGGATGAGCATGGTACTCCGGCGGAATTGGCCGCAGCAAAAGCTGACAAACCCGTGGCCGAATACTGTGCCGATATGTATGCGGTTCAGGCCGATATCGCCAAACGTTTTGGGCTCAGCTTCGATCACTTTGGCCGCTCCTCCAGCGAACAGAACAAACGCCTGACTCAGCATTTCGCAGGCAAACTGGATGAGGCTGGGCTGATCCGAGAAGTCAGCGAGAAGCAGGTTTATTCCAATGCCGACGGCCGCTTTCTGCCCGACCGTTATATCGAGGGCACCTGCCCCAATTGCGGGTACGAACGCGCGCGAGGAGACCAGTGTGAAAACTGCACCAAGCAACTGGATCCGACCGACCTGATCGAGCCTCGCTCGGCCATTTCCGGCTCGACCGATCTCGAAGTGCGCGAGACCAAGCACCTGTATCTGCGCCAGTCGGCAATGAAGGATGAGTTGGATGCCTGGATCGACAGCAAGACCGACTGGCCGATCCTGACCACATCCATCGCCAAGAAATGGTTGCATGACGGCGACGGCCTACAAGACCGCGGGATTACTCGCGATCTGGACTGGGGTGTACCGGTCAAGAAAGGCGACCAAGACTGGCCCGGCATGGAAGGCAAGGTTTTCTACGTCTGGTTCGACGCGCCGATCGAATACATCGCCTGCGCCAAGGAATGGGCGGATGCCAACGGCAAATCTGATGCCGATTGGGAACGCTGGTGGCGCACCGACAAAGGTGCAGACGACGTGCGCTACGTGCAGTTTATGGGCAAGGACAATGTGCCCTTCCATACCCTGTCCTTCCCGGCCACCATTCTGGGTTCGGGCGAACCGTGGAAAATGGTCGACCACCTGAAATCCTTCAACTACCTGAACTATGACGGCGGTCAGTTCTCGACCTCTCAAGGTCGTGGCGTGTTCATGGATCAGGCGCTGGAGATTTTGCCCGCTGATTACTGGCGCTGGTGGCTGCTGAGCCATGCACCGGAAAGCAGCGACAGTGAGTTCACCTGGGAGAACTTCCAGCAATCGGTGAACAAAGACCTTGCGGATGTACTCGGCAACTTCGTCAGCCGGATCACAAAATTCTGCCGCTCGAAATTCGGAGAAGCCGTTCCGGAAGGCGGGAGCTATGGTGAGCGTGAGCTGACCCTGATCGAAGAACTCACCAAACGTGTCCGCGCCTATGAAGGGCATATGGAGGCGATGGAGGTTCGCAAATCGGCTCAGGAGTTGCGGGCAATCTGGGTTGCGGGCAACGAATACCTGCAAGCCGCCGCCCCATGGTCGACTTTCAAGGAAGACCCGGAACAGGCCGCAGCACAGGTACGTCTGGGCTTGAACCTGATCCGTCTGTACGCGGTCCTCAGTGCGCCGTTCATCCCGGAAACCTCGGCGAAGATGTTGAGCGCAATGAACACGCTGGACACCAACTGGCCCGACGATGTCGCTGCCGCGCTGGAAGCACTGCCCGCCGCGCATGAGTTTACTGTGCCCGACGTGTTGTTCGCAAAAGTCACCGACGAACAACGCGAGGATTGGCAGACAAGGTTCGCTGGCACGCGCGCTTGATCCGCCAGAAATCTAGAATTGGGAATCGTGGGCCATTTGGCCCACGATTCATTTGTCACCCCTAAAACGTTGACACATAGACCTAAGTCTTCTCAGAGACGGAAAAAATTCCGTGGTTCTCGGCAATCTATTGCGTTCAATAAGCTTGAGATCATGTCTCAAAACGGCCATCCTGACCTGAAATTCAATCGACTCGTCGAGGCGATCAGCGCGCTCTCACGAGAAATCCTTAGAATTAACGAGGCGCCCGCCATGTCCCTTGCATTGAAGAACACTCTATTCCGCTTTGGCGGACCATCCCCAGCCCTTGCCGGTTTGGTCTGCCTGAGCTTGGCGCATGCGGCCGCAGCGCAAGATCAAAGTGAAGCCCCGCCCCCAAAAGTGTCGATTGCGGCAGCCTATACTGAGGAAATCACCGAAGAAGCTGTCTTTATCGGGCGGGCTGAGGCACTGGACAAGGCCGATATCGTTGCGCGCGTCAGCGGGTTTCTGGAAAGCCAGAACGTAGAAGATGGTGCCTTGGTCAAACGGGGTGACGTGCTGTTCACCATCGAACCTGACCTTTACGAGGCGACACTGCAATCCCGAAACGCCGATCTGGACAGGGCCGAAGCCAACCTGGAACTGGCAAAGGTCGATCTGGCTCGTAAAGAGGAGCTGTACAGACGCGACGCTACACCGGAATCCGAGCGCGATATCGCCCGGGCTAACGAATTAGTAGCCGAGGCTGAGGTAAAAGCCGCCAAAGCTGCGATTCAGCAGGCGGAGCTTGACCTAAGCTATACAAAAATCCACGCGCCCTTTGATGGTCGCATCGGTCGGGTTGCGATCAGTGTCGGTGACGTTGTCGGTCCGACCAACCCTCCGCTGGTCAATATCGTCAGCGAAGCTCCTATCTACGTCAATTTTTCCATCAATGAAAAGCAGTTCACCACGGTTCTTGAGGCTGTAGGAGAGAACGCTTCGTCCCTGGCGGAAAGCAACAAAAGCCCGAACGTGCACGTAACATTGCCGAACGGATCGGAACTGGATGAAACCGGTAAAATTGTGTTCGTCGACAACCGGATCGACCCTCTGACCGGTGCTATCAGGATGCGCGCCGAATTCCCCAACGAAAACCGGCTCATCATCGACGGTGCGTTTCTAAGCGTGCAAATCGAAGCGCTGGAACCCACACTTGAGGTCCTGGTTCCACAAGCCGCGCTGCAACGCGACCAACGAGGCGAATTTGTGCTGGTCGTCAACGACCAGCAGATGGTCGAGCAGCGCTATATCACCACCGGAGACAACGAAGGAACGGCGGTGATCGTCAAGGACGGTCTACGTGAAGGGGAAAGCGTCATCGTCGAGGGCCTTCAAAGGGTCCGCCCAGGCGTCGCTGTAGATGCCGTCGTGGCATCTGAGCAGCCGGGAGAGTAACCGATGTTCTCAGCCCTGTTCATTAGCCGGCCTAAGCTGGCGCTTGTTATTTCACTCGTCCTGACCATCATGGGTGGGATTGGCTATCTGGTTCTGCCGGTGGCCCAGTTCCCCGACATTACACCGCCTGTGGTCAGTGTAACGACCACTTACACCGGTGCGAACGCTGAAACGGTGGAAAACACCGTCGCCGCCCCTATCGAGGCGCAGGTGAATGGCGTGGACGACATGATCTATATGACGTCTACCTCATCGGACAACGGTTCGTATTCGTTGAATATTACCTTCGAGGTCGGCACCGACCCCGACATTGCCTCGGTGAACGTGCAGAACCGGGTGGCGCAGGCCATGTCCTCGCTGCCCTCCGAAGTGACATCATCGGGCGTGGTCACGCAAAAGGCGTCGACCAACATGCTTCTGTTGGTAACGCTGACTTCGCCGAACGGCACCTATGACAGTGTGTTTCTGTCGAACTACGCCTCTATTAACTTGAAAGACGCATTGGCGCGGGTTCAAGGCGTGGGTAAGGCCGACGTTCTGACCAATCTGGAATACGCCATGCGGATCTGGATGGACCCAGACAAGATGGCGGCCTTGTCCATCACTCCGGGCGATGTGATCAGCGCCATTCGTGAGCAGAACGTCGAAGTCTCAGCTGGCTCGATCGGTGCTCCCCCTGTGCCTGAGGGGCAAACCTTTCAGTACACGATCAAGACCAAAGGCCGCCTGACTTCGGCCGACGAGTTCGGAGAAATTGTTATTCGCACTGGTGATGCTGGTTCGATCGTGCGGGTCAAGGACATCGCACGGGTAGAACTGGGCGCACAATACTACGCGGCATCGGGCTATTTCGACAGCGTACCGGCAACCGTCATCGGCATCTATCAAGCACCCGGTGCTAACGCGCTGGCAGTGTCTGAACGGGTCGAGGCCGAGTTGGAACGCCTGTCACGCACCTTCCCGACCGACGTTGAATATGACGTTCCCTTCAACACCACCGACTTTGTTGAACAGTCCCTGAATGATGTGGTCACTACCCTGATCATGACATTCACGCTGGTGATCACTGTCGTTTTCATCTTTCTGGGCAGTTGGCGCGCGACGATCATTCCGGCGGTTGCGATCCCGGTCTCTCTGATCGGCACCTTTGCCTTCCTGTTATTGTTCGGCATGTCGCTAAACACGATCTCGCTGTTTGCGCTGGTTCTGGCGATCGGGATCGTGGTGGACGACGCGATTGTTGTTGTCGAAAACGTGGAAAGGATCATCGCGGAAGAAGGTCTGCCTCCGGCAGAGGCCACCCGCAAAGCTATGGGGCAGATCACCGGCCCGGTGATTGCAACCACTCTGGTTCTGCTCGCCGTGTTCGTGCCGGTAACCTTCATGCCCGGCATCTCGGGACGGCTTTATTCGCAATTCGCTGTGACAATCTCGACCGCTGTTGTGATCTCGTCGATCAACGCTCTGACCCTGTCACCGGCCTTGTGCGGGCTTGTTCTGCAAGCACGGTCAGGTCCTCCCAAGGGCCTTCTGGCGGTGTTCGAGCGGTTTATTGGAAGCGTTCGCAATGGCTATGTAGCCATCGTACGTAAGCTGCTGATCCTGCCGGTGATTGGCCTTGGCATCATCGTTGCGCTGGCGATGGGTGCAGGCACAATCATGTCGAACACATCCAGCGGGTTCTTGCCGCTTGAGGACAACGGTTACTTGTTCGTCGACATTCAACTACCCGATGCGGCAACGCTGGAACGGACCGAGGTCGTCTCGGCACGTGTCGACGATCAAATTCAGCAAATCCCGGGCGTGTCGAGCACCGTTTTGATCAACGGCTTCTCGATCCTGAATGGCACCACGACGAACGGCGCGGCAATCTTCGTGAACCTCGAAAACTGGGATGAACGTCAAGATGATGACTTAAGTGCGGACGCAATTCTCCAGAAGGTTCTTGCGATTGCTTATGGCGAGTCCGCGGCCTCAATCGTGGCCTTCAACCCACCGCCGATTCAGGGCCTCGGTAACTCAGCCGGTGTCGAGATGGAGGTACAGCAGACCGGTGGCGGTTCACCACAGGATCTGGCCTCGGCCGTGGGTTCGTTTGTCTACGCCGCGAACCAGCGACCCGAGATCGGGCAGGCCTATACCACCTTCCGTGCGAACGTTCCGCAGTTGTTCGTCGATCTGGACCGCGAGAAAGCCAAGACGCTGAACGTGTCCGTGGCCGAAGTATTCCAGACCATGCAGGCGCAGTTGGGATCGTTCTACGTGAACGACTTCAACCTGTTCGGACGGGTCTATCGCGTGATGATTCAGGCCGACGGAAGCTATCGCGACAATGTCGAAGATATCTCGAACCTCTATGTCCGGTCGCAAGAGGGAGAGATGGTGCCGCTGGGCACACTGATCGACGTTGAAAACGTGCTGGGTCCGGTTTTGTTGAAGCGGCACAACCTGTTCCGATCGGCAACAGTAACCGCAGTACCTGCGCCGGGCCTTTCAACCGGTGACGCGATCACCGTGATGACCGAGGAATCGGCAACCGCCCTACCGCCCGGCTACGCTTTTGAGTGGACAGGGACGGCACAACAGCAATTGGCCACGGGTGGCCTTGTGATCGTGATCCTGGGTCTGGCGATCATGTTCGGTTATTTGTTCCTTGTCGGGCAATACGAGAGTTGGACGATGCCGGTATCCATCCTGCTCTCGGTGATCGTCGCCCTGTTCGGTGCGGTGGCCGCCGTGGCCATCGTGGGCAGTGACATCAACCTGTATACGCAGATCGGGATGATCATGCTTGTGGGGCTGGCGTCAAAGAACGGCATTCTGATCGTCGAATTTGCGATGGAACAGAGGGCCAATGGACTATCAATCAAGGATGCCGCCGCCGAGGCCGCCTTCCAGCGTTTTCGTGCGGTAATGATGACTGCCCTGTCCTTCCTGCTGGGTGTTGTGCCTCTGCTGGCCGCCAGCGGTGCAGGCGCGGCCAGCCAGAAGGCCATCGGTGTAGCAGTCTTTGGCGGGATGCTGGCAGCGACACTGGTCGGTGTCATTCTTGTGCCCGTACTATATGCCCTGATGCAAAGCCTCAGGGAGTGGATCAAGGGCACCAAGAACGATCCCGGTCCTTCGGAAGAAGCGGCTTAAAACAAAAGCCCCGCCGATTTGGCGGGGCTTTTTCTTAGGCAGCGGCTTGCGCGCTGCGTTGATCCATCCAGTCCTGGATCCGAGCAATCTGCTCGGCACTTAACCGCAAACCCAACTTGTTTCTTCGCCAGACCACATCCTCGGCCGTACGCGCATATTCCTTGTCCATCAGCCACTCCAATTCCCGTGCGGTTAGAGTGGCTCCGAAGTCCTCGCCCAATTCTTCGGCAGTTGCCACCTGCCCCAGAATTGCACGCGCCTCAGTTCCATACGCACGCACGAGGCGTTTGGCCCAAGCTTGATCCAGAAAGACATAGTCAGATTCCAACCCGGCGACCAGATCCTGCACCCCATCGACCGGGAAGTCACCGCCGGGCAAAGCAACGCCGGCCGTCCACGATCCGGGCAGATCTGGGAAATGCTCGGCCACCTTTTCAAGGGCACTTTCTGCAAGCCTACGGTACGTTGTGATCTTTCCTCCAAAGACGTTCAAAACCGGCGCTCCGCCCTGCGCGTCCACTTTCAAAGTGTAATCCCTTGTCGCAGCGGTCGCGCTGCTGGCACCGTCGTCATACAGGGGGCGGACACCGGAATAGGCCCAGACGATGTCGTCACGCGTCACCGGCGACTTGAAGTACTTGGTGGCAAAGGCGCACAGATAGTCCTGTTCCGCTTCAGTACATACCGGAGTTTCGGATGGATTCGGATGATCCTGATCCGTCGTGCCAATCAGGGTAAAGTCGCGCTCATAGGGAATAGCAAAGATAATACGGCCATCCTCGCCTTGGAAGAAATAGCACTTGTCGTGATCGAACAGCTTGCGGGTCACGATATGGCTGCCACGCACCAGCCGGACACCCTCTCGCGAGTTCACGCGGATTTTCGATTGGATGATGTCCCCCACCCACGGACCGCCAGCGTTGACCAGCATTCTGGCTTTGATCACGCGAATGTCGCCGCTACCGCTGTCTCGGACCTTTACTGCCCACAGATCGCCGACGCGTTCGGCCGATAAAACCTCGGTGCGAACCAAAATTTCCGCGCCACGCGCCTCAGCGTCTCGCGCATTAAGAACAACCAAGCGCGAATCCTCAATCCAGCAGTCGGAATATTCATATGCAGTTTCGAACTTGTCCTTTAGAGGTCGCCCCTCGGGCGCCGTCTTCAGGTCCAACGAGGCTGTACCCGGCAGGATTTTACGCCCGCCCAGATGGTCGTACATAAATAGTCCCAGCCGGATCAGCCAAGTTGGTCTTCGCCCTTTCATCCAGGGCATGACGGTGCTCAACAAGCGCGAAGTCGGCGTTTCAGAGTCAAACCTCATATCCGCGTGGTAAGGCAGCACAAAGCGCATGGGCCAGCTGATATGCGGCATCGCCCGCAAAAGGGTTTCGCGTTCAATCAGAGCCTCTCGGACAAGCCGAAACTCGAAATACTCCAGATAGCGTAGTCCCCCGTGGAACAGTTTGGTCGAGGCCGATGATGTTGCCGAAGCCAGATCGTTCATCTCGGCCAATGTCACCGAAAGCCCCCGGCCCGCGGCATCCCGCGCGATGCCGCATCCATTGATGCCACCACCGATGATGAAAAGGTCCGACACCTGTTCGTTTGTCTGTTCCATATCCGGATGATTCCCCAAGGTGGAAAACGTGCGCTTATTAATCGCGGGAACACTCGTATCGTCAACGTTGTTTTTCGCTTATGTTCGTTTTGCCGCACGGTAAACAGAATTTGAGCAAAAAACGAACGATCAGTTGCAATTGGTCTAAAATAGAACAAAACCGAACATATCCTTATTGGAGCAAGCCGTGTCCCTTTCCTTTCGTCAGTCCGACATTCTGAACATTGCCAAACTGGACGGCCGCGTGACGGTGGAAGAGCTGGCCGAGCGGTTTGACGTGACTGTCCAAACCATCCGCCGCGACCTCTCGGAACTGGCCGACATGGGCAAGTTGGATCGCGTACATGGCGGCGCAGTCTTGCGCTCGGGCGTGTCCAATATTGGCTATGAGGATCGCCGCGCTATGAACGCGGACGCCAAAGCACGCATCGCGCAAAGATGCGCGCAATGTATTCCTGACGGTGCGTCAGTATTCCTGAACATTGGCACCTCAACCGAGGCCGTCGCCCGGCAGTTGCTGGGCCATAGGGATCTGATGGTGGTGACGAACAATATGAACGTCGCCAATATTCTGGTCGACAACCCCAATTGTCAGATCGTCGTGGCAGGTGGCGTGTTGCGCCGTTCCGACGGTGGATTGGTCGGAAACCTCACAATCTCGACCATCGAGCAATTTAAGTTCGATTTTGCCATCATTGGATGTTCGGCGATGGATGCCGAAGGAGACTTGCTGGATTTCGATTTTCAGGAAGTGCGCGTCAGCCAGACTATCATTGCGCAGTCTCGCCAGACTTTTCTGGTCGCCGACCAATCCAAGTTCCAGCGCACCGCCCCGGCGCGGATCGCGTCGCTGTCCGATGTGGACGTATTCTACACTGATCACGCCCTGCCCACAGAACTGGCTCGGAAATGCGTCGAGTGGAAAACTCAAGTAAACCTGTGCGCCTGACACCAAGTAACTCGCATTAAACGAAAATCCTGAATTCAGGTTCTTGCCAGATTTTAATTCGCCTGACACACTCACCCTAAAGTTACCGTCGCGCACACAGAGAGATCAGGGCAGTGTTGGCGCTCAAATGCGCGCTAATATTTGCCATAACAGCACCTGAACTCTTTCCATTCGACGACCATTGCCGAAAATCGGCTAATATTCACGCCCGCCTTGTTGTCGGCGAAAATTCAAGAAACCGGCTGACGACCATAAATTGATTGACGAACTGGGCACCAACAACTGAGGATGGAGTAACCTTCCCAAAAGGAGGCACGAGCATGGGACTACTAGGGCAGCCACTGGGCGTCTACGACTACCTGACATTCGTGGCACTGATTTTACTGCTGGCAGCAGTGATGGGGCTATTTCTGTTCATCATGGGATTGCCGGGACGTATCGCGATCAAGCGTAATCATCCGCACGCAGAGTCCGTCAAAATTATGGGCTGGATGGGGTTTTTGGCCATTGTTCCGTGGGTCCACGCCTTTATCTGGGCGTTCCACGATAGCGCCACCGTGGATATCCGCCGTATGCCGGATGATGAGCGCGACGCGGTCCGCAAGGAAATCAAACGGTTGGGCGGCACGCTGAACGAAGAGTACCGTGACCCGCTTGATCCCGACGAGACGCAGAAAAGCTAAGGCCAAAGGAAGTCACAAAATATGTTTGTCGCCCTCGGCATTACGCTGTTCTACATCATTTTTGTCTGGTTCATTTTCTTCAAAGCGAAGTGGCTGAAATTCAATATTACCTGGGGGATTGTCACCTTTTGGGTCGGCGCGCATCTGCTCCTGGTTTTCCTCGTTGCTTTGCGGTTCTTTCAACCGTTTTCCCTCGACAGCCATGTGGTCCGCTCGACCATTCAGATCGTGCCTCGGTTAACCCAGCCCACCCTCCTGACCGAGGTTCTGGTCGAACCCAATACCGAGGTCAAAAAAGGCGATCCTCTTTATCGCTTTGACGACACCGTTTTCGCGCTGGAGGTTGAAGAGGCCACCGCACAATTGGTTGCCGCCGAGCAGAATGCCAAAATCCTTGAACAGGATGTGATTGTCGCCGCCGAAAATGTCGAGCGCGCGAATGCGCAACTGGCTTATGCGCTGACGCAACAAGCGCGCTATGAAAATCTCGTGCCCGCCGGTGGCGCGCGTCAGGATGAGTTGGACCGCTGGAACGAGCAGGTCACCGAGGATCAGGCCCAGATCAAAGAGGCCGAGGCCAATCTGGAAAAGGCGCAACTGGCGTTGGATTCGCAGATCGACGGGGTGAACACAGGCATCCTTCAGGCGCAGGCGCAACTGGAGAAAGCCCAGTACTTTCTTAACAATACAACAATTTACGCGCCCGAAGACGGCATGATTGTCTCGCAGCAGGCCCGTCCCGGGCTGGTTGTGGGTGAAATCCGGCTTGGCGCGATTGCGAGCTTCGTAACGAAGGATAACCCTTACATCCTTGCCACCTATCGCCAGCAGAACCTTAAGTTCGTCGAACCCGGACAAGAGGTTGAGGTGGCGTTGGACCTTTATCCCGGCGAGATTCTGACCGGCAAGGTCGAGGCGATCTGGTGGGCCACCCGTCAGGGTCAGTACCTGCCATCGGGTCGCCTGCCCGGGTTTGAATTGCCGAAACTCCCGGGGCGCATCGCAGTGCAAATCTCGGTCGATATCCCCGATGGTCACACCTTCCCTGCTGGTGGCCACGCCGCCGTGGCGATCTACACCGGGCAAGGCAAGAGCTTCGAGTTTCTGCGCCGCATCAATATCCGCCTTTATTCCTTCGCCAACTTCATCCGACCACTGGATATCTGAGGACACATGACATGACCCGGGCCAGACTTCACAGCAAACTGATTGGCACCGCCCTTTGCGCTGCGCTGCTGGTCGGCTGTACACCGGTTGGTCCGGACTTCGTGCGCCCGAACTCGCCGGTCGTAAAAGAATGGATCGAGGTCAACAGCCCCAACACCGGCCCCAGCGGCCTGACTTCGCGCAGTGCGCCGGTGGTCAAATGGTGGGAGACATTTAATGACCCTACTCTGAACAAACTGGTCGCAGAGGCCTATGCCCAGAACCTTGACTTGCAGGTTGCTGGTGCCCGCGTTCTGCAGGCCCGCGCTCAGTTGGGGATTGCATTCGGGGAACTGTACCCACAATCGCAGGCCATCGGCGGATCGATCGAGCGGCGTCAGGTCAGTGACAATCTCGGGCCGATTTCAGATATCCGGCGGATCATCCCATTGGATACCGAGTTTTCGACTTCGCAGGTCGGGTTCGATGCCCAATGGGAATTGGATGTCTGGGGCCAGCAACGGCGTGGCGTTCAAGCGGCGCGGTCCAATCTTGCGCTGCAAGTGGCCAACTATGACGACGCGTTGGTGACTCTGACCGGGGATGTGGCGGCATTGTATGTGAACATCCGCGCGCTTCAGGAATCTTTGGCCATTGCGCGCGAGAACATTCAACTGCAACAGGAATCCGCTGACCTGACAGAGCTACGGTTTAACAACGGCGTGACGACTGAGTTGGACGTGCAGGAATCCACCGCTTTGCTGAACAACACCAAAGCTCTGGTGCCCGAAATTGAGAGTGACATTCAGCAAACCAAGAATGCTCTGGCCGTTTTGCTGGGAACAACACCGTCGCGGATGACCAGCCTGCTGGGCAGTTCCGGACGCATCCCTTCGGCCCGGTCCAATGTGGCCGTTGGTGTCCCGGCGGAACTGCTGCGACGCCGCCCCGATGTGCGGGCGGCCGAGTTGGCAGCCGCCACCCAATCGGCGCAAGTCGGGATTGCGATGGCGGAC
The DNA here is from genome assembly GCF_040329455.1 of Ruegeria sp. SCP11. Taxonomy (NCBI): domain Bacteria; kingdom Pseudomonadati; phylum Pseudomonadota; class Alphaproteobacteria; order Rhodobacterales; family Roseobacteraceae; genus Ruegeria; species Ruegeria sp. SCP11. The sequence continues at coordinate 189,939 of NZ_JBDZYG010000004.1, read as the reverse complement.
CTCTATCCGCAATTCATTCTGTCGGGCTCTATCGGCCTGCAGGCCTCGGGCGGCCGAGATTTGTTTACCTCGGCCAGTTCCACCGGATTGGCCAATGCTGGTGTAGTCTGGAATGTGCTGAATTACGGCCGGATCAAGAACAACGTCCGCGCGCAGGACGCAGCTTATCAGGCGCTGATCGCCAATTACCAGAACACCGTGCTGACGGCCTATTCCGAAGTGGAAAGCGCGATGGTCGCTTATGCCCAGTCGCGGAAGCAGGTGGGGTTTTATGAAAATAGCGTCGCCGCATCGCGCAAGGCGGCTGAGATCGCCGTGGATCAGTATCGCGACGGCATCGCCGACTATTCCCGAATCCTGAATACGCAGACTGCTCTGCTGAACTCTCAGGCCAATCTGATAGAGGCGCGCCAACAAGTGTCCAGCAATCTGGTCGCGGTTTACAAGGGGCTTGGGGGCGGCTGGCAGATTCGTCAGAATCAGGAGTTCCTGCCCGAAACCGTTCTGGCTGAGATGGCATATCGGACCGACTGGGGAGATCTGCTGCAGGAGACCCCTACCCGTGCCAGCCTGAACTAATCACTATTTCGTAAGACCGCGCAAGCCGCCGGACACCAGCACATTCACCTCGTACAAAATCCGGGGCGCTGCCAACCCACCGGGGCTGGCCAGATAGTTCGGGCTCCATTCCGGATCGAACTTCTGCTTGAAGGACCGCAACCCTTCGAAGTGATAGAACTGTTCGCCGTGTTCATAGACAAAGCCACCGACACGGTTCCAGAATGAGGCCAACTGCCGGTTCTCGATCCCAGAAAACGGCGCCGCCCCCAGTGAAAACCAGTGGAACCCCTGCTCTGCCCCCCAAGACATCATCTCGGCAAACAGCGCATCCATAATAAAATTCGAACCGTCCGGTTCGTATCGCATCAGGTCCAGCGACAACTCGGATTTATGGCCGCCCTGAAACAGGTTGGCAAAGGCGACGATCTGACCGGTGTCTCCCCTCCGCAGCACGGCATGGTCGAAGTAGGACAGGTATTTTTCGTCAAATCCACCCAGTGCAAAGCCTTTCTCTTCACCCGCTTTTTGGTTAAGCCAATCATCCGAAATCTTTCGCAATTCGGGCAGCACCGGAGCGAGGTCCTCTTTCGGGATGACCTCGAACACATAACCTTCACGCTCCGCTCGATGCTTTGCCTGCCGGAAGCGTTTGCGCGATTTGCCATCCAGCGAGAAGTCCTTTAGCGGCACCCGCGCAACCTCACCAATTTTCAGGATGGACAACCCCAGATCCAGAAAGGTCGGCAGGTACTTGGTCGACACACTGTAGAAAGCGCATAGCTTGCCCTCACGATCCGCCATCTCACGCAGTTGCCAGATCAATTGTTGTCCGGCCTTTTCGTCACCCACCGGCTCACCCTTTGTGATCAGTGCGTTGCCTGTATCGGCATAGGCCAGAAACGCACTTTCGTCCGGCGCGATCAGGAATTGCTTGTCGCCGGTCAGGGAAATCTGCGCCTCGGTATCTTCGCTTTCCAGCGCCAAACGCTCAACAGCTGGAGGGATTTCGGTGCGTACGGGCTCAGGTATTTCCCGCCCAAAGAGCGAGTTCACAGCCACCACGCCCAGGATGACCGCCACCACAAGGCTGGACCGCAAGAAACGCGATGCGTCGCCGTTCCAAGCGAAATCCCACCACAGCGCGTTCTGGTATTCGACGTGAGAATAGGCGAACAGCCCGATCCAGAAGATCACCGCCAGCAAGGCGATAACACTGACCAGCCATGGAATGTTCAGCCGAAAGATCGAAGCGCCACTGACGCGGTAGAACGCATCACGGAACGTGGCCAGCAAGGCAATCGAGGCCAACATGCCGATCGCCTCATGCGTATCCAGCCCCTTTGTCAGCGAGGCGACAAACCCCGCCACCATCAGCAACATCGCCACGATCCACGCACGGTATAGTTTTCGAAACAGCCCGCGCGAAACGAGGATCAACAGTACGCCGACAGCGCTGCCCGCCAAATGTGACGCCTCGACAAAGGACAGTGGCAGGAAATCCCGCAACATGCCGAGACTATGGCTGCTGGACGGCAGCGCGCCGGAGACCAGCAAAATGATCCCCGCAACTGCAGTCACACCTGCAGCGACCATCGGAACAATTGGACGGATCGCGCGATAAACCCACGTGGCGGCTCCGCTGATATGGTGGCGATGCGTCAGGGCCGAGGCGACGGCAATCGACAAGGTGGCAATGGCAAACGGCAGGAAAGTGTAAACCAACCGGTATAGCAGCAAAGCCGCAATCACGTCTGACCGGCCAGAGGCACCCAGACCAGCAATCAACGTCGCCTCAAACGCGCCGATCCCGCCCGGCGCATGGCTGAGGATGCCGATCGCAATCGCTCCGATATAGATGGTGAAGAAATAGGGATAACCGACCGCGAGATCGGAGGGCATCAGGGTATAGAGCACCATCGAAGCACCGAACAGGTCTCCGATCGCAGCTAGCGTCAGCAAGCCAGCCAGCTTGCCGCCCGGCAGGTTGAAGCCAAACCCGCCGTAGGCCAGTTTGCGCCCGCCCCTGGCCAGCCAGATGAACAATGTCACCAGACCGGCAAGCAGGCACAGCCCGATCACTGTTTCGGTGGTATCACTGATCGGCAGAATCTTTGAAATCCCATCCGGGTGCAGCGTAAACAAAACGCCCAGCAGAAACACGAGCCCGGACCAAAACGCGATCCACGACGTTGCAATAACCCCAGCGACCCTGCTCAGGTCCAACCCGAGCGAAGCGTAGATGCGATAACGGATCGCCGTCCCAGTGATGTAGGAAAACCCAAGGCAGTTCGACACGGCATAGCCGCTGGCCCCGGCCATGCCTGCGACGGGTAAGGGCACCTCACCCTTCGCTACGCTTTGCACGGCGAACACATCGTACATAGAGAGGGACAGAAAGCTGAAGCAGGTCCAGCAAAAGGCGAAGAACATGAGCTTCCAGGACATGTTCGCCACATCGGTCTGAACATCCGCCCATTTCACATGTTGAGACAGTTCGTGCAGCACAACCAATGCGATCAGCGTAACCAGAATTGGTACAGCAATCCGGACAGCGGGCTTTTCAAGAAATCCGGTTACCCGCTCGGCAAGACGCACCGCCCAGAGTTCCTTGTCAGTCTCCTGCGTGGTCATGGTTTCCCCCTGCTCTGAGGCACTGCAACGATCCCGCGCGCGGATGGGCGACGCAGGGCAACCTTGGCACAATTTCCTTGAACCTCAAAGCGCTACGAGGGATTAGACACGCCCTTTGCGTGTAGAGAGCAATAGATTGGTCTCGGACCGAGTGATCCCCTCCATCCGACGTATCTGGAATAGGACCTCGTCGAGTTCCGCAAGGGTTTCGGTGCCGATCTCGGCAATCAGATCCCAGCTTCCGTTGGTCGTATGCACACTTCGCACCTGTCGCAGAGCGGCAATTCTAGCCATCGTTCTCTCAGTCCCGCGGCCTTCGATTTCCAACATCATCAGGCCGCGCACCGGGCTTTCTGCAACGTCCAGCCGTGTGAGAACGGTAAAGCCCACAATCTCACCAGATTGCTTCAATCGCTGCAATCGACTGCGCACGGTGGTGCGAGTCACCCCCAGCGTTTCAGCTAGCTCGGACAGCGAGGCCCGCGCGTCCCGATGCAGGGCATTCAGCAACCTGTTATCCAATTCGTCCATTTATTTTTCTCAGTTTGAACCCTAGGGTTCCATTTTGAGCATTTTGATCTCTTTTCGCAAGCCATCACGAAGATCTAAAAGTACATATGGATAACAAACACGTTATATTGGTCGGCGTCCCATTGGATTCGGGCAAACGCCGACAGGGCTGCCGGATGGGTCCCGACGCCTATCGGGTCGCTGGTCTGGATCAGGCTTTGACAGACCTAGGGCACCGGGTCAGCGACCTTGGCGACATTCATCCGGACGACACGGATGTGCCCCCGCACGAACACCTGTACGCCCTGCCCGAGTGCGTTGGGTGGACCAGCGCACTTAGCCGAACCGCGCAGGAAACTGCCCCACAAGGGTTGCCGATCTTTATGGGTGGCGATCATGCACTTTCGATGGGCACTGTTGCAGGCATGGCCGCCCATGCCGACCAGACCGGACGCCCCTTATTTGTACTCTGGCTGGACGCCCATAGCGACTTTCACACACCCGACAGCACCAACAGCGGAAACTTGCACGGTACACCCGTTGCGTATTTCACAGGCCAGCCCGGCTTTGACGCTTTTCCACCGGTGCCTGCGACTGTTCCGACGGACCGAGTGGGTATGATCGGTCTTCGCTCCGTCGATCCGGCGGAACGCGCGCGGCTAGAGCAAGACCACGCCATGCTGGCTGATATGCGCAGTATTGACGAGCATGGGATCAAGGCACCCCTCATCGCGTTTCTGGAACGCGTTCGGGCCTCGAACGGCATTCTGCACGTCTCATTGGATGTCGACTTCCTTGACCCTTCGATTGCCCCGGCCGTCGGCACAACTGTCCCCGGTGGCGCGACCGAACGCGAAGCACATCTGGTGATGGAACTACTGCATGAAAGTGGGCTCGTCTGCTCACTGGATCTGGTCGAGTTGAACCCATTTCTGGACGAACGCGGACGCACCGCAAAGCTGATGGTCGATCTGGCAGCCTCACTTCTAGGCCGCCGCATCTTTGACCGCCCAACCCGGAGTTTCTAATGCAGTCCTTGCAAGCCCCCTCGGCCGTTGTAATGATCCGGCCACACGCGTTTGCTTCGAACCCTGAGACGCGCGACGACAATGCGTTTCAAACACTGGCCAATCGCTCGGCAGCGGCCACGTCTCTTGACGCACGCGACGAACATGACAAGGCGGTTGCGCAACTGCGCGACGCTGGCGTAAAAGTCCATGTTTTTGACGACCACGGTGAACACGACACGCCGGACAGTGTCTTCCCGAACAATTGGTTCTCGACCCATCCCGGCGGCCATGTGGCAATCTATCCGATGTTTGTTCCGTCACGCAGACGCGAACGCCGCGCGGATGTCCTCGAGCTGTTGAAACAGGAGTATCGTGTTCAGGACGTGATCGACTATTCCGGGCTGGAACAGGACAAGCTGGCGTTGGAAGGTACCGGTGCGATGGTGCTGGATCACGTTGGCCGCGTGGCGTACACGGTTAAATCCAATCGCGCCGACCCGGTTTTACTGGAGCGTTTCTGCACCCATTTCAATTATGAACCCATCGTGTTCGAGGCACAGGATGCCGAAGGGCGCGACGTTTATCACACTAACGTTCTGATGGGCATCGGAACCGAATACGCGCTGATTTGTCTGGACATGATCACCAACCCCGAACGGCGCGCGACGGTCAAGGCACGACTCGAAGAATCCGGTCGCACGGTTATAGACCTAACCCACGAGCAGATCGCCGAGTTCGCAGGAAACGCCATCGAACTCAGCGGTCGCGATGGTCTGGTGCTGGCGCTGTCCAGTCGGGCGCTTGCCGCATTAACCCCTGAACAAATCACTATAATCGAAGCCAGCGCGACACCGCTGCCGCTCTCGATTCCCACAATTGAAACTGCCGGTGGATCCGTGCGCTGCATGATTGCAGGCATCCACCTGTCCCGCCGATAGGAGACCCCGATGCAACCTTCTGACAAGGCGCTTGTGCCTTTCGTATCCGTCGACAACATGATGCGTTTGGTGCATCACATCGGGGTCGAGCGAATGATCACTCAGATCGCGGCCCAAATCGAAGCCGATTTCAAACGCTGGGAGAGTTTCGACAAAACCCCACGTATCCCGGCCCATTCTCCGCACGGAGTGATCGAACTGATGCCCACCTCGGACGGTGAGGCCTACGGGTTTAAATACGTGAACGGCCACCCAAAGAATACATCCGAAGGGTTGCAGACCGTTACCGCCTTTGGTTTGTTGGCGGATGTCTATACCGGGTACCCGACACTGCTGACCGAGATGACAATGCTGACCGCGCTACGGACAGCCGCAACGTCAGCTTTGGTGGGTAGCTATCTTGCACCGAAATCATCCTCGGTCATGGCTATGATCGGCAATGGCGCTCAGTCGGAATTCCAATGTTTGGCGTTCAAGGCAATGTGCGGGATCAACACCGTGCGCTTGTACGACACTGACAGTGAAGCGACCAAGAAATGCGCAGCTAACCTTCAGGGAACCGGCTTAACCGTCGTATCGTGCTCAACACCCGAAGAAGCCATCGAAGGCGCACACATTATCACAACCTGCACGGCTGATAAGAAATACGCCACGATCCTGACCGACAACATGGTTGGCCCTGGTGTTCACATCAATGCCATCGGCGGTGACTGCCCCGGTAAGACGGAACTGCACCGTGATATCCTTCTGCGCTCGGACATTTTTGTCGAATACCCTGAACAAACTCGGATTGAGGGCGAGATTCAGGCTCTGGACGATGACCACCCGGTTACTGAGATGTGGCAGGTCATGGCTGGTGAAGCAGAGGGGCGACGTGACGATCGTCAGATCACTCTGTTCGACAGCGTTGGCTTCGCAATCGAGGATTTCTCGGCTCTGCGTTTCATCAAGTCCGCAATCGAAGGCACTGACTTCTTTGAACCTTTGGATATGTTAGCCGATCCGGATGATCCGCGAGATCTGTATGGGATGCTGATGCGGGCAAGCTAAAGAACCCGCCAATAGCAGCACTTCGCTCCCGGCTCAGCACCGGGGGCTTTTTTCTACCCGGCCAGAGACGGCAAATAAAGTACGATAGCGGGGAAAGCCACCAGCAGCGCGATAGTGACTGCGTCTGCAATGAAGAACGGCGTCACGCCTTTAAAGACGTCCTGAACGCTCAGATCAGGGCGCACACCAGCAACCACAAAGCAGTTCAGACCGATGGGGGGCGTGATCAGGCAGAACTCGGCCATCTTAACGACTAGAATACCGAACCAGATCGCGCACATAGGGCCAGACATTCCGAAAGCACTGTCAGCTGCGCTGACCGTCTCGCCGCCGTTCAGAGCCATGACAGCCGGGTACACAACCGGCAATGTCAGCAGCAGCATGCCGATAGCATCCATGAACATGCCTAGCACCGCATAAGCCAGCAGAATGCAGATCAGGATCAGCATCGGCGACATTTCCAGCGAGGTGATCCAGTCGGAAAACGCGCCAGGCAGGTCTGCGAAGCCCAGGAAACGTACGTAGATCAGCACACCCCAAATGATCGTAAAGATCATAGCTGTCAGCTTGGCGGTTTCCAGCAGCGCAGATTTCAGTTCGGTCCAGCGCATCCCGTGGAAAAGGGCAAAGCAGAAGACGATGAATGCCCCGATTGCACCGCCCTCGGTTGGGGTCCCCCAGGCCTTTTCACCAAAAGGGTTATAGACAAAGCAGATGATAATCAGGATCACGGCCACAATTGGGATTGCCCCGGGCAACGCGGCAAAGCGCTGTTTCCAAGTAAAGCCAGTAACCGGAGGGCCGACGGTTTTGAAGAAGACAGCGATCCCCACGATGAGCAACCCATAGACAACTGCAGAAAATGCGCCCGGAATGAAGCCGGCTAGCAGTAGCTTACCCACGTCCTGCTCAACGATGATTGCGTATATCACCAGAATGGCCGATGGCGGGATCAGCGACGCCAGCGTCCCCCCGGCGGCAACGACTCCGGCGGCGAATTGCTTGTTGTAGCCGACCTTCAGCATCTCTGGGATAGCTATGCGGGCGAAAACGGCAGACGTCGCAACCGACGCCCCGGACACAGCCGCAAATCCGGCTGTTGCGAACACGGTCGACACAGCCAGTCCACCCGGCACCCAGGCAACCCAGCGTTTGGCCGCTTCAAATAGCGCGCGGGTGAGACCCGCGTAGTAGGCAAGATACCCAATCAGGATAAAGGTCGGGATTAGGCTGAGCGTGTGGGCAGCCACTTTCGAATGAGGAACCTGCCCCGCTGTCTTAACGGCAACTGTTAGGGCTTTTCCGAACCGGTCGGGATCGTACCCGAACTTGGCCCAGAAAATCCATACAAGCCCAACCAACCCTGCAAGGCCCGCCGCAAAAGCCACGCGCATGCCTGTGACTACCAGAACCAGCAGACCGCCTGTGACCCACAGGCCAATGTCTATCGTGTCCATGCGCTAGTCCTGCCCTTCGAATTGGTCGGCCTCAGCGGCAGCCTGTGCCGCGGCGTCCTGGATCAGTGGCACGGCCACAGGGTGTTCAAGCCCCAGCGCAAAGGCGTGACCGTAGCCCCAGATCTGCAGCACAAGCCGCACGCACAGAACTGAAAACGCCACCGGGGCCAACAGTTTGGCTGGCCAGAGCGGGATGCCGATGTCGATTGAACTGTCACGGCTCCACAGCGGCGCGCCAAAATCGAAGGACCGGTCGAAATGAGACCAACTGCCCCAGACCAAAGCCAGCATCAGCACAAGGATCAGGATCACCGAGATCAACTCGAACAACCAAAGCGCCCGCCCGTGCAGGCGCGCGATTACGATGTCCATCCGGATGTGACCACCACTGCGCTGTACGTAGGAAATGCCTAAGAAGGCAATCAAGGGCATGGCCTGTTCGATCCAGTCCACATAACCCGGCAGAGGCGCATTGATTGCGTTGCGCCCGCTAACCGAGACGACAGCCAGCACCATCAGGCCAAAAACGGCCAGTCCGCTGATCAAGGCCAAAAACTGCTCTAACTTCAATAGGTGACGATCCAGCCGACTGAGGCGGCTGCCATCCTCAAGCACCGTGGCCTGTCCTGCCATTCCGGTGATCCCCTGTATCTTAGGATTGTTATCCGGGTGCCCAGTCAGGCACCCGGATCAGGTGATCAGTTTCCGCCGCGCTGCTGTTTCAGCGTGGTCTGGACCAGATCATAGAGGTCCTGCGCAGGCAAGCCCTGAGCGGTCATGTCCGCAATCCATTGCTCGCGGATCGGGTCTGCTGCCTTGGTTCGGAATTCCTCGATCACGGCTTCGTCGATCTCAACCTTTTGAACACCCTTCTCGCTTAGAACGCTGTCCCATTGCTCCAGCAGCCCACCATAGTTGGCGAGGTAGTGGTCGATTGCTTCGTCGATAGAGGTGTTCAGCGCTTCGCGGTGTTCGGCAGGCAGAGCCTCGTAAGCCTCGATGTTCACCACCACCGGGCAATTAACTGTGCCGGGATTCAGGTTGGCGGTCCACCAGTCGGCCTCATTTATGGTGCCAAAGGACAAGTGCGCGTGCTGAGCAAAGGCAACCGTGTCGACGACACCCGACTCCATCGCGTTGAACGCCTCGGTGGCGGGAACCGAGGTCGGCACACCGCCGACCGCTTCAAAGGCCTGCCCCAGCCCACCGGTAGCGCGGACGCGCATTCCGTCAAAATCGGCCAGTTCATCGCGCGGCTCACCTGTGCCAACGATATTATACTGTGGCATGGGCGAGGTCATGATGATGCGCGCGTTCCACTGCGCCATCTCATCCTTCACTGCAGGATGATCATACACCGCATGGCTGACGGCCACCTCTTCCTCAAGCGTGTTCACGCCAAGGAACGGCAGTTCCAGTACTGTAATCGCGCGGTTCTTGTCGCGGTGATAACCCGCGCAGAACTGGGCCATCTCGAAGGCACCGATCTCAATCCCATCAAGGTTCTCGCGCGGCTTGGACAGACCGCCGTAGCTGACATTAATAGTGAAATCACCGTTGGTTTTTTCGCTTACCAGCTCTGCCAGTTTCTCAACATGTTCGGTAAAAGCCCGACGCTTACCCCAAACCGAGGCATTCCATTCAGTGGCTGCAGCCTCAGTGACGAATGCAACACTCAAGGCGGCGACAGCAGCGCCGCTCAACATCTTTTTCATCATGATTTCTCCCTTTGTTGCGCTTCTTGTTCAAGCGCTTGCGGTCAAAGCTAGCGCCAACATGTGAATGTGCCAACCCCCGGGCGGGCCGGGCACCCAGCAGATGCCAGCGCTAACAACTTAATGGTGATTCAGAGATGCGAGATTTTTCAGGGGACATTCGTAGAGGTTGAAAAAATTTCCGTGACAGCCTAGGCATTGTTTTTATTTATTTTTCACTACTAAAAAGCATACTAATTTACAAATACAACTCATCAGGTAAAATTTGTTTACAAACAAATGATGAGATTTCGGTAATTTATTTCATTGTTTTCAAATCCGCTTAATACTTCTCTCGGGGAGGAAACGGGTCGACATCGCCCGTTCCGCGGGCAAGATTCGGCCCAGTGAAATGAAGTCCAGAGGGAGGAGCCTCAGTATGACAACCGCTGCCCAGGCAGATGCCAACGTATATCCGCCGTCCGCCGAAACCGTTGCACGCGCCCATGTCGATGCCGACAAGTACAACGAAATGTACAAGGCCTCGATCGAAGACCCCGTCGCGTTCTGGGATGAACAAGGCAAGCGGGTCGACTGGATCAAACCTTATTCTCAGGTCAAGGATGTCAGCTATGATTTCGGTTCGGTCGGAATTAACTGGTACGCGGACGGCACATTAAACGTATCCGCCAACTGCCTGGACCGTCACCTGAAAACACGCGGCGACCAGACTGCCATCATCTGGGAGCCGGACGACCCAAACGACGAAGCGCAGCACATTACCTATGCCGAGCTGCACCGCCGCACCTGCCGGATGGCCAACATTCTGGAGTCGCTGGGCGTGCGCAAAGGCGACCGCGTTGTCATCTACCTGCCGATGATCCCCGAGGCGGCTTACGCCATGCTGGCCTGCGCGCGGATCGGCGCGATCCATTCAATCGTATTCGCAGGTTTCTCGCCCGATGCTTTGGCGGCCCGGATCAATGGTTGCGATGCGAAGGTTGTCATTACGGCTGACGAAGCACCACGTGGAGGCCGCAAGACTCCGCTGAAATCCAATGCAGACGCAGCCCTGCTGCACTGCAAGGACACTGTAAAATGTCTGGTGGTCAAGCGCACCGGTGGTCAGACCACATGGGTCGACGGGCGCGATTATGACTACAACGAAATGGCGCTGGAGGCAGATGACTATTGCGCGCCCGCTGAGATGAGTGCCGAGGACCCGCTGTTCATCCTCTATACCTCTGGGTCGACCGGTCAGCCCAAGGGCGTTGTGCACACCACCGGCGGCTATCTGGTATACGCCGCGATGACGCATGAGATCACTTTCGACTACCATGAGGGCGATGTGTACTGGTGTACCGCCGACGTGGGCTGGGTCACCGGCCACAGCTATATCGTCTACGGCCCCCTGGCCAACGGCGCGACCACGCTGATGTTTGAAGGCGTGCCGACCTACCCCGACGCCTCTCGCTTCTGGCAGGTCTGTGAAAAGCACAAGGTGAACCAGTTCTACACAGCTCCGACTGCGATCCGGGCACTGATGGGTCAAGGCAATGAGTTCGTTGAGAAATGCGACCTAAGTGACCTGCGGACACTGGGTACCGTGGGTGAGCCTATCAACCCCGAGGCCTGGAACTGGTACAACGACGTTGTCGGCAAGGGTAAATGCCCCATCGTGGACACGTGGTGGCAAACCGAAACTGGCGGTCATCTGATGACCCCCCTGCCCGGCGCACACGCGATGAAACCCGGTTCGGCGATGAAGCCATTCTTCGGCATCCAGCCTGTCGTTCTGGACCCTCAGTCCGGTGTTGAGATCGAAGGCAACGGTGTTGAAGGTGTTCTCTGCATCAAGGATAGCTGGCCCGGTCAAATGCGCACCGTTTGGGGCGATCATGAGCGGTTCGAGAAGACGTATTTCTCAGATTACAAAGGCTACTACTTCACCGGTGACGGCTGTCGTCGTGATGAAGATGGTGACTACTGGATCACTGGCCGCGTTGATGACGTGATCAACGTTTCGGGTCACCGTATGGGCACCGCCGAAGTCGAAAGCGCTCTGGTTGCGCACGCTGCCGTGGCCGAGGCCGCCGTGGTTGGCTATCCCCATGAAATCAAAGGACAAGGCATCTATTGCTATGTCACTCTGATGAACGATCGTGAGCCTTCGGATGATCTGCTGAAAGAACTGCGCACCTGGGTCCGGACCGAGATCGGCCCGATCGCCTCGCCAGACGTGATCCAGTGGGCTCCCGGCCTGCCCAAGACCCGCTCGGGCAAGATCATGCGCCGTATCCTGCGCAAGATTGCTGAAAACGACTTCGGCTCGCTGGGTGACACGTCGACTCTTGCCGATCCTTCGGTGGTCGAAGACCTGATCGAAAACCGCGCGAACAAGTGAGGACATGATGGACGCTTCCACGACCGTAACTCCCGCTGTTCTGATCCTTCTCGGCCCTCCAGGCGCCGGGAAGGGCACACAAGCGCGGATGCTGGAAGACACGTTCGGGCTGGTTCAGCTCAGCACCGGTGACCTGCTGCGCGAAGCCGTTGCTGTCGGCACCGAAGCGGGCCAAGCCGCCAAGGCCGTGATGGAGGCCGGTGATCTTGTCAGCGACGAGATCGTCATCGCCATCCTTCGCGACCGCATGGCACAGCCGGATTGTTCAAAAGGCGTTATCCTCGACGGTTTTCCGCGCACCACGGTTCAGGCCGAGGCGCTGGACGATCTGCTGGCCTCGGCCGGGCAAAAGATCAACGCCGCAATCAGCCTTGAGGTTGAGGACGAGGAAATGGTGATCCGCATCTCGGGCCGCTACACCTGTGCCGGTTGCGGTGAAGGCTACCACGACACGTTCAAAAAGCCTGTGAAAGAAGGCGAGTGCGACAAGTGCGGCCACACCGAATTCAAGCGCCGCGCGGATGACAATGCGGAAACCGTAGCTTCGCGTTTGACCGCGTATCACGCGCAGACCGCGCCGCTGATTGACTACTACCAGACCCAGGGTGTGCTGAAAGGCATCAATGCCATGGGGCAGATCGATGACATCGCCCGCGCCCTGCAAGGGGTTGTGAGCGACGTGATGGAGTAAGGGGAGGAGATAAGCCCCTCTAAAGGGCTTTGATCCTAAATCAGAATACTTTGATGGACCCGCCTTGGCGGACCGGAGGAGTTTTGCCTGACGCCGCCCCGGTGTTGGGCACAAAGTAAAGCGGCCCGACGCACTGGAGGAGTTGGGCAAAGGGCCGCCCAACGAGGAAGCGAAGGAGGAACCCGCATGGCGGATCAATCTACAAACTCCGCGCAGACTGCCGAAGCCGACAAGGGCTATTGGCAGGCCAACCTGCGTCTCATCTACATCAGCCTCGCGATATGGGCGCTGGTGTCTTTTGGATTCGGCATTCTGCTGCGTCCGTTGCTGTCGGGGATCGCCGTTGGCGGCACCGACCTGGGCTTTTGGTTTGCTCAGCAGGGATCAATCCTGGTCTTTCTGGTGCTGATCTTCAACTACGCCTGGCGCATGAACAAGCTGGACGCCGAACACGGCGTGGATGAGGAGTAAACCCAATGGACCAGTTTACCATCAACCTGCTGTTTGTTGGCGCGTCCTTTGCGCTCTACATCGGCATCGCGATCTGGGCCCGAGCGGGTTCCACGTCGGAATTCTACGCCGCCGGTCGCGGCGTTCACCCGGTCACCAACGGTATGGCGACAGCGGCGGACTGGATGTCCGCGGCCTCGTTCATCTCGATGGCGGGCCTGATTGCCTTCACCGGCTATGACAACTCGACCTTCCTGATGGGTTGGACCGGTGGCTACGTGCTGCTGGCTCTGCTGCTTGCGCCCTACCTGCGTAAGTTCGGCAAATACACCGTATCGGAATTCATCGGCGACCGCTTCTACAGCCAGACCGCACGTATCGTTGCGGTGATCTGTCTGATCGTTGCTTCGGTGACCTACGTGATCGGTCAGATGACCGGCGTTGGTGTGGCCTTCGGCCGCTTCCTCGAGGTCTCGAACACCTCCGGTCTGCTGATCGGTGCTTGTGTGGTGTTTGCCTACGCGGTGTTCGGTGGGATGAAAGGCGTGACCTATACTCAGGTCGCTCAGTACTGCGTGCTGATCACTGCCTACACCATCCCGGCGATCTTCATCTCGCTGCAGCTGACCGGCACGCCGGTCCCGGCACTGGGTCTGTTCAGCGATACCGCCAGCGGTGAGCCGCTGCTGACCAAGCTGGACGCCATCGTGACCGAGCTGGGTTTTGCTGACTACACGGCGCACCACTCGAACACGCTGAACATGGTTCTGTTCACGCTGTCGCTGATGATCGGTACGGCCGGTCTGCCGCACGTGATCATGCGCTTCTTCACCGTGCCGAAAGTGTCTGACGCTCGCTGGTCCGCTGGCTGGACGCTGGTCTTCATCGCGCTGCTGTACCTGACCGCCCCTGCGGTTGGCGCAATGGCCCGTCTGAACATCACCGACATGATGTGGCCCAATGGTGGTATCGCCGGTGGTGCTGTCTCGGTCGAAGAGATTGACACCGATCCGCGTTATGACTGGATGAAAACGTGGCAGAAAACCGGTCTGCTGGACTGGGAAGACAAGAACGGCGACGGCAAAATCCAGTACTACAACGACCAGAACGCCGACATGCAGGCTCTGGCAGAAGAAAAAGGCTGGGTTGGTAACGAGTTGACCAAGTTCAACCGCGACATCCTGGTTCTGGCCAACCCCGAGATTGCCAACCTGCCGGGTTGGGTGATCGGTCTGGTCGCTGCCGGTGGTCTTGCGGCTGCTCTGTCGACCGCTGCGGGTCTGTTGCTGGCGATCTCGTCGGCTGTGTCCCACGACCTTGTCAAAGGTGCGATCAACCCGTCGATCTCTGAAAAGGGAGAACTGATGGCGGCGCGGATTGCAATGGCCGTAGCCATCGTCATCGCAACCTATCTGGGTCTGAACCCACCGGGCTTTGCGGCGCAGACAGTGGCCTTGGCCTTCGGTCTGGCGGCAGCCTCGATCTTCCCGGCGCTGATGATGGGGATCTTCTCGACCCGCATCAACAACACCGGCGCGGTCTGCGGTATGCTGGCAGGTCTGACCGTAACACTAGTCTACATCTTCCTGCACAAGGGCTGGCTGTTCATTCCGGGCACCAACTCGTTCACCGATGCTGACCCGCTGCTGGGTCCGATCAAGTCGACCTCGTTCGGTGCCATCGGTGCAATGATCAACTTTGCAGTCGCATTTGTTGTCGCCGGTATGACCAAAGAGACTCCGAAGGAGATCGTGGAATTGGTCGAAAGCGTTCGCATTCCCCGTGGCGCGGGCGCAGCTCAGAACAAATGAGCATGATGCGGCATATGGTTAACTTCCATGTGCCGCGTTTTTCGATCTACTGTTCCCGTCCGGCACATCACCGGGCGGGATTTTTCAACCAGAAACACAGGACTGTCTGATGCCCCTGTCCCATGACCAGATCACCCGGTTTCTGAAATCCGTACACCCTTATGACGCCCTTCCGTCTGAAACGCTGGACGAACTGGCAAAGCAGATCGAGGTGTGGGAAGTCGCCGAAGGATCCTCTGTTTACGAACTGGGCAACACCCTGCCCGGCGTCTTCGTGATCTACGAAGGACAGGTTGAGATCACAGATGAAAACGGCGCTGTCGTCTCGCATCTAGGCTTGCGCAACTCTTTTGGTGAGCGCGGCTTGTTGAAAGACGGCAAAGCCGCGACCCATGCACATGCACACACGCCGTCTGTTCTAATGGTTCTCCCACCGAATGTGGTGCGCGAGTTGATCGACGATCACGACGTAGTTGCCAAATTCTTCAACCGAACACGAGGAGAGCGCACAGGCCCGCAAAGCCTCGCCACCAGTTCGATTGACACGCTTATGGCTCGCAACCCAGCCGTCTGCCCGCCTTCGATGCCGGTGCGCGAAGCGGCACAGGTGATGCGAGACCGTCATATCTCGTCGCTCTGCGTCAGCGAGGGTGACAATTTTCTAGGCATCGCCACATTGAGGGATATTTCCGGAAAATACGTAGCGGACGGAATGCCCGAAAGCACCCCTGTTTCTGCGATCATGACCCCTGATCCGATCACCTTATCTCCCTCCGATATTGGCTCAGACGTATTGCACGTGATGATGGAACGCGGGATCGGGCATATCCCGATTTCCGAAGGCGGCAAGCTGGTCGGAATCGTCACTCAAACCGACCTGACTCATTACCAGGCAGTCAACTCTGCCGAATTGGTTCGACGGATCGCCCATGCGGGCTCTTCCACCGAGATGGCACTGGTGACAGCTGAAATTCCCCAGTTACTGGTGCAGCTGGTCGCCGGGGGGAATCGGCACGAAATTGTCACCCGTCTTATTACCGACATTTCCGACACGGCCACCCGCCGTCTACTATCACTTGCTGAGAAGAAGCTGGGACCGCCGCCAGTGCCCTATCTATGGCTGGCCTGCGGCTCTCAGGGGCGCCAGGAGCAGACCGGCGTGTCGGACCAGGACAATTGCCTGATGCTGGACGACAGCGTGACCGACGACGACATGACCTATTTTTCCGAATTGGCGAAATATGTCTCGGACGGGCTCGACACCTGCGGGTATTTCTATTGCCCTGGCGACATGATGGCGACCAATCCCCGTTGGTGTCAGCCAGTGCGCGTTTGGCGAGACTATTTCAACGGCTGGATCGCGAAACCCAACCCCGAGGCGCAGATGCTGGCCTCGGTCATGTTCGACCTGCGCCCTATCGGTGGCGCGTTCAATCTTTTTGCTGATCTACAAGCCGACACGCTGGCGGCCGCGAATGCGAACTCGATCTTCGTGGCACACATGATTTCAAACTCACTGAAACACACGCCGCCGTTGGGCCTGTTGCGTGGCTTTGCTACCATTCGCTCGGGCGAGCATCGCAACACGCTGGACTTGAAGCACAATGGCGTCGTGCCCGTGGTTGATCTGGCCCGTGTCTACAGCCTGCAAGGTCAGTTGACCGAGGCCAATACACGCGCGCGTTTAAAGGCGGCCGAGGCCGCAAATGTACTCAGCCCTTCAGGGGCACAGGATTTATTGGACGCCTATGACCTGATCGCGGAAACGCGGCTGGAACATCAGGTAAGGCTGGTCAAATCCGAAGAAAAGCCCGACAACTACCTTCCACCGTCCACCTTGTCGGACTTTGAGCGAAGCCATCTGCGCGATGCTTTTGTCGTTGTAAAAACAATGCAGTCGGCGGTGGGGCATGGCAAAGGTATGCTGGGCTAGGCAAAAAATTGAACGGGCGCGAACGTCCGAGACGCGGAGAGATATATGTTTCTGGAACTGATCGGCACAATTTTTGCAGGCTTTGCATTCGCTGGCGTGGTGATGGTGCTGAACAAATTGACCGGTGGTCGCCTGCCCCGCTGGGCGGCTCCGGTGGCCGCTGGTTTGGGTATGATAGGGATGACCATCGCCAGCGAGTATTCCTGGTACGACCGCACGGTTGAAACACTTCCCGAAGGGATGGAAATCGTGCAGGAAGTTGAAAGCAAAGCCTTCTATCGCCCGTGGACCTATGCAGTACCGTTCGTGAACCGGTTTGCCGCCTTAGATACAGCCTCGGTCCGCACCAACGAACAGGTACCGGAACAACGGCTTGCTGACATGTACTTCTATGGCCGTTGGTCGCCAATCTCGAAACTCCCGATAGCCGTCGACTGCGCCGCCAACAGCCGCGCCAGTTTGGCCGACGGGGTCGAGTTCGGGGACGATGGCCGCTTGCTAAACGCCGACTGGCTCAAAGTCAGCGCCGGCGACCCAATCATCGAGGCCACCTGCGGAGTGTAACATGCTGACCCGGCTAAGCCTGCGCGTTCGTATATTTCTGTTCTTCTGCCTGCTGGCAGTAGGTGCGCTGGCGGTCAGTTCAGTAGCGCTTTGGATCAGTTATCTGCGTGTCGCCGATCCTAGCCTTGTGAACGCTTTCATCTTGGCTGAAATCATCATGGGTTTTGGGTTTATCGCCCTGATTATCGCGATCTGGTTGATGTTTGACGACAACGTCGCCAAGCCCATAGAACGCTTATCGGCTCAACTGCGCGCCCGCGCCCATGCGGGTGTTAGCACGGATGTTGACATGCAGGCCGCACGGTATCTTGGTGATCTTGCCCCTGCGGCCGCCGGGCTGGCAGAGCAGCTATCGGACAAGACCATGGACGTAGCCGAGGCCGTAGCCGCCGAAACAGCCCATCTGTCTGCAGAAAAGCAAAGGCTGACCGCGTTGCTGACCGAAATACCGGTAGCAATGGTGCTGGCCAGTCCAACCCATAAAATCGTGCTCTATGACGGGCAGGCAGCAGGAGTTCTGGCACAGATTGCCCATCCCCGCTTGAACGCCTCGCTTTTCGAATATCTGCAACCCAACGCCTTGCAACACGCTTATGAAAAACTGTCGAAATCCGGCCTTGAGGTCGACTGCACATTGACCAGCATCGATGGCGCGCAGACGTACACTGCCCGGATGAAACCTCTGGGTGATGCGCCCGGATACCTGCTGATCTTCGACGAAAGCGCGGCCAATATCTCACCAGAAGCTTCACGGCCTTTGGTCTACGATTTCGACCTGCTGAACAGTGCGGCCGGAGGTCAGTTCGAAACCCTTGCTCTAAACGAGCTGTGCTTTGTCGTGTTTGACACCGAAACCACAGGGTTGCTGCCACACAAGGACGAAGTCGTCCAGATTGGAGCGGTTCGGGTCGTGAACGGGCGTATCGTCGAGGGTGAGCGGCTCAACATGCTGGTCAATCCCGGCATACCGATCCCGCCAGCCTCGACCAAGGTACACAAGATCAGTGATCACATGGTTCAGGGCGCGCCGGATATTGGCGAGGCCGGGCGCACTTTTCACCAATTCGCCCGGGACGCGGTGATCGTGGCCCATAACGCGCCGTTCGACATGGCCTTTTTGCGGCGCCACGCGAAGCGTATGAGTGTCGACTGGGATCATCCAATTCTGGACACGGTTCTGCTGTCCGCGGTCCTGTTCGGAGCCAGCGACAAACACACACTGGACGCCCTGTGCGACAGGCTGGAAATCACCATTCCACACGAGTTACGCCATACCGCCTTGGGTGACGCAGTTGCCACGGCGCAGGCGCTGGTCAAGATGCTGCCTATGCTGCGAGCCCGCGGCATGGCAACTTTTGGTGCTGTCATCGAGGCCACTCGCCAGCACGGCCGCCTTTTGGAAGATCTGAATTAAGCGTCAAATTGTTCATGCAAGACTCAGCTTTTCATGGACAATTCCTGCGGGCCGTGGCACCTGATGCAGGCCACTGCACGAGCGGACGATGACAGAGAAAACCTTCACCCCGACCCCAGACCAAAGCATCGCTTTTCGCGAGGCATTGGGATGCTTTGGCACCGGCGTTACTGTGATCACGACGAACACCGAGAACGGACCGCGCGCGATCACCGTGAACTCGTTTTCGTCGGTGTCTCTGGACCCACCATTGGTACTGTGGTGCTTGGCCAAGGATTCGCATCGTTTCAACTCTTTCAACACCTGCAAGCACTACTCAATCCACGTGATGGCAGAGGAACAGCAGGAGCAAGCTTTGAAATTCGCTCGCAACGGATTGGATTTCTCGCATGCAAACTGGGACCCGGACCACAAAGGCCGTCCGCAACTGGTCGACTGTCTTGCCCGGTTTGACTGTCAGTTGCACGCCAAACACGAAGCCGGGGATCACCTGATCCTTGTTGGCGAGGTTGAACAGGTGATGTATCGCACCGGTAACGGCCTGATCTTCAAACGCGGTCAGTTCGGCGGGTTCGCGGACCTGCTTTAAAACTCATTCGTCAAGTGAACCGTGAACGGCCAATGCCTCAAGCTGGGTCTCTTGCGGGGTGATGATGCGGAACGCTTCGTGCACGCCAGTTTCGGACAATTCGCGGGCGACCGTGAGCAAGGTGTTGGTGGCATGTTCCTCGCAAAGCTCGGACATGTGCTGAATCTCAGCCTGAGCGACCCCTAGTGCAGCTTCAACCGATGGCGCGCCATAGAATTGCACGAAATGCACGGCCAGGTTTTGTGCGATCTGGTCCAGTTCGGCCTGTTCAACCTTTGTGACCGCCACAAAGGTTACACGTCCGAAGGTCTCAACCCCCAGCCAGCCGTTTGAAAACGCCTGCCGCGCCTTACCTTCCAGATCGGCCTGCCCCCAATTCGAAAATTCGAATCCGCCCGAGATGCACCATTCTCCGGTCCGGGCTGGCGAGTGGAACACGTTCATGTCGCTTTCGTCGAAATGGATCGCGCGAGCCAGTTTCATCATCCGTTCTCCAACAATTCCGTCATGGGGCGCAACCGGGTTTCCGAGCCGTCCCGGATCAACATGCCAAACCGCTCGTCCGTGCCCAAAAATATGCCCGTCTCGCAGGGTTCGCCGACACCCCGCAGTAAGCCCATCCATTCATCATGCAGAGGGGCATTGCCATCCTCCTGCCAACGGTTGAGCCAGGTGAGCATGTGCCGCGACCAGCTTTCGACCAGTTGTGCGGCCGAGACGTCGGCACAGCCTTCATCATAGAGCGCCGTGACATCCGGCGTTTTCCCCGGATCTTCTCCGGTCTGAAGCAACGCCAATTCCCAGCCAATCACCAGCCAGTCTGGTTCGGTCTCGGGATCACCAGTAGAAGCTACGCAATGGAACATCCCGCATTTCGCGCCGTTCACGCAGATCAGACCATCCCAACCCAGATGAACAGCGACTTCTGGCGGGGCCAGTGCGCCCAGCGCGTTTTGAAATCCGACAGCGCAAAGAGGCAACATCGCCATGGCGTCTTTCAATGGCACCTCAGGCGCAAAGACGATGGCCACGCGCAGGCGGTCGGCCTGAATGTTGTACACGACCGTCCCTGCATCACACCCAAGCGCGGCCATGGCCTGAGCGCGCTCAAACGGGTTTTCCCCACCCTGCACCGGATGCCCCACTAGCAAGGGGGGGAAGACCGGCTCGCTCATGCGTAGCCCTTGGCGATCATGTCGCGGGCGATCTTACGGAATGCATCGGCCTGCGCGCTTTCGGGCTTGCTGACCACGATGGGCGCACCTCCGTCAGCCGCGACCCGGATGTCCAGATGCAGCGGGATTTCCCCCAACAACGGAACGCCCAGCGCCTCGGCCTCGGACGCAACACCGCCATGACCGAACACGTGCTCCTCATGCCCGCAGTTCGAGCAGATATGAGTCGACATATTCTCGATCATCCCGACGATCGGCGTCTTTAGCTGATTGAACATGTCGATCCCCTTGCGGGCGTCGATCAGGGCGACGTCCTGCGGGGTAGAGACAACGATGGCACCGTCAACCTTGAACTTCTGGCTCAGCGTAAGTTGTACGTCGCCGGTGCCGGGCGGCAAGTCGACGATCAGCACGTCGAGCGCGCCCCATTGCACCTGATTCATCATCTGTTGCAGCGCCCCCATCAGCATGGGGCCACGCCAGACGACCGCCTGCCCTTCATTGGTCATCAAGCCCATCGACATCATGGTGACACCGTGATTACGCAACGGCAGGATGGTCTTTCCGTCGGGGCTGGCCGGACGACCAGAGACACCCAGCATCCGAGGTTGCGACGGCCCATAGACGTCGGCGTCCAACAGACCAACGCGACGGCCTTCAGCGGCCAACGCACAGGCGAGGTTGGCGGAAACAGTGGATTTGCCGACGCCGCCTTTGCCCGAAGCCACGGCGATAATCCGGTCCACTCCCGGAACGGCCTGCGGCCCGGTTTGCGAAGGTTTTGGTTTGGGCTTTAGATCCGGCGGCGCCTTGTCGGAATGCGCGGTCATCATAGCCGAGACCTTGTCGATCCCTTCGACCATCTGTGCGGCCTGTTCGGCGGCGGCGCGAACGGGTTCCATCTTCTCAGCCTGCTTGGGATCAATTTCCAGCACGAAACGAACTGTGTCGCCTTCGACATTCAGCGCGCGGACGACGCCTGCACTTACGATATCCTGACCGGACACAGGGTCGGTGATCTTTTTCAGGTTCGCCAGAACCGCGTCACGAACACTCATGCCTTTTCTCCTTTGGGGTGCCCAACCATGTGGTTGAATTTCATTGCATGTGTCTCCGTCTCATTCAGTTTATTTGACGCATTTGGGGCCGGGCCGTTAGGTTGAGCCATGCGCTTTGTCCTTTTGTGCCTGAGCCTGACGCTCTCTACCAGCCCCTCTTGGTCGCAAGAGGCATTGGGGCTCGCCGCCCCGGCCGAGGTAAAAGACTCTGGTCTGTTGCAACATATTCTTCCACGCTTCTCGCTCAAGACCGGGATACGCGTTATTCCCGACGATGCGGGCGTTTTAGTGCTGGAAACTGCTGCGCCTGGCGACCCGGTCTTTGCGCGCGACGGGGTAACCTATCACCTGCGTATCGAAGATGACGCCAAACACGAACGATTCCGCGACTGGCTGCTGTCCGATATCGGCAAGAACACAGTCGAAAGCTTTACGCCGGAACAGGGTGCGCCCTTCTCAGCCAGTTTCGAAGTCGCATCCACACAAGAAGACATAGTGATCGAAGGGGACGCCGCGCGGGGTAAGGAGCTGTCTATGACTCATTGCGGACGCTGCCATGTGATCGGACCACAGAACCGGATGAACGGTCTGGGCTCGACGCCCTCTTTCGCGGTGCTGCGCGCCATGCCGGACTGGTCGGAACGGTTCGAGGCCTTCTTTGCGCTGAACCCCCACCCCGCCTTTACACAGATCGACGGGGTTACTCTGCCTTTCGCCCCAGAACGCCCATCGCCCATTCACCCGGTCGAGATGACTCTGGACGAACTGGACGCGATTCTAGCCTTCGTCTCGGCCATCAAAGCCGCCGATCTGGGCGCTCCTTTACAGCTTCAATGATCCTTTCGTTGTGAGAAATAGTCTTCGGTCGTAACGACCTTGGGTTTCGGTTTCGACTGAAACGGATTGTCCTGTTGCTGGAACTGCGCGTTGACGCGGCAGTTGTCGCACATCTGGATCATCCGCGCTTTGTCCGAGGTGGCAAACATCGGATGCGTACCCGAGAGCTTCTCCATAATCCGTTCGACAGTGGACTTCACGCCAAACAATGCGCCGCATTCGACACATGCAAAGGGCTCCTCCTCATTCAGCACCTGCTGAGACAAGGCCGCGTCGCTGAGGTCCAGTTGCGGGACAAGAGTAATCGCGTCCTCTGGGCAGATGCCCTTGCACAGACCACATTGCAGACAAGCGTCCTGCTGAAAGTTCAGTTGCGGTTTATCCGGGTTGTCGATCAATGCACCGGACGGACACAGCGACACGCAGCTCAGACACAGCGTACAGGCATCCGTATTCACGGCAACGGCCCCATAGGGCGCGTTCTCTGGCAGCGGCAGAGGCGCCTCGGCCTGCGGGTTCAACGCCTGTGCCGACAGCCGCGCAATTTGCCTTCGGTTGCCCAGCGGCAGAACCGGGTCGGCAAGAGGTTGTGGTACGTCCTGCTCATAGAGCAGGTCTGTCATTGCATCCGGGTCGGCCTCATCGATCAACCCCACCCCGTCCCGCCCAGCAATCGCCTGGGCCAACGCCAGTTCTCGGTTCAAAGCATCACGTTCTGTAGTCGGGGCCAGTAAAACATCGACCCGAGCGAAACCATGCGCCAGAGCAGCCAGCATCTCGGCATGGCCAAAGCCCGAGATCACGTTCAGCTCAAGTGGGATGACATCCGCAGGCAAACCGCGCCCAAAACGAGCAGCCAGCCGGATCATCTCGGCCCCATGCGCGTCATGGACCAAAAGTCGGGGGACCTCACCCCCTGCCCGGCGATAGGTACGCGCAAGAATATGCATACGCGACAACAGGGCTGACACCGGTGGATCCTCGTAGGTGATCGCGGTCGAAGGACATACCGCTGCGCATTCCCCGCATCCGGCGCATACCATTGGGTCGATAGAGACATGCTCGCCCGCTGGTGTGATTGCACCCGTTGGGCAGATATCCAGACAGTTGGTACAGGCGACCTGCTCGGCGCGAGAATGGGCGCAGAGCGTCTCTTCTATCCGCACATAGAGCGGCTTTTCAAACGTGCCGACCAGTAGGGCAGCCTCGAAGGCCAGGCGTTCTACGGCAACCGTATCTTTGGGATCGGCCCGCAAATACCCTTCGCGCTTGGCGGGAGCTTGAACGAAGGGGGTGCCTCCGGACAAATCAATGACAATGTCACAGGTCGAACGCGCACCGTCGCGAGGCTGGGACCAAGCAAAGGCCCCACGGCCACCCGGCTCAAGTTGCTGGAGGCTGTTCAATTGCAAAGAGAACCCGCCCAATGCGCCGTTCAGCGACCTAAGCTGTCCGCGCACCACGTCAAACGCTCGCGACATTGGCTGCCCGTCATCAGTCAGCAAAACAGTCACTGCCAAAACCGAAGACAGCCGCTCGGCCAGTTCAAAGGCAACCTCACCGGGCCCGATAATGAAACAGGTGCCTTCACTATAGACGTCCACGCTGGGCGTGATTGGTTGCGGCAGCAGCGACTCGGCGGCCAAAGCGGCCATCTTGGGCGTTGCGTCACTGCCCCGCTCAGACCACCCGGCGCGGTCGCGCAGGTCCACAAATCCCGGCGCTTCGACATCCAATTCATCAGCAAGGGCTCGAAACACGTCTTGCTCCTGCCCGCAGGCAATCACAACCTGCTCGCCCTCTTTCAATAACTCTGCCGCCGCGCTCAATTCATCTGTGCAAAGCGCCGTATGTGTTTTGGAGCAGTCAACTTGGCACGCCACACCAATACTGTCGCCGTCAACAGTTTGGCTGCCGACGCAATTGCAAAGCAAAAGTTTGGTACTCATATCCTCCCCCGGACATATTCCCTTCGCTAAGCACAGTAGACCGTATTCCCAGACAAGCAATCCGGCGGTTGGTAACACCTGATGAAATCGTGAAACAAATTGGGATACCCGATTAATAAGCTAAGATAACGCCCAATAAAATAACGGTGATCGCTAAATCGTCAGACATTTCATACTTGGCACAAAGGCGATTTGTGTACCATAGTAGACCCATGGAAGGCAGGGGAGAGCCTTTCGGGGAGGAGTCAGTGGCCAAGGCCGCAAGCCAGATTGAAATGCCAATCGGCGTCGTCGTTCGCAAAACACCCGGTGTTACTCGCTGGGCGAAATGGAACTGGCGCGCCGTCGCAGTGCTGCCCGGTGCTGGGCCTGCCGACTGGCAGGAGTTGCGCCGCGAAGGTGAAGCTGTTGAATATCACGCCGCTACCCTTCCCCTAACCCTCTGGGCTGACGAGACCGAGGCCTACATGGTCAACCTGTCGGATGGGCAACCCTCGATCTACCTTGTTCTACGCGATGCGCTGGATGACGAACGCCCGATGGACGCAGTGCTTGTCACGGCATCCCCATTCGAAGGGCAAGACTATGCGGATACCGGGGAAGAGATCGTTGAGAAGATTCCGATGTCCGAAGGGCTGATCGCTTGGGTTCGGGATTTCGCGCTGGAACATCACCGTGATGAGGTCTTCGTCAAACGCCGCCGCGACAAGAAACGGACAGACTTAGTAGAAGACGGCAAGGGTGATGCGCGTATCCGCCAAGACTCAGACGTCTACCGCGCGCCGCGGAGGATCGTGCAATGACGCAGGCCCGCGATTTCTGGTCTCGCCGCAAGGCCGCTGTTCAGGCCGAAGCCGAAGCTGAGGTTATCGCGGCCGAAGAACAAGCTATCGCCGCTCAGCAGGCCGAGCTGGGAGAAAAGAGCGACGCCGAGATACTGGCCGAGTTCAATTTGCCCGATCCCGATCAATTGCAGGCCGGAGAGGATGTCTCAGGTTTCATGGCCAAGGCAATACCCGACCGCCTGCGCCGTCGCGCCCTGCGTCGGTTGTGGCGGCTGAACCCGGTGCTGGCCAACGTGGATGGGCTGGTTGATTACGGCGAGGACTATACCGACGCCGCCTGCGTGATCGAGAATATTCCAACAGCCTATCAGGTCGGCAAAGGCATGCTGGCCCATATAGAGGCCTTGGCTGCCGAGGCTGAAGAGCCCCGTTCAGAAGACGAACCCGAAGTGCCGGAACCCGATTTGGAGCCCGACTTGGAGGAAGACCCGGCACCCCAACCAGTTTTGGTTGCTGAAGCGGACGAGCCAGAAAAGGTCGAACTGCCCCCTGCCCCACGTCGCATGAAATTTGAATTTGAAGGATAACCGAATGACCGCAGACAACGCGCACAATCTGGATATCTCAGCAGAGGATCGCCTGCGCGCGGATTTCTACAATTTCCTCGGTCTGCTGCTGGCAGCGCCCCCCGATCAGTTGCTTTTGAACCAGATGTCGGGCCTGACGGGCGACGAGACCGAACTCGGCCAAGCCATTCAGGCCATGGCCCGTGTTGCCAAAGTAACAAAGCCTGCCGCCGCGGAACGCGAGTTCAACGCTCTGTTTATCGGGTTAGGCCGGGGAGAGTTGCTGCCCTATGCCAGCTTCTACCTCACAGGTTTCCTGAACGAGAAACCTCTGGCGCAGCTGCGCAACGACATGGCCGCGCGCGGCATCACGCGAGCACAAAACGTGTTTGAACCCGAGGACAACATCGCCTCGTTGATGGAGATGATGGCGGGCATGATTGTTGGTCGCTTTGGCGCGCCTGCGTCTCTGGAGGATCAAAAGGCGTTCTGGAGCAAGCATGTCGGCCCCTGGGCCACGCATTTCTATTCGGATTTGGAAGCTGCCGAAAACTCGGTTCTCTATGCGTCCGTCGGCACCGCCGGTCGGGTGTTCATGGAGATTGAGCGGGAGGCGTTCCGAATGACGGCGGCATAGCCCGCCACTCGCCAGCGCCCGAATTGGCGCTAGATCGCAAATGGGAAAGGAGGAGCCCATGAGCAAGACCAAGGAAGAAGGCGCCACACGCCGCGACTTCCTAAAACTGGCCGGAACCGCAGCACCCGCTGCCGTTGCCGCAGCCACCCTAAGCGGAAAAGCCGAAGCAGCCGAGCTGCCAACGGACGAAACCCGCATGCAGGACACAGCGCACACCCGCGCTTACCTGGACAGCGCGCGCTTCTGAGCCGCCTCGACTGCGCCCGGTTTCCAGACCGGACGATGTCACCAACCGACTGACGGTTGCGATTGGCCCTGACGTCGGTATCAGCAGTACCAAGCCAGCCGTGGCTGACACGGCGCGCAAGGGAGGAAACCAATGCTAAGGAAAAAGACCAACGGGGTTGCGAGACGCCCCCAGCGGACAAGTATCCTGTCCCAGATCGGCGAGAAAACCGTCGATCGCCGCGCATTCCTGCGTGGCTCGGGCCTGACGATCGGCGGCCTCGCCGCGATCAGCGCCACGGGTGGAACCGTGACGCCAGCCAGCGCCCAAACAGCGGCCAACACCGCCGTCGAAAACATCAAATCCGTATGCACCCACTGTTCGGTCGGCTGTACCGTTGTCGCCGAAGTGCAGAACGGCGTCTGGATCGGGCAGGAACCCGGTTGGGACAGCCCGTTCAATCTGGGTGCACACTGCGCCAAGGGGGCCTCGGTTCGCGAGCACGCCCATGGCGAACGCCGCCTCAAGTATCCGATGAAAAAGGAAGGTGGCGAGTGGAAGCGCATCAGCTGGGAAGAGGCGATCAACGAGATCGGCGACGGCATGATGAGCATCCGCGAGGAATCCGGGCCAGACAGCGTGTACTGGCTGGGCTCGGCGAAGCACAATAACGAACAGGCCTATCTGTTCCGCAAGTTCGCCGCCTACTGGGGTACGAACAACGTGGACCATCAGGCCCGTATCTGCCACTCAACCACTGTTGCGGGTGTTGCGAATACATGGGGCTACGGCGCCATGACCAATTCGTACAACGACATCCATAACTCTCGGGCCATCTTCATCATCGGCGGCAACCCGGCCGAGGCGCACCCCGTCTCGTTGTTGCACGTTCTGCGCGCGAAAGAGCAGAACAACGCCCCATTGATCGTCTGCGACCCGCGCTTTACGCGTACCGCGGCGCATGCGGATGAATATGTCCGGTTCCGTCCAGGTACAGACGTTGCGCTTGTCTGGGGTATTCTGTGGCACATCTTCGACAACGGTTGGGAGGACAAAGAGTTCATCCGCACCCGCGTCTGGGGTATGGACCAGATTCGGGATGAAGTCCGGAAATGGAACCCTGATGAGGTTGAACGCGTCACCGGCACGCCCGGATCGCAACTGCGCCGCGTTGCGCGGACCATGGCCAACAACCGTCCTGGTACGGTGATCTGGTGTATGGGCGGCACACAGCACACCAATGGTAACAACAACACCCGTGCTTACTGCGTGCTTCAGCTTGCCTTGGGCAACATGGGCACCTCGGGTGGAGGCACCAACATCTTCCGCGGCCATGACAACGTGCAGGGCGCGACGGACCTTGGTGTTCTGTCCCACACCCTGCCCGGCTACTATGGCCTGTCCAAAGGGGCATGGGGCCACTGGGGCCGTGTCTGGGGCGAAGATTCCGAATGGCTCGCAGGCCAGTTCGCCACGATCAAGGACAAGGACGGCAAGGACAAGTCGCTGCAGAACGAGCGGGGCATCCCGGTCTCGCGCTGGATCGACGGTGTTTTGGAAGACCCGGCCAACATGGATCAGGACAACAACGTCCGCGCCATGGTTCTGTGGGGTCACGCTCCGAACTCGCAAACGCGGGGACCGGAGATGAAGACGGCGATGGAAAAGCTGGACATGCTGGTCGTGATCGACCCGTATCCCACCGTTTCCGCCGTTCTGCATGACCGCACTGATGGCGTCTACTTGTTGCCCGCCTGTACGCAGTTCGAAACCCGTGGCTCGGTCACGGCATCGAACCGGTCGCTACAGTGGCGTGACAAAGTGGTTGAGCCGCTGTTCGAAAGCTTGCCGGACGAGGTCATCATGGCCAAGTTCGCCAACAAGTTCGGCTGGGCGGATCGGTTCTTCCGCAATATCGAAATGGAAGATCCCGAAACCCCGAATGTTGAAAGCATCACACGTGAGTTCAACAGAGGGCTCTGGACCATCGGGTATACCGGGCAATCGCCCGAGCGCCTTAAGAGTCATATGGCCAATCAGCACACGTTCGACAGAACCACGTTGCAAGCCATTGGTGGACCGAACGACGGCGAGTACTATGGTTTGCCGTGGCCCTGCTGGGGAACGCCGGAGATGGGTCATACGGGGACGCCAAACCTTTATGACATGTCCAAACCGGTGGCCGAAGGCGGCCTGACCTTCCGCGCCCGTTTCGGTGTTGAACGCGATGGCGACAACCTGCTGGCTGAAGGAGTCTATAGCGCTGGATCGGAAATTCAGGATGGATATCCTGAATTCACGATGCAGATGCTGATGGACCTTGGCTGGGATGGTGACCTGACGCCCGAGGAACGCGCGGCTATCGACGCCGTTGCGGGTCCAAAGACCAACTGGAAAACCGACCTTTCGGGCGGCATCCAGCGAGTCGCGATCGAGCATGGGTGTGCGCCCTTCGGGAACGCCAAAGCCCGCGCGGTCGTCTGGACCTTCCCGGATCCGATCCCACTGCACCGCGAGCCGCTCTATACGAACCGACGCGATCTGGTGGAGGACTATCCGACTTACGAAGACCGTCAGGCCTATCGCCTGCCCACCCTTTATGCTTCGATCCAGAAGAACGACTTTTCAAAGGATTACCCGATAATCCTCACGTCGGGTCGTCTGGTCGAATATGAAGGCGGCGGCGAGGAAACCCGGTCGAACCCGTGGCTAGCCGAGCTGCAACAGGACATGTTCGTCGAGATCAACCCACGCGATGCCAACAACCTTGGTATTCGCGACGGGCAACAGGTCTGGGTCGAAGGTCCAGAAGGCGGCAAGGTCAAGGTGATGGCGATGCTGACCAACAGGGTCGGTGCCGGCGTGGCCTTCATGCCATTCCACTTCGGCGGCCATTACCAAGGGAAGGATTTGCGGGACAAATACCCCGCAGGTGCTGATCCCTATGTGCTGGGTGAAAGTTCCAACACCGCCCAGACCTATGGCTACGATTCAGTGACCCAGATGCAGGAGACCAAAGCGACTCTCTGCAAGATCTCGGCAGCGTAAGGAGGACGATAATGGCTAGAGCAAAGTTTCTCTGCGACGCTGAACGCTGCATCGAGTGCAACGCCTGCGTCACCGCGTGCAAGAACGAGCACGAGGTACCATGGGGCATCAACCGCCGTAGGGTGGTGACGATCAATGATGGGGACCCGGGTGAACGCTCGATCTCGGTGGCCTGTATGCATTGCTCTGATGCGCCCTGCATGGCGGTGTGCCCGGTCGACTGCTTCTATCAAAACGAAGAAGGGGTTGTCCTGCACTCTAAAGACCTGTGCATCGGGTGCGGCTATTGCTTCTACGCGTGCCCCTTCGGCGCGCCGCAATACCCGCAGGCCGGCAACTTCGGATCACGCGGCAAGATGGACAAGTGTACTTTCTGCGCTGGTGGTCCCGAAGAAACGCACTCGACCGCAGAGTTCGCCAAATATGGTCGCAACCGGATCGCCGAGGGCAAATTACCCCTCTGCGCCGAGATGTGCTCCACCAAGGCCCTACTTGCCGGAGACGGCGACGTGGTCTCGGCCATTTACCGCGAGCGCGTCGTCGCGCGCGGATTTGGCTCGGGCGCATGGGGTTGGGGCACGGCCTACGACCAGAAAGACGGCTAAGACCGCTTTCATGAACCAAACAGGCGACCCGCATCCGTGGGTCGCCTGATCAGGGATTTTGACCGAGGTTCAGATGTTCCGCTTATTCATTGCATTTCTGTTCGCCTTAGGTTTGGCCAACGCTGTCGCAGCCCAGACAAACGACGCCGAACCTGCACCTACGACCGATGAACGCGCTCAAACAGGAGGAGCGACGACGCTTGAGGACATTCTCGCCCGGCAACGCGGGGAAAAGGTGGACAACAGCTATCGCTCGGAAAACACCGGACAGGGCAACGCCGAAGGTCTTCTGGGCCAGTTAGGGACGCGCGGTGTTGCCTCTGACAGCGATGTTTATCGCGCCATTAGATACGGTTCGGCAAACACGACCGTTTCAGCCAAAGGACCAGCCGCGGGTGTTTTGATCCAAGATGGTGGCATGTGGTGGCTGAACTTCCGCACAGGGCCGCTGCGCGAATACGGCACGTATATCTTGGGCGGGATGACTGCCATCATCGTCCTGTTTTTCCTGATCCGCGGAAAAATCCGCATCGACGGAGAGAAAACCGGTCGAACCGTGACCAGATTTAACGGCTTCGAGCGCTTCGGCCATTGGCTTTTCGCAGGCTCCTTCCTCGTGCTCGGGATAACGGGGCTGCTAACTCTTTATGGCCGTGATTTCCTGATCCCGGTTTTCGGAAAAGAGGGCTTTGCGACCATCGCACAGGGGTGCAAATGGCTGCATAACAACCTCGCATGGTCCTTCATGCTGGGGCTGATCATCGTCACTGTGAACTGGATTGCTCACAATATCCCCAACCGCACCGACCTGAAATGGCTGGCCGCCGGAGGAGGTTTGTTCACCAAGGGCAGCCACCCGCCCGCCAAGAAGTTCAACGCGGGCCAAAAAGTTATCTTCTGGGCCTGCATCCTGCTAGGCGTTTCGATCAGCCTGTCGGGCCTGTCTTTGCTGTTCCCTTTCGAACTACCGATGTTCGCCAAAACGTTCGAGGTCGCCAATTCCACAGGCATTCCTCAGATGCTGGGCCTGAACTTGCCAACGCAGATGTCTCCGCAAGAAGAGATGCAATACGCACAAGTCTGGCACGTGATGGTCGCCTATGTGTTTATCGCCATCATCATCGCGCATATCTACCTCGGCTCGGTCGGAATGGAAGGCGCCTTCGATGCGATGGGCACCGGCGAGGTCGAAGAGCAATGGGCGCGTGAGCATCACTCGCTATGGCTTGAAGAAGTTCAGGAAAAAGAGGCCGAAAAGGCAGCGGCCTCCCCTGCGGAATAGATGCGGGGGCTGGTCCTGGCCCTGGCGTTGGTTCCCCTACCCGCCATGGCCGAGTTCTTCACGCTTAAGGGTCACGGTGGGCCGATCATGGGGATCGCCACTTCGCCGGACGGGCGGATCGCCACGGCCAGTTTCGACAATTCAGTCGGCCTGTGGTCGGACCGCAGGCCAGAGTGGCTCGAAGGGCACGAAGCCGCCGTTAATTCCGTAGCATTCAACGGCCGCGCGATTTATTCGGCCGGAGATGATTTCACTTTGCGCCGCTGGCCAGGAGGAGAAATCGTCGGCCAGCATAAAGGAAAGATTGTGGGGCTGGCGGCCTCGAAAACCCATGTAGCGACCGCCAGTTGGGACGGCACTATCGGGATTTGGCCCGAAGATGGTTCGGATCCGCGAACGCTGACTGTGGGCAGCGGTGTGAATGCCGTTACATTTTCACCGGATGGCTCAAAGCTTTATTCCGCTGGAATGGACGGAACGCTGCGGGTGTGGGATGTGGCCAGTGGACAGGAAACCCAGCGTCTGATCGAGCATGGGTTCGGGATCAACGAGCTTGTTCTAAACACCCAAGACAACTGGATTGCCTATGGTGCGGTAGATGGAGTGACGCGCATTCTGGACTTGAGTACCGGCGAGGAACGCGACTTCACCCTCGACCGCCGTCCTATTCTGGCGCTGGCACTAAGCCCGGACCGCAGCATTTTGGCGGTCGGCGATGGTGAGGGCTACATCATGATCGTCGATACGCAGGAATGGCGTATAGCGCAGGATTTCCGTGCCACTTTGCGCGGGCCGGTCTGGGCGCTGGCCTTTTCAACGGACGGCCAGAACCTCCATGCGGGCGGCATTGACGAGGCGATGTACAGTTGGCCTATCTCGGCTCTCGGCGATCAGGAACAGATGGCCGCAGCTGAACCCAGCTTTCTGAAGAACCCAGACGACATGAGCAACGGCGAACGCCAATTTGCCCGCAAATGCTCGATCTGTCACAGCCTGACACCTGATGGGGAAAGGCGTGCGGGGCCAACCTTGCATGGAGTCTTTGGCCGCAAAGCTGGAACGCTGCCGGGATATTTCTACTCGGATACACTGCAAGACTCTGATATCATTTGGAATGACGAAACGATAAATGCCCTTTTCGACGAGGGGCCAGACCACTACATTCCGGGATCAAAGATGCCGATGCAGCGGATTACACAGACGCAGGACCGTGACGATTTGATCGCCTTTCTGCGCCGCGCAACAGCACCTGGGAACGCAACCGGAGGAGACCAATGAAAGCCTTTCTAGCCGCTGTGGCCGCAATGGTCGTGATTACTGTCGCAGCCCCCTTTGCGTTGCAACAGATCGGGTTCAGCGCGGCTGATGCAGGGTCCGGTTCAGCGGTACGCCTAGACTGAATGTCCGAATACCTGACCACCAAAGAGCTGGCCGACCTGCTGCGCATTGGCGAGCGGAAAGCCTATGACCTAGCCTCATCTGGTGAAGTCCCATGCGTGCGCGCCATGGGAAAGCTTCTGTTTCCCCGTGCCGAAGTTATCGCTTGGCTCAATGCCTCACGCTCGGGGCCGCAGGTCGCCGAACCACCCCTACCCCCAATCGTTGCCGGCAGCCACGACCCTTTGCTGGACTGGGCGCTGCGCGAAAGTGGTTCGGGATTGGCAACTTATTATGACGGCTCATTTGACGGGCTGAACCGTCTGAAAGATCGCAGTGCTCAGGCCGCCGCCCTGCACATTCACGAAGAAGACGGTTTCAACGTGCGCGCCTTGCACGACCACTTAGGCGAGGCCCCGGTGGTCCTGTACGAGATCGCGCAAAGGCAACGCGGGCTGCTACTGGCACCCGAAACTACTGGCATCGCAGGATTTTCCGACCTGAAAGGACGGCGCGTCATTCTGCGTCAGGACAGCGCTGCTAGCCAACGCCTGTTCGATACTCAGCTAGAAGCCCACGGTTTGACACGCGACGATCTGGATACCCTGCCCACCTGCGCCCGCACCGAAGAGGAACTGGCCATTGCTCTGCACGACAGCAAAGCCGAGGCCGGGTTCGGGCTGGGCGCCTTGGCTGGGCTATACGATCTGGGGTTTGCTCCAACCCATTCCGAACGTCTGGATCTTGCCATCTGGCGCCGTGCCTATTTCGATGACCCCATGCTGAAACTGCTCAGCTTTGTGCAATCAGAGCGTTTCAGCACCCGCGCCACCGAATTTGGTGGTTATGACCTGTCCGGTCTGGGCACAATCCACCATAATGGCGCGAGTGGTTGACACGTTATTTGGCGTTCGGAAAGAACAATTGCTGACCATCCAGCTTGTAGGACGCAATCGCCGCCTGCCCGTCAGGACCTGTGAGCCAATCGATGAACCTCTGCCCGGCAGCGGCACGCACACGTGGATGTTTCTCAGGGTTAACTAGAATAACACCGTACTGGTTGAACAAACGCGGATCACCTTCGACCAAAACCTCCAGGTTTCCTTTATTCCCAAAGGACTGCCACGTAGCACGATCCGTTAGCGCATAGGCTCCCATCCCGCTGGCAACATTCAGCGTTGCCCCCATGCCCGAGCCGGTTTCGCGATACCAGGTCCCCGATGCCCCGGTCGGATCAGTATCCGCCGCAACCCACAAGCGCAGTTCTGCTTTGTGAGTACCACTGTCATCTCCGCGCGAGGCAAAGGGGGCCTCTGCCTCGGCTACAGCAGCTAGAGCCACCACCACATCTAGGCCACCCTTGACCTTTGCCGGATCGGATTTTGGCCCGACCAACACAAAATCATTGTACATGACGTCAAGCCGCTCAATGCCCCAACCGTCGGCCACGAATTGCTCCTCGGCCGGTTTGGCGTGTACCAGCAGCACGTCTCCATCCCCGTTAATCGCGTTTCGGATTGCCTGCCCTGTACCAACGGCGACCACGCGCACGTCAATACCTGTTTCGGCCTCAAACCAGGGTAAAATGTAATCCAGCAGTCCCGAATTCTGGGTCGAAGTCGTCGACTGCACCACGATGAATGATTCTTCGGCATTGGCCGCCCCTGCCGACAGACCAACAGCTATCAAGGCTGCCCGAACGATATTCCGGATCATTTAGATCTCCATTTTTGATTAAGTGACCAGCCCACCTGCCAGATATCGGCGCGCGGCGTCGCTTTCAGGGGCATCCAGTACCTGTTTGGCGGCCCCGTGTTCAACCACATGACCGCCCTGCATCATCACGATATCGGCGGCCAACCGCCGAGCCTGTCCGATGTCATGTGTCACCATGACGATACGCACACTTCGGCTCGAGGCGCGCAGGATCATCCGTTCGATCATCTGTGTGGCGCTGGGATCCAGCGCGCTGGTAGGCTCGTCCAGAAACAGCGTCTCGGGATCCAGTGCGAGGGCGCGCAGGATAGCTAACCGTTGCGCTTCACCCCCTGACAGCGAGCGTGCTGACTGTCGGGCTTTGCCATCCAGCCCACCCTCAGCCAGCAACTCGTCGATGCGGGATTTCCGTAGACTTCGGGAAAGACCTTGTCGCTTCAGGACGAAGTCCAAATTGGCCGCAACTGACCGGCGTAACAGCACGGGTTGTTGAAACACCATCCCTTGCCGCGCCTTGTGGTCGGCATTCAGAACCACGCCATCCTGCCTGACTTGACCACGATCCGGCACAATCAGCCCATGCAAGCAGCGCAACAGCAGGCTTTTACCCGAACCGTTCGGCCCAAGGATCAAGGTTGGCCCGAGCCCGTCTAGCGAAAGTTGCGGCACATCCAGCAATACCTTGCCCTTGCGGGAGATCCGCACCCCATCCACCGACAGGCAACTCGCCATTTCCGAGACCAGGTCACGCATGGCGCAGCCCCTCCTGCTCGGCGCGCAAGCTGAGTGTGCTGACCATAGCGTTGACGGCCACCGCGATGCCGATCAGGATTGCCCCAAGCGCCAGGGCCAACGCCAGATTACCCTTGGAAGTCTCAAGCGCGATGGTCGTTGTCATCACCCGCGTTACATGGTTGATGTTACCGCCCACGATGATGACCGCCCCTACTTCGGCAATGGCACGTCCAAACCCGGCCAGCAGCGCGGTCACCAGCGCCAGCCTTGCATCCCATAACAACACCGGCACCGAGGCCAGTCGCGACACGCCCAGAGAGCGGAGCTGCTCTGAGTATTCCTCAGCCAACATCTCGACCACTTGCCGTGTCAGAGCCGCAACTATGGGTGTAACCAGAACCACTTGCGCGATGATCATGGCGGTCGGCGTGTAGAGCAATTCCAGAACGCCCAGAGGCCCTGAACGCGACAACATCAGGTAGACCAACAAGCCAACTACAACTGGAGGCAACCCCATCAAGGCGTTCATCAAAACGATCAGCACCCGCCGTCCCAGAAAGCGGGCAACGGCCAAAGCGGCTCCAACCGGCATCCCGATCAGCGCAGAGATCAACACGGCAAAGACAGAAACTTTCAGGGATAACAGCACAATCGCCCACAGCTCTGCATCCCCATTCAGGATGAGAGAAAGTGCGGAACTGAATTCTGATGCAAATCCCTGCATTTTGTTCCATTATTTCTGCATGTCGTATGAAATGCGTCTAATTTCATAATAATACTAGAACATCTGAGCACCAAGTACAGACACGTTTCCGACATCTCCAAAAGAAAACGCGGCCCCGAATGGGACCGCGTTCAATCTCAGCTTGGAATGGGATCAGTTCAGGGCTGCATCCGTGATCTGATGGGTCCAAGCACCCTCAGGCTGCTTGGTGATCACCGGATCGGAGCCACCGGCCAGCAGTGTGCCTACAGTGCGCTCGAAATCCGCGGGATCCAGCGCGCCGTTCGAGCCGGCGGTCAGCTTGGCGATCTCACCCATCATGCGTTTCTGATGCTCTTCGGTCTGGGCACCGGTCGCATCGTTTTCCAGAACGATCTCGGCTGCTTCGTCCGGGTTTTCCTCGGCGTATTTCCAACCCTTCATCGAAGCACGGACGAACCGTTCCATCTTGTCGGCGAAGGCCGCATCGCTCAGATTCTCTTCCAGAACGTACAGACCGTCTTCCAGAGTGGCGACGCCCTGATCTTCGTACTTAAAGGTCACCAATTCATCGGGGCTGACGCCTGCATCAATGACCTGCCAGTATTCGTTATAGGTCATGGTGCTGATGCAATCGGCCTGACGCTGCAGCAGTGGGTCGACGTTAAAGCCCTGCTTCAACACCTCTACGCCACTTTCACTTTTGCCACCCGTGTCGATGCCCAGCTGGCTCATCCAGCTCATGAACGGGAATTCATTGCCGAAGAACCAGACACCCAGAGTGCGATTTTTCAGATCTTCAGGCGAAGAGATCCCGGCATCTTTCCAGCAGGTCAGCATCATGCCCGAGCTTTTGAACGGCTGCGCAATGTTTACCAGCGGCAGTCCCTTTTCACGCGCGGCCAATGCGGCGGGCATCCACTCAACCGTAACATCAGCACCACCACCTGCAATAACTTGCGTCGGCGCGATGTCCGGACCACCGGGCAGAATGGTTACGTCAAGCCCCTCTTCTTCGTAGAACCCTTTATCTTTGGCCACGTAGTAGCCTGCGAACTGCGCTTGCGTGACCCATTTCAACTGCAGTGTCACCTCGTCCGCCGCCAATGCAGCACTGGCTGCCAGACTAAAGGCGGCTATCGCCCCGCTTAGTAGCTTGTTCATCTTCATGTCTCCTAGTTGCTGTTATCGCCCCGTTTTCGAGGTCTGTTGAAGTCTTGTTATCCGCGTTGCGACGGGTGCCAGAAGGTCACCGCCTTTTCGATCATGGCGACCAGCCCGTAGAATGCCGTCCCGGCCAGTGCAGCTACGACGATCTCGGCCCAGACCATATCCAGCGAGAGTTGCCCGACGCTGGTCGAGATCCGGAACCCCATACCCAGGGTTGGCGAACCAAAGAACTCGGCCACGATAGCGCCGATCAGTGCCAGAGTGGTAGAAATCTTTAGCCCATTGAAAATAAACGGCATCGCGGCAGGCAGGCGCAGTTTCAGGAAGCTCTGCCAATAGGTCGCTGCATAGGTCTCCATCAGGTCGCGCTGCATGGCCGTGGCCTCTCGCAACCCAGCCACGGTGTTCACCAACATGGGAAAGAACACCATCACCACGACCACTGCCGCCTTGGAATGCCAGTCGAACCCGAACCACATTACCAGAATGGGGGCTGTACCCACGATTGGCAGTGCTGCGACGAAGTTTCCAACCGGCAGCAGGCCGAGGCGAAGGAAATCCCACCGGTCTACTGCAATTGCCATCAGAAAAGCTGACCCGCACCCGATGATATAGCCGCTCAGCGCCCCTTTGATGATGGTCTGCACGAAATCTGCCCACAAGACTGGCAGGCTATCGGCAAAACGCACCGCAATCACCGAAGGCGCAGGTAGAATGACCAGTGGGACATCAAGCCCCCGCACCACCAGTTCCCATATACCGATCACAGTCAGGCCAAAGATCAACGGCGCCAGCAACCGAACCATTCGCGTATCTGCATAGGGGCCACTGGCCAGGCGACTATTCAACCACCACCCCAATAGCCAAACGCCGATTGCACCGAGAACAGGAATCATAGCGCCATCCCCATCCGATTGAGAACCGTTCGCTCGATCAGCCCCAGCAGACCGACCAGGCAAGCTGCCAGAATGGCAGCCGCAAACAGGGCGGACCAGATTTGCACGGTCTGCCCATAGTAGCTGCCCGCCAGCAATCGCGCCCCCAAACCGGCGACAGCCCCGGTCGGCAATTCACCGACAATTGCTCCGACCAGCGAGGCTGCAATGCCGATCTTCAATGAGGTGAAAAGGTACGGCATAGACGCCGGCAGACGCAGCTTCCAGAACCCCTGAGACCGGCTGGCATTGTAGGTGCGCAGCAGGTCTAGCTGCATCGTGTCGGGGCTGCGCAACCCTTTGACCATGCCGACAACGACCGGGAAGAAACTCAGATAGGCCGAGATGATCGCCTTGGGAATGATCCCCTGAATGCCCACCGAATACAGCACCACGATAATCATCGGCGCCAGCGCAATGATCGGAATGGTCTGGCTAACGATGGCCCAAGGCATCACCGAAAGGTCCATAACCCTGCTATGTACGATCCCGACAGCCAGCAAAATTCCCAGCCCCGTACCAATCACAAAACCCAGCATCGTCGCACTCAGCGTCACCCAGCCATGATAAATCAGCGACCGTTTCGAGGTGATCTTCTTCTGAACCGTCGTCTCCCACATTTCGATGGCCACTTGATGCGGAGCTGGCAGACGGGGGCGATCCTGCTCCCACGTGGCCGGAATGGCGAAACTGTTGTTCAGCGCCAGCCCGAACTCGGACATTTCCCGCCGATCTTTGGCTGACGGAGGCTGCACCTCGGCACCTGCCCGTTCCTGTTCGGTTAAAACGCCTTTGATGTTCATTGGAACACATGCCGCGTACCAAAACGCAACAATGACCGCGAGAACGGCCAGAACGGCCCAAAATGCTTTAAGACTGTCATTCATCGTCCGCATGCCCCGCCCGCAGGCCTTCACGCACGCGATGGGCGACCTCAATGAATTCCGGCGTGTCGCGGATATCCAAGGGACGCTCCTTCGGCAGAGGACTATCAATCACATCCGTAATCCGCCCAGGTCGCGGGCTCATTACTACGATCTTAGTGCTGAGGTAGACCGCCTCGGGAATCGAGTGCGTCACGAAACCGATGGTTTTTTCCGTCCGTGCCCAAAGGGCCAGAAGTTGCTCGTTCAGGTGATCACGCACGATCTCATCCAAGGCACCAAAAGGTTCGTCCATCAGCAGAATGTCGGCATCGAATGCCAACGCCCGCGCGATGCTGGCCCGCTGCTGCATCCCGCCGGAGAGTTGCCATGGGAACTTCCCGCCAAACCCTTCAAGATCAACAAGTTCCAGAACCTTGTTCACCCGATCTTCCTGTTCGGCGGCCGAGTAGCCCAT
Organism: Ruegeria sp. SCP11; assembly: GCF_040329455.1. NCBI lineage: Bacteria > Pseudomonadati > Pseudomonadota > Alphaproteobacteria > Rhodobacterales > Roseobacteraceae > Ruegeria > Ruegeria sp. SCP11. Next base: position 150,087 of record NZ_JBDZYG010000004.1, on the reverse strand, counting down.
GATCTCTAGCGGCAATTTGATGTTCTTGGAAATTGTCCGCCACGGATACAGACCTGCTGCCTGAAACACATACCCATAAGCCCGGTTCCGCCGCGCCTCATCCGGGGTCATGCCGTTGACAGTCAATGCGCCGCCGGTCGGTGTTTCCAGTGCTGCGATACAACGCAGAAACGTCGTCTTGCCGCAGCCCGAGGGGCCAATGAAACTGACGAAATCGCCTTTGTTGATCGTCAGATTTACGTCTTTGAGGGCATGAACTGGCCCGTCATTGGTCTGGAAGGTGAGGTCGAGGTGCTTTGCCTCGACAACGGGCTGGGTCGTGCTTTCAGTATTCATTCCATTGCCTTGAAGAGATTTGGCTTTGGGCTGCCTTTTCGACAGCCCTCGCACATCAAACACCCGTCGCCGGGATCCCCGTCCGCTCAACCGGTCGCGGTGCTGTCAACTCCTTCCAGGTGCTCAGTGCTCGGTTCACGTGCCCATTCGGCTCACGCGCCACAAACTCGCCATGCCCTTCCTGAGTGCGAACCTCGCCGTCATGCACGGCCACATGTCCACGGGTCAGAGTAAAGCGCGGCAAGCCCTTTACCTCTTTGCCCTCGAACACATTGTAGTCGATCGCGGATTGCTGTGTATCTGCGCTGATCGTCTTGGTCTTTTCGGGATCCCAGACCACCAAATCGGCATCCGCGCCCACAAGTACCGCGCCCTTTTTTGGATAACAATTCAAAATCTTAGCGATATTAGTTGAAGTTACCGCAATGAACTCATTCATCGTCAAACGCCCTGTGTTCACCCCATGTGTCCACAGCATCGGCATCCGGTCTTCAAGCCCGCCGGTCCCGTTGGGAATTTTCGTAAAATCCCCCACGCCGTAACGTTTCTGCTCAGTCGTGAAGGCACAATGGTCGGTCGCCACAACACTCAGCGTGCCGGAATGCAGGCCGTTCCACAGGCTGTCCTGATGCTGCTTGTTCCGGAACGGAGGACTCATGACCCGACGCGCCGCGTGATCCCAATCCTTATGGAAATATTCGCTTTCATCCAACGTCAGGTGTTGGATCAAAGGTTCCCCCCACACCCGTTTGCCGTTCATCTTGGCCCGGCGAATGGCCTCATGCGCCTCTTCGCAGGACGTGTGCACCACATAAAGCGGCACACCGGCCATATCGGCGATCATGATGGCGCGATTAGTGGCCTCACCTTCCACCTGCGGCGGGCGCGAATAGGCATGCGCTTCGGGGCCTGTGTTGCCTTCGGCCATAAGCTTGGCCTGTAACTCGGCTACGACATCGCCGTTCTCTGCATGCACCATCGCGATGCCACCTAATTCGGCAAGACGCTTGAACGAGGCATACAGTTCATCGTCGTTCACCATCAGCGCGCCTTTGTAGGCCATGAAGTGCTTGAACGTGTTGATGCCGCGCGTTTCGATCACCGTCTTGATGTCGTCGAACACCTGCTCGCCCCACCATGTCACGGCCATATGGAACGAGTAGTCGCAATTCGCGCGGGTCGACTTGTTATCCCAGCGTTTCAGCGCATCCAGCAGGCCCTCGCCGGGGTTCGGCAGCGCAAAATCCACCACCATCGTGGTGCCACCTGCCAAGGCCGCCCGCGTCCCGCTTTCGAAATCATCACTGGAGTAGGTTCCCATGAACGGCATCTCCAGATGCGTATGCGGGTCGATCCCGCCCGGCATGACATAACAACCGGTTGCGTCCAGTTCCTTGTCACCTTTCAGGTCTATCCCGATTTCGGTGATCACGCCACCTTCAACCAACACATCCGCCTTATAGGAAAGATCGGCGGTCACGACGGTTCCGTTCTTGATAACAGTGCTCATTTTAATCTCCCTGATGCGGTCTGCGCCGCTTGCTTCATCTGGCTAAAAATATCCCGGGGGAGTCACCCTGTGGGCGACGGGGGCAGAGCCCCCTACTCAACGATCTCAGCCGTCTCGACGACCGCATGAAACAGAACATCCGCCCCGGCCGCAGCCCAATCCTTGCTGATCTCTTCTGCCTCGTTGTGGCTGAGCCCGTCCACACATGGACACATCACCATCGCGGTCGGTGCCACACGGTTGATCCAGCACGCGTCATGCCCCGCCCCTGAGATGATATCCCTGTGCGAATAACCCAACCGTTCGGCTGCATCGCGCACAGCCGCCACACAACCCGCGTCGAATTCTACCGGGTCAAAGCCGCCGACCTTCTCGAATTCAATCTGCAGACCCATCTCTTCGACGATGCTTTCAGCGGCCACGCGCAGGCGGTTCTCCATATCCGTGATCACATCCAAATCAGGTGAGCGGAAATCGACCGTGAACACCACCTTGCCCGGGATCACGTTGCGCGAGTTCGGATATACGTCGATGTGCCCTGCTGCTCCTACAGCATGCGGCGCGTGCGACCACGCGATCTCATCCACTTTCTCGAGAATGCGCGCCATCGCCAGACCAGCATTCTTGCGCATTGGCATCGGAGTCGACCCGGTATGCGCGTCCTTTCCGGTCACCGTGATTTGCGTCCAGCTCAGCCCCTGCCCGTGGGTGACCACGCCGATGTCCTTGCCCTCGGCCTCCAGGATCGGCCCTTGTTCGATATGCAATTCAAAGAAGGCATGCATCTTGCGGGCACCGACCTCTTCGTCGCCCCGCCAGCCGATACGTTGCAACTCGTCTCCGAACTTCTTTCCTTCGGCATCCTCACGATCGTAGGCCCAGTCCTGCGTGTGCATCCCCGCAAACACGCCCGAAGACAACATCGCCGGGGCGTAGCGTGTCCCCTCTTCATTGGTCCAGTTGGTCGCGACAATGGGGTGCTTGGTCTTGATCCCCAAATCGTTCAGGGTGCGGATAATTTCCAATCCTCCCAAAACGCCCAACACGCCATCATATTTGCCACCCGTAGGCTGCGTATCCAGATGAGACCCCACATAAACAGGCAGCGCCTCGGGGTCAGTGCCGTCGCGACGGGCAAACATATTGCCCATCTGGTCCAGCCCCATGGTGCAACCCGCGTCTTCACACCAATTTTGGAACAGTGCGCGCCCTTCAGCATCCTCATTCGTCAGCGTCTGCCGGTTGTTACCACCCGCGACGCCGGGGCCAATCTTGGCCATCTCCATCAGGCTGTCCCACAACCTGTCGCTGTTGACCCTGAGATTCTGCGCCGGAGCTGCCATCTTATTCTTCCCTATTGCTTGCGATTTGGCTCGCTTTTGGTGTCTTGATTTGACCATCTGGTCAAACTCACGCTATCACGGGTTCGACATCAGTCAAGAAATTGCATGGTGCCGCCGGATATTTCGGCATAATTGGCTCCCGCACGGCAAAAAAAGAGACACGCTGGAAACATGCCCAAGGACCGCGCTCCGACTCGAATTCAGAAAAAGAACCGTGCTGCGATTCTCGAAGCTGCGCTGAACGTGTTTTCCGCCCATGGTTTTCGCGGCGCAACTGTCGACCAAATCGCAACCGAAGCTGGGCTGAGCAAACCGAACTTGCTGTATTATTTCCCCTCGAAGGAAGCGATCCACGCTGCCCTTCTGTCTGGCTTGCTGGAGACATGGCTGGCCCCCTTGCACGATCTGGATGCCGATGGAGATCCGATGGAGGAAATTCTCTCCTACATCCGCCGAAAACTGCAAATGAGCCGGGAATTGCCCCGTGAAAGCCGATTGTTCGCCAATGAACTTGTTCAGGGGGCGCCCCGCATTCACGAGGCATTGTCGAATGACCTGAAGGCCCTGGTAGACGAAAAGTCGGTAATCCTGACCGAATGGATGGATCAGGGTAAAATTGCCCGGCTGCACCCGTCCCACCTGATCTTTTCGATATGGGCGCTGACACAACACTACGCCGACTTTGATGTTCAGGTTCGTGCAATACTGGGCGATGAAGACCCATTTGAAGGTGCGGAACCGTTTATCGACACGCTCTATCGCAAACTACTGACGCCATGAAAAAGGGGCCGTCCACCGGCCCCCCCCTGTTTTATTCCAGTCGATTTACTCGGCGGCTTTTGCCATCGGATTGTTCGGATGCGTTGTCCAGTTGGCATAATCGGGCTGCACTTCCAATCCGGTGCGCGGGTCAACCTCTCCGGCCGCCATCGGCACCATCGAGATGCATCCATCGACCGGGCAGACATCCACGCAAAGGTTACAGGCGACGCACTCGTCATCCATGACCTCGAACACCCGATCCTCGGACATCGAGATCGCCTGATGGCTGGTGTCCTCGCAGGCGGCATAGCAGCGGCCGCATTTGATGCACTGGTCCTGATCGATCTTAGCTTTAGCTACGTAGTTCAGGTTCAGATACTGCCAATCGGTCACATTCGGCACAGCAAGACCAACAATTTCTGAGACGTCCTTGTATCCTTTTTCATCCATCCATTTGGACAGACCGGCGGTCAGTTCATCGATGATTTTGAACCCATATGTCATGGCTGCCGTGCAGACCTGAACGGTACCACAGCCCAAAGCTATGAATTCTGCTGCATCCCGCCATGTTGTTACACCGCCGATACCCGAGATCGGCAGTCCATGCGTCGCTTGGGCCCGCGAAATCTCAGACACCATCGACAGCGCAATCGGCTTCACCGCGGGACCGCAATAGCCGCCATGGCTGCCCTTGCCGTCAATCGAGGGTTCAGGGCTGAACGTATCCAGGTCGACGCTTGTGATCGAGTTGATCGTGTTGATCAGCGACACCGCATCCGCGCCACCATTCTTCGCAGCCTCAGCAGGCTTGCGGATATCGGTGATGTTCGGCGTTAGCTTCACTATGACCGGGCGGTCATAGTATTGCTTGCACCAGCGGGTCACCATCTCGATATATTCCGGCACCTGCCCTACGGCCGATCCCATACCGCGTTCGCTCATCCCGTGCGGACAGCCAAAGTTCAGCTCGATCCCGTCCGCTCCAGTCTCGGCCACACGCGGCAAGATGGCTTTCCACGCCTCTTCCTCACAAGGGACCATGATCGAGGCGATCAGCGCCCGGTCCGGGTAGTCGGACTTGACCCGCGCCATCTCCTCGAGGTTCACCTCTAGCGGACGGTCGGTGATCAGTTCGATGTTATTCAGGCCCAGCAACCGACGATCCGCGCCGTAGATTGCGCCATACCGGGGGCCGTTCACGTTAACGACCGGAGGACCTTCGGCCCCCAGCGTTTTCCAGACGACACCGCCCCATCCGGCCTCAAAGGCGCGGCGGACGTTATATTCCTTGTCAGTCGGTGGCGCGGAGGCCAGCCAATACGGGTTCGGGCTTTCTATTCCAAGAAAGTTTGTCTTTAAATCAGCCATTTATCCGGCCTCCCTGATGCAATTCAGCATCCTTATCTGTTGGTTTCACGCGGTCAGGCTTGCGTGGATATCCATCGCGGCATCGCGACCCTCGGCCACGGCGGTCACGGTCAGATCTTCTCCGCCTGTCGCGCAGTCACCGCCAGCCCAGACACCGGCCATCGAAGTGCGCCCGGCTTCGGTCACGGCAATCTTGTTGCCGTCCAACTCCAGCCCTTCCGGCGCACCGTCAAGTTTCTGACCAATCGCCTTGAGAACCTGATCCGCGGCCAAACGGACCGTTTCACCGGTTCCGGATAGCTGACCGTCATGGCTGGAAGTATACTCCAATTCAATCTCAGCCGCCGCCCCATTTCCATGAATGGCGACAGGCTGCACATTGGTCATGATCTTGACGCCGTGCGAGGCTGCCAAATCCTGTTCGTATCGGCTGGCACCCATGGCGTCACGGTCGCGACGGTAGGCGATGGTAACATGCTCGGCACCCAGCAGCTTTGATTTCACCGCCGCGTCCACAGCGGTCATGCCACCTCCGATGACCACGACGTTGCGGCCGACCGGGAGGTTCGCCAAGTCAGAGGCTTGTCGCACATCCGAGATGAAATTGACGGCGAAGCGAACACCCTCCTTCTCAGCCCCATCTGCCCGCAGGGCGTTTACCCCAGTAAGACCGATGGACAGGAAAACGGCGTCGTAATTCTCCACCAGACCGTCCAGCGTGATGCTCTCGCCCAGTACCGATCCTGTCTCGATGGTGATACCGCCGATCTTCATAAGCCAGTCAACCTCAGCCTGCGCAAAATCGTTGGTCGATTTATATGCCGCGATCCCATATTCGTTCAGACCGCCGGGCTTAGGCTTGCTTTCGTGGATCACAACGTCATGACCCAGCATCGCAAGTCGATGCGCGCAGGCCAGACCTGCTGGCCCTGCCCCGACCACGGCAACGGTCTTACCCGTCGGTGCGGCGCGCTCAAACGGATGATCTCCGGACACCATTACGCTGTCGGTTGCATAGCGCTGCAGGCGGCCAATCTCGACCGGAGCACCTTCAGCCGCCTCGCGCACACATGCCTCTTCGCACAATGTCTCGGTCGGGCAAACGCGGGCACACATGCCGCCAAGAATGTTCTGGGCCAAAATGGTCTCGCCCGCCGCTTCGGGTTGCCCTGCCTGAATCTGGCGCATGAACAACGGAATATCGATGTCCGTCGGACAGGCCGTCACGCATGGCGCATCATAGCAAAAATAGCACCGATCCGCCGCCACAGCCGCCTCATGCGCGGCCAATGGCGGATGCAGATCCGTGAAATTCGAGGTCAGCTCATCGCTGGAAAGCCGCCCGGAGACAATGCCGGGGGCCATCTGGCCCTGTGCCATCGCTCTCTCCCTGTGGTTATGTTCGTTATGACCTCAGCTTGCCACAATCTTATTTTTTATCAATTGGTAAAATTTATAAAGTCGGCAAAAAACTGAAAAACTGCGCATTTTCCCTCGAATTTCAGCGAAAACCGTCTTTTTTTTCGGCATCTGACGAAGTCGCAACATCTGAGCAGTGTTGGCGCGCATCAAATCTGCACTCATTTCCAAGGATTCAAAAATTTCCCAGTATCTGGTTTTGACGGCCCCAACTGCGTGCTGTAGTTCAAACGCAACCCGAGAAGCGCCGACAGTGGCCGTAAATCCGAAAGTCATCCGATGCAGGCCAGCCCTTCGAAGTTCAACATCGTCATCATCGGGCAAAACAACCGACTACAATACGAAGCACTTCTGTTTGCGGCATCTCTGCGCCACAGCTCTCCGAATTTCACTGGTCGGTTGTTTGTGGCGGTCCCTCGGCCGGGCCCGCGTTGGCAACAGGACCCTAGCATTCAGAACGAGGATGTGTTGAAGGCGCTGCGGCAGCTGGACGCCGAAATCCTGCCGTTTGACAACCATGTTTTTGGGCAAAGCTATCCTTACGGCAACAAGATTGAGGCCCTGCTGGCCTTACCCGAAGGCAAACCGTTTGTGTTCTTCGACAGCGATACTCTAATTTCGGGAGATCTGACCTCTGTCCCCTTCGATTTCGACAAACCGGGGGCGTCGCAAAAAGTCGAAGGCACATGGCCAAAGCCAACTCTCTATGGCCCCGGTTTCGATGGTATCTGGAGCGCCCTTTACCGCCGGTTTGAGCTGGATTTCAAAAGTTCTTTGGATACCAGCCAACCCGTGGATTACTGGCGAAGGTATCTGTATTTCAACGCCGGCTATTTTTTCCACGCCTGCCCGCAGAAGTTCGGACGGCGGTTTCTGGAGTATGCCCGCACGATCCGGGATGAAGAGATTCCAGAACTGGCTGGCCAGAACCTTGATCCGTGGCTGGATCAGGCGGCACTGCCGTTGGTCATTCACTCCTTCGGCGGAGGGCGCGATGTGTTGCCTCCGGGTCTGCTGGACGGCTCTGTCAGTTGTCACTACCGACTGTTTCCCCTGCTTTATGCCCGTGAAAGCGACCATGTGGTCGAGGTGCTGGAAACCGTGGCGGCGCCCAACCGGGTCAAGAAAGTGCTCAAGGGTTATGACCCAATCAAGAAACTGGTCCTGCAACGCAAGGGGCACAAGATCCGCGATCTGTTCGATCGCGAAAACCTGCCGCAGCGCGAGCAGGCCATTCGCAACACGATCAGGAACAACGGCCTGTGGATGCGCTGATTGGGTTGTTGTGTGAAGGCCGTCAATCGCCTAGAGATTCTGCAACACACATTCCAACAGGAGATTTTTACGATGTCAGACGGCCCGACTTACGGTTTTGACACTCTGCAGATTCACGCGGGCGCACGGCCTGATCCCGCAACAGGGGCGCGTCAGACTCCGATCTATCAAACAACAGCTTATGTCTTTCGCGATGCCGATCACGCGGCTGCCCTGTTCAACCTGCAAGAGGTTGGATTCATTTATTCCCGCCTGACCAACCCCACCGTTGCCGTTCTGCAAGAACGTATCGCCACTTTGGAAGGCGGCGTTGGCGCGGTTTGCTGTTCATCGGGTCACGCGGCGCAGATCATGGCGCTGTTCCCGCTGATGGGGCCGGGCTGCAACGTGGTGGCCTCGACACGTTTGTACGGTGGCACGGTCACGCAGTTCAGCCAGACCATCAAACGCTTCGGCTGGTCGGCCAAGTTCGTCGACACCGATGATCTGGACGCCGTGAATGACGCCATCGACGAAAACACCCGCGCGGTGTTCTGTGAATCCATCGCCAACCCCGGCGGTTATGTCACTGACATTCGCGCACTGGCGGATATAGCTGATGCAGCGGGCATTCCGCTGGTTGTCGACAACACCTCAGCTACACCATACCTGTGCCGCCCGATCGAACATGGCGCGACTCTTGTGGTGCATTCGACCACAAAATACCTGACGGGCAATGGCACAGTCACAGGCGGCTGCATCGTGGATTCGGGTGAGTTTGACTGGTCGGCAAATGACAAATTCCCATCGCTCAGCGAACCGGAACCCGCCTATCACGGGTTGAAATTCCACGAAACCTTCGGCCCTCTGGCCTTCACCTTCCACGGTATCGCCATTGGCCTGCGTGATCTGGGAATGACCATGAACCCACAGGCCGCGCATTACACGCTGCTGGGAATCGAGACCCTGTCCTTGCGGATGGATCGTCATGTAGAGAACGCGCAAAAGATCGCCGCCTGGCTCGAAGCGGACGAACGAATTGAATATGTCACCTACGCAGGTCTGCCCTCTTCGCCGTATCATGATCGGGTCCAGGCGCAGTACACAAAGGGTGCTGGTGCGCTGTTCACCTTTGCAGTCAAAGGTGGATATGACGCCTGCATCAAGCTGGTCAACGCGTTGGAAATCTTTAGCCATGTCGCCAACCTGGGCGATGCGCGGTCGCTGATCATCCATTCGGCCTCAACCACACACCGCCAACTGACGCCAGAACAGCAAGAGGCCGCAGGTGCTGGCCCCGGTGTGGTTCGTGTGTCCATCGGGATCGAAGACGCCGACGACCTGATCGCCGATCTGGATCAGGCGCTGGCCAAAGCCTCGGCCTGAGGCATGAGCGGGCACGACACAAACGATCTGGGCCAACCCATCGGCCTGCCGGTTTCGGGCGAATTCCCTCGCCCGACGCCGCCGTATACGCCGATGGAGGGCCAATACTGTTCTGTCGTGCCGCTGGACGTGAACCGGCATGCGCCCGGACTGTTCCGGGCCTTTGCCAACGACGCCGACGGTCGCAACTGGACCTACCTGCCTTATGGGCCGTTCGACAGTGAACAGGAGTTCGAGGACTGGACCCGCGCGAACTGTATGGACGCCGACCCGATGTTCCACACGGTTCTGGACAGAAACGAAACTCCGGTCGGTATGGCCTCATTCCTGCGAATCCAACCTGCGGCGGGGGTGATTGAAGTGGGCCACATCCACTTCTCTCCGCTGTTGCAGCGCAGCCCGCAATCGACCGAGACCATGTATCTAATGATGCGCCGCGTGTTCGACGAGTTGGGGTATCGCAGATACGAATGGAAATGCGATGCCCTGAATGCCCCATCCTGCCGCGCGGCCGAGCGGTTAGGCTTTACGTTTGAGGGCATCTTTCGACAAGCCACCCATTACAAGGGTCGTAACCGGGATACGGCATGGTATTCGATCCTCGACAGTGAGTGGCCGCGCATTCGTTCGGCGTTCGAAGCCTGGCTTTCTGCGGACAATTTCGATCAAACGGGCCAGCAACGAGAACCGCTGATGGCCCGTTCCGAGGGTTAATCGGAAATACCGAATTCCATCGACACGCTGACAGACACCGCGATCTCACCGCTTGCGACCGGCACCCCGCCCGCCTCGGACATAGCCATCGCGCGCATCTGGGGCGCAGGGCGGATGCCGCCAATCTGCTCGCTGATCTGCCGGACCTTGCCCAAAGTCACATTGGCCGCCTGCGCCAGCTGTTCAGCTTTCGCGGTCGCCTCGGCCACGGCCTTGGCACGTGCCTGCGCCTGTAGCGGCGCGGGGTCCTGCACGCCAAAGCTCAGCCCGCCAAAATTGTTGGCCCCGTTCTGAATGACTGCATCCATGATCGTTCCAAGCTGTGTCAGATCGCGAACACGAACCTGAACATTGTTAGAGGCGACAAAGCCGGAAATCTCAGGTCGCTCACCGCTCGAATTATTGCGCCCGGACCAGACTGGCGACAACGAAAGATCGCGGGTTTGAACATCGCGAGTCTCGATCCCCATATCGTCCAGCCGCTTCAGAATCTGTGCCACAGCATCGGATGTAGCCTGCATCGCGTTAGAAGCCTGCGGATCTTCGTTGGTCACCCCCAAGGTGATGGTTGCCATATCGGGTTCGGCCTCAACGGTGCCGACCGCATCCACCGTGATGCGACGTTCTTCCGCATGTGCCATACCTGCGGCGGTAACGGCCAGCATCGCAGCCAAAAAAGCAATTTTCTTCAAGGTCTTCCCTCCAATTTCTTCACTATCAACATGGGGCCGCCGAGTGCCGCCGAACAAGGGGAAGTTCCGGCTTTTTCTTTCCCTCGGCGGGATCCTGCTTTAATGTCTGCCTGCGGACGGAAACCCGTTTGCATTGATGCTGACAATTATGGTTCCTCGGGAATATGAAACCCGCCTTTGCGCTGTCTTTTTCTTCAACCGGAATAACTGTGCACCACCAATCGGATGACGATTGGGTCTGCATTGGTGAGGTTGCTCTGGACGCGCCAGACCTGAACGCGCAGTTAAGCGCGTTGCGGGACAAAGCCTTTGCTTTGGAAAACAACCTGAGCTGCAAAGTTGTGATCCCTGCCGATCAGGTTCGTTTCATGTCGGCAGAAACAGAGGGGCAGCCCGCCGAGGAAAGCGCGCAGCAGGTGCAATCTGCATTGGCCGAGGCCACCCCCTATTCGATCGAAGAACTGGTCTTTGATTCTGCAACCGTAGGCTCCACCACCTATGTGGCCGCCGTCACGATGCAGACATTGGACGAAGCCCGAAATTTTGCAACGGAACACGGATTTGTTCCCGTCCAGTTCACGGTAAAAGCTAATCCTAGCGTTTTCCCGACCGAACCGCAGTTTCTGACGCCTGAAACTCCGGCCACTGTGATCAAGCCTACCGCCGAAAACGCAAGGAAAGCAGCGGACGTTCCGCCCCCGACGGCCCACCCCATTGCGGATGTAACGCCTTCGGAGGTTTTCCGATCGGCACCAGATTCGGGCGCACAATCCAGTGCCGTCACAAAACCAGTCACCAAACGTTACGCAATTCCGGCAGTCGCTGCTTTGGCTATTGTGGCAGTGCTGGGTGTATGGGCGCTGTCCGGGTCGGAAAAAGCTGAGCCACCTGCCCCGCAAACGGCCCAAACCGAAGATGCACCAACGGCATCGGAAGTTCAGCCGGACGTCATTACCGAAATTTTACCAGAAATCGAAACGGCTCCCCTTGAAGCAACTGAATTGCCCTCGGAAGTCGCTTTACCCGAACCAAGCCAGCCGGATTCGACCGACGCGTCCCTGCCCGATTTATCGCCAACGGATGCCGCAATCCTCGAAGCGCTAAACATCGCGCCAACAGTGGTCGACGAGGTCCCCCGCGACCCCGAACCGCAAGTGTTGCCCCCTCAATCCGCCGTTTCCATTTCGGTACCCGGCCTTTTGGCGGTGCCTGCTATTGCCCCTGAAGAAGAACCATTTCTGACATCCATTGATAACTCCGACCTTTCCAACGACGCGATTGCCCTCCCACCGAGTGAGAGTTTCGCCACCGACGCCCCGTTTGAGCAGGTCGCGTTGCCCGGCATCGCCGGCACCCGGTTCGAACTGGATGAGCGCGGTCTGGTTACGCCCAGCGTCGAAGGCACGCTCAATCCGGCTGGGGTCGCCGTCTACCTGGGGCGTCCGTCGAAAGTACCTCCAGAACCACCCGTGCGGTTCGAAGAGGAGCCAGCGCTTGATGATAAATCGGATAGGCTGGCCGAGTTGCGCCCCAAACTGCGCCCCCGAGACCTGATTGAGCGGTTCGAGCGGCAGCAACTGGGTGGCCGCACGCGGGAAGAACTTGCAGTGCTGCGCCCCAAGCTGCGCCCCGCGTCGCTGCAACAAAAGGAAATCGACTACACCCCGACCGCTCTCGCCGTCGTCCGTGTCCCGCGCCCAAAGTCGCGCCCTGCGGGATTGGCACCATCTTCAGTCACGCAAACCGCCAACCTGGGTTCGACGGCCGCAATTGCTCAGGATGAGGCCGGGTCGTTCCAGCCAAGGGCCGTTGCCCCTAAAATCCCGTCATCCGCATCCGTCGCAAGGCAAGCGACGATCGACAATGCGCTGAACCTGCGCAAGTTGAACCTGATCGGGGTTTACGGCACACCGGCCAACCGCCGCGCCTTGGTGCGTTTGCCGAGTGGTCGTTACAAAAAGCTGAAAGTTGGAGACAGGCTGGATGGCGGTAGAGTCATCGCTATTGGCGATACCGAGCTACGCTATCAGAAAAAAGGTAGGAACGTGACGCTGAAAATGCCACGTGGATAAGCGCACGGGCGGGTTGCCCGCCCATGCTGCATCAAGCCCGGCATTCAAGCCGCTGTAATCTCTCCGCTTTCGATCTGTTCACGCTCGATGGATTCGAACAGCGCCTGAAAGTTCCCCTCACCGAACCCATCGTCGCCTTTGCGCTGGATGAACTCGAAAAAGATCGGCCCGATCACGGTTTTCGAGAAGATTTGCAGCAAAATTCTGGTCTCACCGCCGTCCAGAACCCCCTCGCCATCAATCAGAATACCGTGCTTCATCATCCGGTCCAGCGGTTCTTCGTGATCTGCGACGCGATCTTTGGACATGTCATAGTAGGCTTGGTTTGGACCAGGCATGAATTTCAGCCCCTTCTCAGCAATCGCGTCTGTTGAAGCGTAGATATCTTCACTCCCCACCGCGATATGCTGAATCCCCTCACCCTTGTATTTCTTGAGGTACGATACGATCTGCCCGGTCTCGCCCCGATCTTCGTTGATCGGAATACGAATGCGCCCGCACGGCGACGTCAGAGCACGGCTGAAAAGACCGGTATACTTGCCCTGAATGTCAAAAAACCGGATTTCGCGAAAGTTGAACAGGCTCTCGTAGAACTTGAACCATTTGTCCATATTTCCGCGATAGACGTTATGCGTCAGGTGATCGAGGTAATAGAACCCATCACCGCGCGGCTTGGATTTGGTGGTCCATGTGAACTCATGATTATAGGGCGAAGTGTCATGGTACTGGTCGATGAAGTAGATCAGAGAGCCGCCAATCCCCTTGATCGCCGGTACATTCATCGTCTTGTCCGCCGCATCATAAGGCTCTGCGCCTTTGGCTACCGCATGCTCATACGCTTTCTGGGCATCCACCACACGCCAGCCCATCGCTGGGGCGCATGGGCCATGTTCTTGGACAAAACGCGCGGCAAAGCTTTCGGGATCAGCGTTGAGAATATAGGTCACGTCGCCTTGCTGCCAAAGTTCGACTGCGGGCTTATCCGTGTGGTGAGCAACCTTTTCGAAACCCATTTTGGAAAACAGGTCGCGCAGTTCCTGTGGATCGGGGTGGGCAAATTCCACGAATTCAAACCCGTCAGTGCCGACCGGATTTTCTTTGCTAATGGTGGATTTCGGGGCGTTATGAGGGAAAGGACCCATAGTGCGTCTCCTTAAAACAGGAATTTCTTTGCTGATTCCAAAATACGCCTTATTCCGCGCTGTTTCTGCGCATAGTTTTCGTGTAAACTAAGTTTGAGTGCGCAGAACACGCATTAATTGGTAAAATTTTGGAGAAATTCCGCATATGCTGGATTCCACCGATATGCGTTTGCTGTCCGCCCTACAGGTGGACGCCCACTTGACCGCCCATCAGCTTGGCGAATTGCTGAACCTGTCACCCAGTCAGGCCGGGCGGCGACGGCAACGGCTTGAGGCCGAGGGCTACATCACCGGCTATGCCGCACGGTTGGACCCGCTGAAACTCGGGCTACATGTTCAGGGATTTGTTCAAGTGCATCTGGGCACCCACGGCCCCGAGCAATCCGAGAGTTTTGCACGGATGGTAAACACCCGACCTGAGATCACCAGCGCCTGGACGATGACCGGAGAAGCAGACTATCTGCTGCATGTCTATTGTGACGATCTAGCCGCGCTCAATCGCTTGCTTCATCAGGTGATACTGCCGCATCCTGCGGTGGCACGAGTCCAAAGCCAGATCGTGATGGACCAACTGAAACGCGACGCCCCTTTGCCCACCTGACCTGACCGAAAGGACCAACATGGACGATTTCCTCTACCAGGCTTCGATCTATCTGGCTGCTGCCGTGATCGCCGTGCCGTTATCGGCGCGTCTGGGGCTGGGGTCCGTGCTGGGATATCTGGCCGCCGGGATCGTTATCGGTCCCGTGTTTGGCCTTGTAGGAGCCGAAACCGAAAGCCTGCAGCACGTGGCCGAGTTTGGCGTGGTCATGATGCTGTTCCTCATCGGTTTGGAACTGGAGCCGCGCGCTTTGTGGGATATGCGTGACAGGCTATTGGGACTGGGCGGATTGCAAGTAGGGCTTTCGACCGCAGCTATTGCCACGGTGGCAATTTACGCGAACCACCCATGGTCTGTCGCTCTGGCCGTCGGGTTAACGCTTTCGCTGTCTTCGACCGCGATCGTGCTGCAAACCCTGTCGGAAAAAGGACTAATGCAGACAAACGGGGGCCGCGCCACATTTTCCGTGCTGCTGACGCAAGACATTGCAGTCATCCCCATTCTGGCCCTGTTGCCACTGCTGGCGCTACCAGCCATGCCGCATCTCGAAAGCGACGGCTCCATAGACCGCGGGGTGAAAGACCTGCACGATGCCGCCCATCACAGCCTTTCTCTAGTCGATGGTTTACCAGGGTGGGCTGTAACGCTGGTTACCATTGGCGCGATCGCATTTGTTATCCTTGCCGGTGTTTACCTGACGCGCCCCCTGTTCCGCTTTATTCACGCGACTCGCCTGCGAGAGATGTATACCGCATTAGCCCTGATGATCGTGGTCGGCATTTCCTTCCTGATGACCCTAGTTGGCCTTTCCCCCGCTCTGGGTGCGTTCCTGGCGGGCGTTGTTCTGGCCAGCTCGGAATTCCGGCATGAGATGGAAAGCGACCTTGAGCCCTTCAAGGGCCTGTTCCTCGGCCTGTTCTTTATCACCGTCGGTGCCGGAATTGATGTCGCCTACTTCTTCAACGATCCGCTAGAGCTAATCGGGTTGGCTCTTCTGGTTATCCTGACCAAGGGCATCATACTGTTTCTCGTCGGGCGCGCTTTCAGGTTGCGGGGTCGGGATCACTGGCTATTCACACTTGGTCTGGCACAAGCAGGAGAGTTCGGCTTCGTTCTGCTGGCCTTTTCAACTCAGCAGAACGTCATTCCGCCCGATCTGTCCCAGAAACTGCTCATGATCATCGCACTGACCATGCTGATCACGCCGCTGCTGTTCATCATCTACGATCTTTTGTCCCGCCGAATCCGAGACAGTGGTCCACAGCCGGAACCAGATGAAATCGACGAGCAAGGCCCAGTAATCATCGCCGGTATCGGCCGATTTGGTCAGATCGTAAATCGTCTGGTTCGCGCCAGCGGGTTCAAAACGATCGTTCTGGATCACGATATTGAAACCGTTCAGCTGATGCGCCGCTTTGGTGTGAAGGGTTTTTTGGGCGATCCCACTCGTCCTGAATTGCTCCGCGCGGCGGGGCTGGAAAAAGCAACGGTACTGGTCGCCGCGATGGACGACCCAAAGAACGTAACGCGTCTGGTCAGTTACGCCAGGCGTCAACGCCCGGACCTGCACATCATCGCCCGCGCTCATGACCGAACCCATGTGTATGAGCTGTATCAGGCTGGTGCCAACGACATCGTACGCGAGATGTTCGACAGCTCCCTACGGGCCGGTCGCTACGTGCTTGAAAATATCGGCCTCAGCGAATATGAGGCCGCGCAAGCCGAGCAGACGTTTTACCACCACGACCGAGATTCGATCCGCGATCTGGCCGAGCTTTGGATTCCCGGAATGCCCACAGCGGAAAACAAGAAATACATCGAACGAGCTCAGCAATTCGAGAAAGATCTGGAAACCGAGCTTTTGGAGTTGGCTGAAAAACACGCGAAGAAATCGGCCTGATCCGGCTCTTCGGATCAGACCTGTAATGTTAACCGTCTGATACTCCGGCCTCAGCAAAGGTCGCCATGCCTGAATGGCAGGCTACCGCGCTTTTCAGGATATTGATGGCCAGCGCCGCACCCGAACCTTCGCCAAGCCTGAGACCGAGATTCAGCAACGGGGCTTTGCCAAGCTTTTCGAGTACGGCCCCATGCGCACCTTCTGCGCTCTGGTGCCCTGCCACGGCATGGTCCAATGCACCGGCGGAAACATCTGCCAGACAGGCCGCCGCGGCAGAGCAGATGAATCCGTCAAGAATAACTGGAATACGCAATACGCGAGCGGCTGCAATAGCTCCGGCCATGGCCGCGATCTCACGCCCACCGAGGCAACGCAGGATGTTCAGCCCGTCTCCGACCTCTGCGTGCAGCGCCACACCTTCCGCCACCACACGGGTCTTGTTGATCAGCCCGGCATCGTCAACACCTGTGCCGCGTCCGGTCCAGTCCGCAGCGTCTCCACCAAACAGAGCGCAGGCAATTGCAGCAGCCGGGGTGGTATTCCCGATTCCCATTTCTCCAACCACCAGCAGATCGGCATTGGGGTCAACGGCGGTCCAACCGGTGCGCAGGGCTTGCAGCAACTCATCTTCGGACATGGCCGGTCCTGCAGTGAAATCCGCAGTTGGCTGGTCCAACTCCAACGCATGCACATCCATCGTCGCACCAGCGGCTTTGGCGAGTTGATTGATCGCTGCGCCACCGTGTTCAAAATTCATCACCATCTGCACGGTCACTTCAGGTGGAAAGGCCGATACGCCCTGCGCGGTTACGCCGTGGTTCCCCGCAAACACGATGACCTGCGGCGCGGCGATCTGTGGGCGAGCGTCTGCGCGCCAACCAGCATACCAGATCGCCAAGTCCTCAAGCCGCCCCAAAGCACCCGGCGGTTTGGTCAACTGCCTGTTGCGGTCAGTCGCTCCTTGCAGTGCGCTATCATCCGGGCCGGGCGCCTGTTTGAGGGCGTCGCGGAAGGTTGTCAGATCAATAAGTTCGGGCAGCATCTAAAGCCTCGTTGCATCAGAGTGGTCCTGCGTGTTTAACCGAAGCGTCCAATCCAACAAGACCCCGAAAGGCGCGGGAGTGCATAAAAACGACACCAACCTGTTTTCCTCGTGGGATATTCCACTTGCGCTGGTCCTGCTGTCCCGCTTGCCCCTGCCGCATTTGCCGGAAAACGTCTTTTCGCGCCAGGCCAACGCCGCTTGGGCCTTCCCCTTGGTCGGGTTAGTCGTGGGTCTGCTGGCCTGCGCAGTCGGTTGGGTTGCAATCGTGTTAAACCTGCCCACAACGGTCGGGGCCGTTCTCCTGGTTGCGGTTCTGGTCATGACCACGGGTGCGATGCATGAAGACGGTTTGGCCGATACTGTCGATGGATTGTGGGGCGGCTTCAACCGAGAGCGCCGGTTGGAGATCATGAAAGACAGTCACATCGGCACTTATGGTGTTCTGGCGCTGATATTCTCGCAGCTTGCACGCGTTGCACTGATCGCGACGCTACTAATGGCCGGTGCTTTTGCCACAATCCTCGCAGCCTGCATCATGTCCCGCGCATTCATGCCGGTTCTGATGACCACACTGCCGAATGCACGCAACAGTGGCCTGAGCCACTCTGTCGGAGGGCCACAGGCTGTGACAACCATAACAGGTCTGGTGCTGGCCCTGATTTGCGCCGTGCTTCTAATGGGTGCCGGCGCTGTTTGGGCCACGGCCATTGCTGCGCTAGTCACTGCCGGGCTCGCCGCGACAGCACGAGCCAAGATTGGTGGTCAAACGGGTGACATTCTGGGAGCAACGCAGCAGCTGGCAGAGCTTGCATTTCTAACAGCAGCCGCAGCCGCGCTTTAAGAGGTTCCGCCTGTTTCGATCCTCAGTCTCTCACCGCAGTGCTTGCAGTGCACCGCGTCTGGGTCGTGGCGATAGAGGCCACAACTTGGGCATTTGTGACGCACTTTCTGCGGCATGAAAATCGCCTGCGCCAAACGCACGAAAAGGGCCACGCCAACCACCATGATGAACACCGAAAACAGCTTGCCGCCCGGTGTTGCCAGAGTGATGTCACCAAACCCGGTCGTGGTGAGCGTTGCCATAGTGAAATACAGCGCATCGATATACGCGTTCGGGCTGTTAGCCGGGATAAAAAAAACCAGAACAGCCGTTGACGTGGCAAATACAAACACCAGCAGATTTATGGCCGCAATGACTGCGTCCTCATGTGTACGAAAGAATTGGCTGTCACGCCGAAGATCCCTAAGCAAATGGTAGGAGTGGATCAGACGTAAGGCGCGTAAAATTCGTACGAAGGCCAGATTTCCAGGCAAAAACGGCTCGAGCAGTAGAGAAGCAATCACAACGATATCAGCCAGCGTGTAGATCTTGCGGAGCAGCTTCCACCGGTCCTTCGCGATCCAGAGCCGAGCTAGAAAATCCAGAAGAATAACAAACCCAACGCCCAAGCTGGCTAGGGTAATACCCGGCCCGTGCGGTACATTCGCCGTGGCCACGAAAAAAATGATCGACGCGGCATCAAAAAGGATCAGGCAGTAGCGGAACCAGATCGAAATCGGCTCATGCGCAATATACAAAAACTTAATGGTTTGCTTTATCCTGACCATGTATCCGCCTCTGCCTGTTGGAAAATTAGCGGCAAAGGTAAAATTCACCAAGAGCTGGCATGAAAAAGGCCGCCCCCAAGCAGGAGCGGCCTAGAAATGAGTCTTTTCTGCAATCAGGCTGCGCGGGAGGTCAGAACCTCGTCCACCTGCTTGGCGGCAGATACCTCACCTGCACCGGACACAGCGGCGACTTCGCGGGTCAAACGCTCCAGCGCGGCTTCGTACAGCTGACGCTCGGAATAGCTCTGTTCGCGCTGATCGTCGGTGCGATGCAGGTCACGGACCACTTCGGCAATCGAGATCAGATCACCCGAGTTGATCTTTTGTTCGTATTCCTGCGCACGGCGTGACCACATGGCGCGTTTTACCTTGGCCTTGCCTTTCAGCGTTTTCATCGCCTGGCTGATGACATCGGGCGAGCTCAACGACCGCAAACCGGATTCGGTAATCTTGTTGGTTGGCACCCGCAGGGTCATCTTGTCTTTTTCAAAGGAGATGACGAACAGCTCAAGCGAAAATCCCGCGACTTCCTGTTCTTCGATCGAGATGATCTGACCTACGCCATGCGCAGGATATACAACATAGTCATTCGGGCGGAACTCAAGCTTTTTCGACTTAGACATTCAGGTTCATCCTTGGTTACAGAGCGAGACACGGACGACAAAAACCACTAGCCGGAGCATCTTTCGGCTCCGTCAGGCGGTTATTTTGTCATAAAATCAGAACTCCAAAGCAATCATACTTACGGAGCACATCCCCATCTCATTCATCATTCAGCTTCAGAGTATATCACAAATTTACGACGCCCGAAAGGTCACGCCCGAATCCGGAGGTGAAACCCTATATTTTTCAAAGTGCTGAAACCTGTTTCTATACCTGAACCGACAAGTTCAGTGGGCGAATCGCTTAGCCCCCTTCGCCGGGTGCTTCGGAGAAATACTTCTCCATTTTGCCCTCTTCGCCGTCGCGTTCCTCGGCCTCGGGCAGCGGATCTTTCTTGGTGACGATCACCGGCCATTGTTCAGAGTATTTGCGGTTGAACTCGACCCACTGGTCCATACCCGGCTCGGTGTCGGGGCGGATGGCGTCGGCGGGGCATTCCGGTTCACACACACCGCAGTCGATGCATTCGTCAGGGTGAATGACCAACGTGTTCTCACCTTCGTAGAAGCAGTCCACCGGGCATACTTCGACGCAGTCGGTGTATTTGCAGCCAATGCAGTTTTCGGTGACAACATAGGTCATAGTCGGAATCCCATATACGGTTTGGGCGTCTAGCTAATCCAGTATTATACCGTCTTCAAGGGCGGATCAGCCCTCTTTGGTGCGAGAAAGATCAAGCGCGCGTCGATCTTTCTTAGTCGGACGACCTTTTCCCTCAAAACTAGGGTTTTTAGGAGGCGTGTCCTTCTTTTCCGTCATATCGAAATACAACGCCTGCGCCTCTGTGGCCGGACCACGGCGTTCCCCCAGCTTTTCGATCCGGACAACACGCACAATGCGTCCCTGCGGGAAGGTCAGAACATCGCCGGGTGCTACGGCCTGCGCAGGTTTAAGCACCCGGTTTCCGTTCAGCCGCACATGGCCGCCGCTGACCTGTTTGGCGGCCAGGCTGCGGGTCTTGAAGAACCGCGCCTGCCACAGCCATTTGTCGATCCGCAGCTTGGCCTCAGCCATCAGCGGTTAATTACCGTCTTTCAAACCCATCAGCGCTGCTGCAAACGGGTTATCGGGATCGATCGCCTTTTCCTTCTTGGGCGGGCGGGAAGAGAAGGTCTTGGCGCCCTGCGGCTTGCCACCCTTCTTGCCTTGCGGCTTACCGCGACCGTCTTGAGGTTTACCACGCGGCTTGCCCTTGCCCTGCCCCTGCCGCTGTTCACGGCGCGGGCCACGGTTTTGCTGACGCTGACGACCCCAGGTAAAGGTGTAGAAGACCTCAACTTCGGGTTCTTCCGCTCCCGGAGCCTCGGCTGCTGCCTCGGTGCTTTCGGTGGCCTCGGCTGGCGCCTCGGCGGGTGTAGCGACCTCTTCGATCGCCGCCTCAGGCGTTGGGGTCTCTTCCGCCGCCGGTTGCTCGGTCGCTTCGGCGGTGGGTTGTTCTGCCGGGGCAGGTTTCACCTTTTCACGCTCGCCGCGTTCAGCTTTGTAACCCAGGCCCTGCATCAGGTCGGCGAACTGCTCCAACGTCATGCCGGTGATCGACAGCATATCGGGCTTGGCTTCGAACCCGCCACGGCTGTCTTCCGCGCGCAGCATATCCGCCAGACGCTCCAGCATGTCTATCCGGATCGAGCGTTCGCCCGCATCGCGGTAGCCGCACATGGTGTCGTAGCCCTCGGGCGCGTCCTTGGCGACCGGAACGGTGACCAGACCCGGAGGCGGCGCTTCTGGGAATTCCTGAAGGCCATTGGCCAGCGCCCACAGAACCAGACGCAGGCGCGTTGGCGCGGGTTTGAGCAGCAGCGGCATGAAGATCGTGAACTGTCCGAATCGGATGCCGTGCTTGCGCAGCGCGCCACGGGCGTCCTGATCCAGATCCTTGACCTCTTGCGCAACGCCCGCACGGGGCAGCACGCCCAGCGCCTCGACCATGCGGAAGGCGAACCCCTTGGCCAGACCGCTGAGCTCTTCGTCGCGCTGCAAATTCAGCAGCGGTTCGAACAGTGCAGCAACCTTGCGGTCGATGAAGTGCTGCAAACGGCGCTGCACTTTCTGTTCGACGTCCGGGCCTGCGGCCTCATCCACAAAAACTTCGACCATCGGCTTGAGTGGCTCTGCCCCGGCAACCAGTTTGCCAACGGCATATTCGCCCCACATCAGGCCACCCTGATCGGTGAAATCAATTTCGGTATCGGGCGCATTGTAGAAGCGATCAGCACGCAGATGGAATTGCGGTGCGAGTGCTTGCAGGGACGCCGATTTCAAAGCTTTCGCCTCGGTTCCTTGCGCGCTTTTGTCCGGGCTAAACCGGAACCCTTCCAGACGACCGACGAATTCTCCTTCGACGGTCACTTCACCCTTGTCATTTACTTCGGCCAAAAGGGCCTCCTTCTGTTTGAGCCGGCGCAACAACACAGACGTGCGCCGGTCCACAAATCTCTGAGTCAAACGGTCATGCAGAGCGTCTGACAGCCTGTCTTCTACAGTGCGCGTTTCCTCACGCCAATGCGATTCGTCACGGACCCAGCCGTTTCGTTGCGCAACATATGTCCAAGTGCGAATATATGCCAACCTTTTGGACAACGCATCAATATCCCCGTCGGTACGGTCGATCCGACGTATTTGCCGCGCCATGAAGTCATCTGGTATCGAACCACGCTCATGCAAGTGGCCGTAGATAACTTCGAGCAAGCTGGCGTGTTCAGCATGGCTGATGCCGCGAAAATCGGGGATTCGGCACACATCCCACAGCAAACGGATGGATTGCGGATCGCTGGCGCGGGCTGCGACCTCGGTTACTTGCGACAGCGACTTGAGCACGTTCAGATCGTCTGCGGGCCGCGCTTTGATCAGATGTTCGTCGTTCGGGCTGATCTCAAGCGAGTCGATCAGCGCATCAACCGATCCGAACCGCAAGGCAGCATTCCGCCAGTTCAGTTTTTTCATCGGCGTGAAACGGCTGTCCATGATCGCCTGCGCCACACCTTCGTCCAGCGGCGGAGCCTCTCCGGTCACCCCGAAGGTGCCGTCCGACATCCCTCTTCCCGCACGCCCAGCGATTTGGGCCAGTTCATTGGGGGCCAGCGGGCGCATCCGACGGCCGTCGAACTTGCTTAGAGAGGAGAACGCGACGTGGTTTACGTCCAGATTAAGCCCCATCCCGATGGCGTCGGTAGCGACGAGATAGTCGACCTCACCATTCTGATATAGTTCGACCTGCGCATTCCGCGTGCGCGGGCTGAGAGCCCCCATGACCACGGCCGCCCCGCCTTTTTGTCGGCGCAGCAGCTCGGCGATGGCATAAACGCTATCGACCGAAAACCCAACGATGGCGCTGCGCGGAGGCATCCGGCTGATCTTTTTTGATCCCGCGTAAACCAGTTGGGACATGCGTTCGCGTCGGACGAACTGAGCCTCGGGGACCAAAGCCGCGATGGGACCGCGCATCGTGTCCGCGCCGAGGAACAGTGTCTCACTCGTACCGCGCGCCCGCAGCAGACGGTCAGTAAAGACATGGCCGCGTTCGGGATCGGTACAGAGTTGGATCTCATCGATCGCAACGAAATCCGCCCCCATACCTTCCGGCATCGCTTCAACCGTGCAAACCCAATACTGGGTGCGCGGCGGCACAATGCGTTCCTCTCCCGTGACCAATGCCACGACAGAGGGACCACGAATGGCGACGATCTTGTCATAGACCTCGCGCGCCAGCAGACGCAGCGGAAGACCGATCACACCTGTCCGGTACCCGAGCATCCGCTCGATCGCGTAATGAGTTTTACCTGTGTTTGTCGGGCCAAGTACGGCCACGATTCGGGATGACCCGCTCACCTTTGCCCCCTGCCCCGGTTCTTTAGAGGGCCGAGCCCTCGACCTGAGGCTTCAGTCGATTCACCGCATTGGTTACTTCTTCGTGATGAGGATGTATAGCCAGCGCGCGCTCATAGGCCTCGAGCGCTTTATCGGGCTGTTCGATGATCTCAAAAATCAGGCCCAACCCAAAAATGGCTTCGTAATTGTTAGGGTTGAGTGTTATCGCATGCTCAAGATCGGCCGCGGCCATGCCAAAGCGATCCATACCAAAAAATGCAGACGCTCGCAGATGCCAGCCTTCGGCAAACCCCGGTGCGTGATCGGTCAGTGCCGTCAGGTGTTCTATGGCCGCCACTGTATCTCCGTCGTCCAATGCCTCGCGCCCACGTTCCAGTAGAAGATCAGCCGAAGCAGAGCCCGATTGCGACCACAAAGCCTTAAGCTGACGGTCGATGCCAACAGCCTGTTCCGGCGTGGATTGCACCAGTTGCTGCAATAGCTCGGCCTCATCCCGCGAGTCCGCCTGCTGCGCCAGCGAACTGGTGGAAAAAATGACCGTGACAAAAAGTGCCGCGACGGTACGTTTGAGATTGATGATTGCAATGCCCATAACAATGTTCAGTGTAGCGTTGCGACCGGGGATGTCCATTCACGGCGCAGAAACAATATGAGGAACACCATGAGCGACATTCTTGAAAAAGCCGCAGCGGCGCTGAACGAAAAGCTGTCCGGCGGCGATTTCGACGCATCGGCCAAGTTTGCCATCTCGGATCTGGGAGCCATCGTGCTGGATGCAGACGGCGCACGCGTCAGCGATGACGAAGCAGACGTTACCCTGACCGCGGATGCGGATACGTTCGAACAGATCCTGAGCGGCGACCTGAACCCCACCGGTGCGTTCATGTCCGGCAAGCTGAGCGTGGACGGCGATATGGGTATCGCCATGAAACTCGCTTCGGTGCTGGCCTGATGGAGTGCTCGCCGGCCCCTTTCTATGAAGACGTGGCCGGCGGACCCGCCGGTGGTGCGGCCCATTGGCTGACAACTGCGGACAACACCCGTATCCGCGTCGGGCACTGGCGTGCCAAGAGCGAGACGAACGGCACGGTGATGATGTTCCCCGGTCGGACGGAATATATCGAGAAATACGGCAACGCGGCGACTGAATTTGTCGGTCGGGGTTTTGCGTTCCTGGCTGTCGATTGGCGCGGTCAGGGGCTAGCGGACCGCCTGTTGGATGACCCGCGTGTCGGGCATGTCGATCAGTTCACCGACTATCAGCAGGATGTGCATGTCACTTTGGGCCTCGCCGCCAAGCTTGGCTTGCCCAAACCTTGGTACGTAATCGGTCACTCGATGGGTGGGGCCATCGGCCTGCGTGCGGTTCTGGAGCGCGACTGCTTTGCCGCCTGCGCCTTTACCGGCCCGATGTGGGGTATCTTCTTCACGCCCATCATGAAGCCGCTGAGCCGGTTGACCGCCTATTGGGGACCACGGATTGGGCTTGGGGAAAAGACCCCTCCGACCACATCTCTGGAAAGTTATGTTGCGTCCCAACCTTTTGACGGAAACATGCTGACGCGCGATCCGGTGATGTACCAAATGATGAAAGACCAACTGGCAGCATACCCGGAACTGGCGCTTGGGGCACCCTCGACCATTTGGCTGCGCGAGGCATTGGACGAATGTACGTGGTTGATGGAGCAAACTGCGCCCGCAACGCCCGGCCTGACCTTTCTGGGAAGTCATGAGCAAATCGTGGACCGCAAGGCGATCCGCGCACGAATGGCAAATTGGCCCAGCGGCGTTCTGGTCGAAATCCCAGACGGCGAACACGAAGTGCTGATGGAAGCTCCCGATGTGCGTGGGCCGGTCTTCGATCAACTATCTGCTCATTTTCTGGCCACACAATCGGGGTCGCCCGCCGCGACAGCACAATCCGGCTAAAGAAAACCTCACGCAAAGGCGGCTTGTGATCCAGGCCGCCCAAGCCTAGATGTTTGCCAAAGCAGATATTCCGAGGTGATCCATGCGCGACCTTCCCTTTCCCGTCCGTGACGCAAACGCAGCCGGAGGAGCCGGCGATCTTGGCAACTTGCCGGAATGGGACCTGACCGATCTTTACAGCTCGGAAGAAGCGCCGGAATTGGACCGTGATCTGGAATGGCTTGAGGGAGAATGCGCCGCCTTTGCCTCCGATTACGAAGGCAAGCTGGCCGATCTGGATGCCGAAGGCCTTCTGACCTGCGTTCAGCGCAACGAAAAGATCAACTCGATTGCCGGTCGCATTATGTCTTTCGCCGGACTGCGCTATTACCAGCTGACCACCGACGCAGAGCGCGCCAAATTCCTGTCAGACATGCAGGAAAAGATCACAATCTTCACCACTCCACTGGTGTTCTTCACGTTGGAAATCAACCGCATCGACGATGACGCGTTGAAGGCGCATTTCGATGCAAACGCCGATCTGGCTCGTTACGAACCCGTCTTCCGCCGTATCCGCGCGATGAAACCGTACCAGCTGTCGGACGAGCTTGAGAAATTCCTGCACGATCTGGGTGTGGTCGGCGATGCTTGGGAACGCCTGTTCGACGAAACCATCGCTGGTCTTACCTTCACCGTCGACGAAGATGAGCTGAATATCGAAGGCACTCTGAACCTGTTGACGGAACAAGACCGCAGCAAACGCGAAGCTGCTGCGCGCGAACTGGCCCGAGTATTCCAAGAAAACGTCAAAACCTTCGCCCGCGTTCACAACACGCAGGCCAAGGAGAAGGAAATCATCGACCGCTGGCGCAACATGCCGACTGCTCAGACAGGGCGCCACTTGTCGAACGACGTCGAGCCCGAGGTCGTCGAGGCACTGCGTGAGGCGGTTGTCGCCGCCTACCCCAAACTGAGCCACCGCTACTATGAGCTGAAACGTAAATGGCTGGGTCTGGACGTCATGCAAGTCTGGGATCGCAACGCGCCCCTACCGATGGAAGACACCCGCATTGTCGGTTGGGACGAGGCCGAGAAAACGGTGATGGATGCCTACAACGCGTTTGATCCGCGTATGGGAGAAATCGCCACGCCTTTCTTCTCGAAAGGTTGGATCGACGCGGCGGTAAAACCCGGCAAAGCCCCTGGTGCGTTTGCACACCCCACAGTGACTGACGTTCACCCCTATGTGATGCTCAACTACCTCGGCAAACCGCGCGATGTGATGACGCTGGCGCACGAGCTGGGCCATGGTGTCCATCAAGTGCTGGCCGCCGATCAGGGTGAAATGCTGTCGTCCACCCCGCTGACATTAGCTGAGACGGCATCGGTTTTTGGTGAGATGCTAACCTTCCGCAAGATGCTGGATCAGGCGGAAACACCTGAACAGCGCAAGGTGCTGCTGGCCGGTAAGGTCGAGGATATGATCAACACGGTAGTCCGCCAGATCGCCTTCTACGACTTTGAGTGTAAGCTGCACGCCGCCCGCCGCGAAGGCGAGTTGACCCCTGACGATATCAACGCCCTATGGATGAGCGTTCAGGCCGAAAGCCTTGGATCTGCGTTTGAATTCATGGAAGGGTACGAGACCTTCTGGGCCTACATCCCGCACTTCGTCCACTCACCCTTCTATGTCTATGCCTATGCCTTCGGCGATGGATTGGTAAACGCCCTCTATTCCGTTTACGAAAGTGGTTCAGAAGGGTTCGAGGACAAATATTTCGAGATGCTGCGCGCCGGTGGTTCCAAACACCACAAGGAACTGCTGGCACCGTTCGGACTGGATGCGAGCGATCCGAAATTCTGGGACAAGGGGCTGTCGATGATCTCGGGCTTCATCGACGAACTGGAGGCCATGGAGGACTAACCCCAGAACTCACTTCTGGCTTTTGGTTGTCAGGAACACGGCGACCACGATCAACACACCACCAAGGGCCGCGATCGGTGTGATTGCGGCCCCCAAGAACAGGGCTGAGTTGATGAACGTGAACACCACGGATGCTGCAAACATTAGGGTCGCAGTCAACGTCGACACTCGGGCCGCAGCCTCATACCAAAGGTAATATGCCAAGGCGGTTGGTAGAACGCCCAGCAAGATTAAGAACACCACGTCATTGGCAGTGGGAACTTGCAACGAGAACGCAGCCAAGGGCACCAGCAGAACGCCTGAACACAGGAAGATTCCAAAGAGGAAATTCAATCGCTCGCCGGTCGATTCCGAATTCCGCATCGCGCGACTGCTGCTAATCAAGAACACGGCCCAGCTAAGGCCCGCGCCTATCTCAAGCAGGTCGCCAAACAAAGGTTCTCCACCACCCTGAAAATCGCGGTAAACGGTAAGAAATACGCCCAAAATTGCCAGCATTGTGGCCAGAACATCGGTGCGTGTAACAGGCGTGTCGGCAAAGAAATACAAAAACACCAGAACGAAGAACGGAGCGGTGTTTTCCAGCACCATCGCATTCGCAGCACCGGTATGTTCCAACCCGATATGAAAGAGGATATAGTTGACCACCGTGGACAGAACCGCCAGCCTAAAGTTCCAGTCCCCCAGTTGGATCGACACTTCAACCCGCATCACCCTCAGTATGCAATAGATGGCGAGTGCAGCGATAAACAGGCGTGTCACAGCAATCTGCAATCCGCCCAGATCACTGGTGAGGTAGCGCACTATGACGCTGTGCGTGCCCCAAAGGAAGGCCGCCAAAAAACCCAGAACCAGACCGTTTTGCATCAGTTTGCGGCCGGGCATCCCTTAGCCCCGTTTACTTCAACTGACTGTCTTTGGAGCCGCGTCGGTTGATCCCCGCGCGCGCCTTGAAAGCTCCGTCCCGCTCTTGCTGGCAATCCAGGCATAGCTTGACGCCCGGCAAAGCCAAACGTCGTTTCTCAGGGATGGGCTCCTCACATTCGGCGCAATGCGTCAGGCTTTCGCCCACAGGGCGTTTTTTCGCCTGCATCCGGGCGAGTTCGTCCGAAATGGACGCTTCGATCTGTTCACTCACCGCGCCGTCACGCGCCCAGCCGCCTGCCATGGTCTTCTCCTGATCAGGTGCCCGCCAGATTAGACCGGCTACGCGCGACGTGGCAAGTCAGAGGGAGATGGCTGCTTCCAGAACTCGGTCAATCATCTCTTGGGTTCCGCGCGAAAATTCCAGCGGGCACGGATAGTCCTCCCCTTCTCGCACTGATCGGCAAAATGCCTCGACCTGCAGTTTGTAGTGGTCGTCGCCAGGGAACCTTGTGACCTGTAGCTCCAAGCCCGGGCGGTGCAGTTCGACCCGCGCCTCGCCAAAAACCCGCGCGTTGAACGGGGCGGTCAGGCGGATAACACCGCCCTCACCGTGGAACACCATTTCCTGATGCGGGTGCATACGAATCGAGACATAGCTGGAATATGTAAAGTCCGGGAATTGCGCCCGAATTTCAGTGAAGGCATCGATCCCGTCTTCCCAACGGATTGCTGATTGTACTTCAACAGGCTCTTGCCCTGTCGCGAACCGCGCACCTCCGATGACATAGACACCGATATCGCGAAGCCCTCCGCCACCTGTTTCAGCCCGGTTGCGGATGTTCTCAGTGTCCGCACGATTGTCAAAACTGAACGCGCCTGTCACATGGACCGGTTTGCCGATAGCCCCATCGACGATCAGCTTGCGCACCAACTGCCACTGCGGGTGATGAACGATCATATAGGCCTCGGCCGCCAGCACCCCCGTCTGATCGCGTTTCCGGATCAATGCTTCAAACTCGGCTGCGGTCATGGCCATCGGCTTTTCACACAGCACGTGCTTGCCAGCGTCCAGCGCTTTGAGACTCCACTCCACATGCAGATGGTTGGGCAGTGGGATGTAGACCGCTTCAATCTGGGGGTCCGCCAGCAGCGCCTCATAGCTTTCATAGACCGTTATATCAGGGCAAAAGGCCTGAAACGGTTCAGCCTTTTTTGCGCTTGAGGTCGCCAACCCCGCAAGTTGCGCACCGTTGGCGGCGTGAATTGCGGGTGCCATGTACTGACGCGCGAATTTGGCAGCGCCCAAAATGCCCCACTGAACGGGTTTTTGCATATAGTTCTCTGACATCTGTGACTCCGCGACGAATCTTGCAGTTATCGCTAACATCGCATTTCTATCAAGCAAACGACGTTAAGTCAGGCTTTTCTCTTCATTGATCCCCCGTAATCTGCGTCCACAAACAAAACAGGGGGGGCGAAGATGCGGAGGTTTATGAAATGGATAGGAGGGCTCACCCTTCTAGCGCTCATCGCAGGTGCAGTCGTGTTTTTTGGATTTCTGCCGCTTTATATCGAGGCGGGACGCAACAACGTGATTGACCACGATCCGTACGACGTATCTGGCGAAGCGGACGCCCTGCACGAGACGCTGATAGTCGGCGACTTGCACGCAGACCCCCTGCTCTGGAGCCGCGACCTGACCGAGCGCAGCACACGCGGACAGGTCGACATCCCACGCCTAATTGAAGGCAATGTGGCGCTACAGGTGTTCACAGCAGTCACCAAATCACCCGCCGGGCAAAACTACGAGGGGAACTCGGCAGAGGTCTTTGACAACATTACCCTTTTGGCCATTGGTCAGCTCTGGCCGCTGCGCACTTGGGACAGCCTGAAAGAACGGGCCGTCTATCAGGCCGAAAAGCTGCACCAGTTTGAGTCTGCCTCCGATGGTCGCCTCAAAGTCATCAAAACCCGCGCTGATTTGGATGGCATGCTTGCAGCTCGTGCAGCCGGACAGCCTGTCGTCGGCGGTATCCTCGGCATTGAGGGTGCTCACGCTTTGGAAGGCGATCTAAGCAACTTGGACACTCTGTTCGACGCGGGGCACCGAGTCTTTGGGCTGCATCATTTCTTCGACAATGAATTGGGCGGGTCGTTACACGGCTTCGGCGACACAGGTTTGACCGAGTTCGGCCGTCAGGTTGTGGTCGAACTGGAGCAACGACCCGTGGTCATCGACCTAGCGCATTCCAGCCCCCAGGTGGCGAGAGAAGTTATCGAGATGACCAATGTACCCCTGATCGTCAGCCATGGTGGGCTACACGGATTCTGCCCGGTGAAACGCAATTACCCGGATGACTTGATGCAGGCCATCGCGTCAACGGGCGGCGTTGTCGGCATGGGTTATTGGGCGGATGTGACCTGCGGAGATATAACGCCAGCGGGTATCGCCAAGATGATCAAAGCGGCGGTTGAAACAGTCGGCGAGGATCACGTCTCCTTGGGATCGGACTATGACGGTTCGGTCGAAACCGCGTTTGATACATCGGAGTTGGCCGCGTTGACCTCAGCCTTGCTGGATCAAGGATTGAGCGAAAAGCAAGTTCGCAAGGTCATGGGCGAGAACATGGTTCGCGTTTTCCGACAACAGCTGGACTAGCTGAAGAAACAGCTGCACATCCTTGAATTTACAATAGAACCCGGCCCTCTCGCGCTACCAAGACCGCCGGCTCCACATCATGAAATTCGAATTTCGTGATCCGACTACGCACGCCCTCCGTAGAAGTTTTATCGCCGAAGGAGAGATGTGATGCGACGTTTGCCTCTCCCGGATTAGGCGCCAACCAGGGTGGGAGAGTAACAGATATGCCTGACACTTCAGAACCTCAGACGATTACCGATACCGTTGTAGACGCAAGCGGTGCTCCGGGAACATTTGATTCAGACGGCAGCGATTTTGACATTTTGCGCGAGGCTGTCCTCGCCGCTGGTCTTGACGCTGCTTTAGCAGATCCCCACGCGCATCTAACCGTATTTGCACCTGAGGATTCTGCATTCATTGGCCTCGCCCAGAATTTGGGGTTCGAAGGGTCAGACGAAGCCGGAGCACTTAATCACATCGTAAAAGCCCTGACTTTGCTGGGCGGCGGGGACCCCATACCCTTGCTGACCGAAATTTTGACCTATCACGTCGTTGATGGGTCTTTCACTAAGGAGCAGGTTGTAGGTCTTGGCGATGGCGCAGAGATTGAAACATTGCAAGGCGGCGACGTGGAACTGAACTTGTCCAGTATGCCACCGAGTCTGGGAGACGAAGATCCCGGTCTCGATGATCCCGGACTGATCGGTTTTGACGTGCCTGCGTCAAATGGGATCATTCACATTCTGGACGGAGTTCTGTTGCCCGTATCAGTGACAGGTATTCTAGGCAAAAAGAACACCGATTTCATCTTGGGCGACGACTCGGATGAATTTCATTTTACTGGTCGCGGAGATGACTTCGTCCATGGTGGAGGTGGCAATGACGTCATCGGTACCGGGCGCGGCAACGATGTAGCCCTGGGCGGAGATGGTGACGACACCATTTTTGGAGGCCGCGGCAAAGACATCCTGCGCGGCGACGCCGGCCAAGACAATATCTTCGGAGGCCGCGGCAAGGATATTATCGACGGAGGTGCCGACGATGACTTCCTATTCGGCGGTCGAGGCCGCGACACCTTTGTCATTGAAGACGGTGACGGACACGACACTATCGCCGACTTCAGGGTCGGAAGGGATAAAATCGACCTAAGCGGTTATGAGGGCATTGAAAGCTTCGAAGACATCGAAGACCACATCTCTAGCGGCTTCTTCCGGACTGAGATTGAGTTGGGTGATGGCGATAGCATCGACCTCCTGGGTGTTAACGCTAACCGTCTCTCGGAAAGCGACTTCATTTTCGCCTAAAAGCAAAAAAAGCCCGCCACATCCGGCGGGCTTTTAGATTTTCTCAGGCAATCTTTAGACCGTGCCAAGCATGCCCTTTTCCCGAGCGAGTTCGCGCATCTTCTTCTGCAGCTTTTCAAAAGCACGTACCTCGATCTGGCGAATGCGCTCGCGGCTAACATTGTACTGCGTGCTCAGTTCTTCCAGCGTGACGGGTTGATCCATCAGGCGGCGCTGAGTAAGGATGTCCTTTTCCCGATCATTCAGGACGTCCAGAGCAGCCGCCAGAAGCTCGCGACGCGCGTCCAACTCGTCGCGGGCTTCGTAGTCCCCCGCCTGATCGGCGTCTTCGTCCTCAAGCCAGTCCTGCCACTGCATGGTGCCTTCGCCCTCGGACCCGACGGTCGCGTTCAGCGAGGCATCCCCACCGGACATGCGGCGGTTCATGCTGATGACTTCCTCTTCGGTCACGCCCAGATCATTGGCGATCTGCTTGACGTTCTCTGGACGCAGGTCGCCCTCTTCCAGCGCACCGATGCGGGCCTTAGCCTTGCGCAGGTTGAAGAACAGCTTTTTCTGCGCCGAGGTCGTGCCCAGTTTCACTAGCGACCACGACCGCAGGATGTATTCCTGGATCGAGGCGCGGATCCACCACATCGCATAAGTCGCCAGACGGAAGCCCTTTTCAGGATCGAACCGTTTGACTGCCTGCATCAGGCCTACATTGGCCTCGGAAATCACCTCAGCTTGCGGCAAGCCATAGCCGCGATAGCCCATAGCGATCTTTGCCGCCAGTCGCAGATGCGAGGTGACCATTTTATGAGCCGCTTCAGTATCTTGCTCTTCTACCCAACGCTTGGCGAGCATGTACTCTTCTTCCGGTTCCAGCAGTGGAAATTTGCGAATTTCCTGCATATAGCGGTTCAGTCCGCCTTCCGGCGTCGGCGCGGGGAGATTTGCGTAATTTGCCATGTTTCATGTCCCTCCGACAAATGTTTAAGTCGTTAACATGGATATGGGAAGCCGTCCCAATCCGTTCAAGAGGTACCGTTAACAGTTTGGAATTAACGACAGATAAAGGAAACCTAAGAAATTCTTATTCACGTAACTTTGCGCATTATGTCAGCGGCGTGCGCAGCTGTTCAATGAGATTTTCCATGTCTTCCGGCAATTCGGCCTCAAACCGCAGATTTTCGCCAGTAACCGGGTGTTCAAATCCCAAAACAGCGGCGTGAAGCGCCTGCCGCGGAAAGGCGCGCACGGCCTCGGCCGTAGTCGCGGTGAACGCCTTGGTAGCCAGTTTGCGTTTACCTCCGTAGACCGGATCACCCACCAACCCGTGCCCGGCATGGGCCATATGGACGCGAATCTGGTGTGTACGACCAGTTTCCAGCCAACATTCGACCAACGCCAACCCTGCCGGAGCGCCAAAGGTCTCAACTACACGAGCGCGTGTCACGGCATGGCGCCCGCCATGAAACAGTACTGCCTGCCGTTGCCGGTCGGTCTTGTGCCGAGCCAGTTGCGTGGTCAACCGCATGATGTTTCCGGGTTCAAAACTGACGCCTTTAACCCCGCGCAGACGCGGATCATTCGCATCCGGCACGCCGTAGCAGATCGCACGGTAGTACCGCTCAACCGTGTGCGCCTCGAACTGAGCGGCGAGACCGTGATGCGCTGCGTCCGATTTCGCGACAACCAGAAGACCGCTGGTTTCTTTGTCGATGCGGTGCACGATACCGGGGCGTTTCACCCCACCTACCCCAGACAGGTCGTCCCCGCAGTGATGCAGCAGCGCATTCACCAAAGTCCCACTCGGCGACCCCGGAGCAGGATGCACCACCATGCCCGCAGGTTTGTTAATGACGATCAGGTCGTCATCCTCAAATACCACCTCCAGGGGGATATCCTCGGGGCCGATATGGCTGTCCTCGGCCTCGGCCACGGTGATCGCCACGGATGCACCCTCGGCCACCTTGGCCTTGGGGTCGCGGGCCTCGGAGCCGTCGATCAGAACGGCGCCTTCGTCGATCAGCTTGGCCAACCGTGTCCGAGAAAGGTTTTCCTCGGCTGGCACATCCCGCGAAAGCGCCTTATCAAGGCGTGGCGGCGGATCGGCCGCGATCTGAAATTCAATCTGGCGGGTGCCCATGACTGTCCCTTCCGAACCCCAAGAACCGCAGGAATCGCCACAGCTTCGCCTGCTGCGGAGAATGGTCATGCTGCTGACCGCGGTGATGATTGGCGGGGTTCTAGTGACATTCGCACTGATTGTCATCCGGCTATCGGACAGAACCCCCACCCTGCCCGATCAGATCGAGCTGCCAGACGGAGCCAAGGCTCAGGCTCTGACGATCGGCAACAACTGGTACGCGGTAGTGACCGATGACAACCGCATTTTAATCTTTGACAAAACGACGGGCAAACTGCGCAGTGAGGTTCAAGTCGAGTAGCTCTGTTGAGAGCCCAATTGTGTTTAGTTTGGTTCCTGTTTCGATAGATTGATCATGGTACACAATCCCATTGAAAATGTTCTGTAGCTTCAATCTCACAAGCGCCCCTTCGAGACCCAAAAGTTTTATTCCAAACTGATTGCGGAATATAACCCGTTCATTGGGTTTGCTACAGAATGTTTGTGAACTTCAGAACGCGCGAGAAAAGAATGCATCAAGCCTCCTTGATTGCGAAAAAACCTCGTAAGAACTATTAGTCGCTGGATCCTTTAGGCGTGGAGAACTAATGCCCAAGCACCGTTTCACGATAATGTCGATGATGAAGGACGAAGGTCATTCATTGGTGGAATGGGTCGCTTACCACAAACATATAGGTTTCGATAATATCGTCGTTTACACAAACGACTGCACCGACGGCACCGACGACATGCTGATCCGCCTGGAAGAGTTGGGCTGGGTGCAACACTTCCGTAACGACGTTTCAGAAGGACGAAAGCCGCAGCCAAACGCCCTCGCGCTTGGAACCAGGAATCCGGAAGTTACCGACAGCGAATGGATTCTCACAATGGATGCGGATGAATTCCTATCCATCAAAGTTGGTCGTGGTTGGATTACAGACCTCGTCGACAATATGGACCCAAAAGCAGACGGCATTGCAATCACCTGGCGTTTTTTCGGATCAAACAACGTGACTAGATGGGACCCCGGGTTGGCAATCGAGTCTTATACACGATCCGCACCTGACAAATTTCCGAAAGGCTGGGGAGTAAAAACCCTTTTCAAACCGTATCGGGACATGAAACTCGGGATACATCGTCCGCACATAAAGAAAGCCAAAAAAGTCCCTGCCAACGCCAAACTGCTATTGGACCAATTTTGGCTGAACGGTTCAGGGGATCCCATGCCTCACGAGTTTTCGTTGTCAGGCTGGCGGTCCACGAAACCGACTTTGGGATACGACTTGGTCGAGATGAACCACTATGCCGTCAAGTCCTACGAGTCATATTTGCTCAGGCGCATTCGCGGCAACGTGAACAACAAACCTGACAAATATAATGCCGCATACTTCGCGCTTTTTGACCGAAACGAGTTGGAATGCACAAACGTGCAACGTCATGTTCGTGCCACCAAGCGTAAAATTGAAGCTATTTTGGCCGACCCTATAATGCGAGAGTTGCAGCAAAAGGCGATATTGCACCACCAAAACCGCGTCCAACAACTACGCGAGACCGAAGAATACGAAGGATGGTTGGACGAGTTGAAAAAAGCGGGCCAAGTTCCGCTGGATAAACTCGATGAAGTTCTCTTCATTCAACACTTGCCGAAAGAATGGCAGTTGAAGGTCAAAGAACTTCAGGCACAAGGTGTACCTGACGGCAACATAGCCAAAATGATAGCTCAGACCCAAACGGCGAAGAAGGGTCAAACTCGCCGAGAGTTGCTCGAACTATCAGGTAAGGCCACGGCAAACCAAGCTGAAGGCGACAAACCAGACGCGAGCAGACAAACAGATGTCCAAAACGAATTGGAAAACCCATTTATGAATACCGAGGCAGCGGCAGGTTTGGGAGTGCCATTGTCGAAAGACCGTACCCTCAAAATGGCTCTGGCGGCCCAAGCCGTAGATCAGGCCGACGAAAGCGTCGCGGACGTGGTAGGAAAAGCCCGAACCATAAAAGAAGCGGTGAGTAGAAACCGCGCCAAAAGTCTTAGCTCTCGGGGAATTGTAGACAGTAAGACGGATTCTGAAGCCTCCATTAAGCGACCGACGCACGGGGGCGAGGATGAAAACTGAAGGCATTCCCCCGAACGCGGGCCGGAAACTTTTAGTATCTACGGTCAAAAACGAAGGGATTTATCTGCTGGAATGGTTGGCCTATCACAAATCAATAGGCATCGATGATTTCTGCATATTTTCCAATGACTGCAGCGATGGCACGAATTTGATGCTCAACCGCCTCGATCAGTTGGGCGTAGTCCGACACTTCGACAACCCTCTTGGCCCTAGAATGGACCCGCAGCGCGCCGCATACTCCAGAGCAAACCGAATGGACTGGGTAAGGGATGCGGACTGGGTACTAATCGTTGACGCAGACGAATTCCTGAACATCCACGTAGGCGATCGCAGCATAGATGCTTTGATCGAAAACTGTGGCGCACCGGACGCGATATCAATCAATTGGCGCCTCATGGGGTCGTGTGGATTGGAGCACTGGGACCCAGAAGCATTGGTGACTGAACGCTTCACCCGCGGTTCTACTTTCGACGCCCCGGAAAATGGTTTGGTCTGGGGATTCAAAACGCTATTTCGCCCGGCATCATTCGACTATTTTGGGGTGCATCGTCCGCGCTTTTTCAAACACCGAGAGATCGAGCCTGACATGGCGCGCTGGACCAACGCTGACGGGAAACTGATGGGGGGGAAAATTCTCCAAAAAGGATGGCGCGGAAGCAAAGACAATGTCACGGGCAAAAGTGCACAAGTGAACCACTACGCCGTAAAGAGCCGGGAAGAGTTTTTGCTCAAGCGGTTGCGTGGAACTGCAAACTCAAAAAACAGAGACCGCATCGACATGGGGTATTTTGACAAATACGACATCAACACCAACCATGACGATTCAATCGATACTCTCGCCATTCGCTCTATCATATCTGATTGGTTAACTGATGATGATTTAGCCGCTCTGGTTCGCGCCTGTCGAGACTGCGCGCGCCGCGTTCTGGACTACCAATTAGAAGCACCTGAGTTTCGACAATTTGTTGACACCGGGGACTACCCTGCCCCAGTTGACGCCGAAAGCTAGCGCAGGCATTTGCGTTCGTTTTCGGCAGCCAACCACTGGACTAGATTGTTGCGGTTTCACTTTTCTTGCAGGAGCTTGGCTTTCAAGTGCTTGCACTGGTCTATGAATATCTCGCCCATTATGTTCGCGGCGTCTGACAAACATTTGGGAAAAACACAAGTCAAAGGTTAGAACATACACGTGCGGATTACCTCAATCACTCCAATGAAAAACGAAGCGCCATTCTTGTTGGAATAGGTCGCCCATCACCGCTTGATTGGCGTAAATGACATCGTTGTATTTTCCAACCATTGTAATGACATCGTTGTATTTTCCAACCATTGTACAGACGGAACCAATCTGATGCTTGACTCACCGTTCATCAGAGCCCAGAGAATGGCATAATCATTCTCCTATTTTCACACGAGACAAGACACATTTAGTACACCCTGTGAACGGTAGTGGGGAACCAATCTGTGGGGTGGACCTAACGAAAGATATTAAAAGCTTAACTTCACCAAATTATGGATTTGGCCTTGTCCAGCTAAATCACTATGCAATTCGGTCGGCGGAAGCTTTCTTACTTAATGCAAATCATTGCCGCACCCTTGGTCGTTAGATCGAGATGAACTCGACGGCCAATTCGATTTTCCAGTCAAAGAAGCCATCGAGATTTGCAACCACTACTTTCAATGGAGGTTATTCAACCTTATCGAGACAGAAGAGTAGTGTGTTTGCCCGCGACAGGCGACAGGCGACAGGCGACAGGCGACAGGCGACAGGCGACAGGCGACAGGCGACAGGCGACAGGCGACAGGCGACAGGCGACAGGCGACAGGCGACAGGCGACAGGGTGGATAGCCGACATGATCAGCCGATCAAGTACTTGTTTTCAATTTATATTTTTAGAAGTTTTGGTGCGGTCGAGAAGACTCGAACTTCCACGGGTGTTACCCCACAGCGACCTCAACGCTGCGCGTCTACCAATTCCGCCACGACCGCACTGCCAATGACTTGGTAGAGGGGCGTATAGACGCAGAAGATCGGGATGTGAAGAGGCAAAAATCACACTGGTTTGAATTCCCTGCCGACACCCATATCTATATCACCACAACATTTCCCACCCCGTCAGGAGCCAACGCATGTCACCGTCCGATCCTCGCCCCATCGTCCAGATCGACATCGTCTCGGACGTGGTTTGCCCGTGGTGCATCGTTGGATTTCGGCAACTTGATGCGGCCCTGCAGCAAAGCAACGTACTGGCACGCCTCAGGTGGCATCCATTCGAGTTGAACCCCACCATGCCGCCCGAAGGTCAGAACTTGCGCGAGCATATCATGCAGAAATACGGCTCGACCCCCGAGCAAAGCCAACAGGCGCGAGACCAACTTACGCGGATCGGGGCGGAATTGGGGTTTACCTTTAATTTCAGCGAAGACAGCAAAATCGTGAATACCTTTGCCGCGCATCAGTTGCTGGACTGGGCCGAATCTGAGGGCCGCCAGCATCCATTGAAAATGGCTCTGTTTGAGACCTTTTTCACGCGCCAGCAAGACGTCTCAGAAATCGCGGTGCTGCTGGATGCGGTTCAGACCGCTGGGCTGGACCCGGATGCCGCCCGATCAGCACTTGAATCCGGCGCGCATGCTGCACCAGTACGGGAGAAACAGGAGTTCTGGGCAAGCCGTGGGATTTCGGGTGTGCCCTCCATGGTGTTCGGTGGCAAATACCTTCTGACAGGGGCGCAGGGCACCGAAACCTATGCCCAGGTTCTGCAACGTTGCCTGGCCGAGGCCGCCTGACCCCTTCCCCTTGGCACAGCTGCGCGATATGGAACCACCATGGAATGGAAGATCACCGACGGGTTAACCGATTACACCGAAGCCGTTGCCTTTATGGAGGCACGCGTCGCCGCCATTGCCGCGGGCGAAGCAGATGAGTGCGTGTGGTTGCTTGAACACCCAGCTCTCTACACGGCGGGCACGTCGGCTCGGATTGAG
This sequence comes from Ruegeria sp. SCP11, assembly GCF_040329455.1. Classification (NCBI taxonomy): domain Bacteria; kingdom Pseudomonadati; phylum Pseudomonadota; class Alphaproteobacteria; order Rhodobacterales; family Roseobacteraceae; genus Ruegeria; species Ruegeria sp. SCP11. The sequence continues at coordinate 110,585 of NZ_JBDZYG010000004.1, read as the reverse complement.
GATTTGACCGACCCAGATAGGTTTCCCGTCTACGAGGCCAAACGTGGTGGCGAATACACCTATCACGGACCCGGCCAGCGCGTGGCTTACGTGATGTTAGACCTCAACAAGCGCGGTAAGGACGTGCGCGGCTTTGTCAAAAGGCTCGAAACCTGGGTGATTGCTGCGCTGGCGGAATTCAACGTCACAGGTGAAATCCGCGACGGGCGCGTGGGTGTCTGGGTGCGAAGGAATGACAAACCCCTGACGGCGACAGGTCAACCTGCTGAGGACAAGATTGCCGCTATCGGATTGCGTCTGCGCAAGTGGGTCAGCTTCCACGGGATCTCGATCAATGTTGAGCCTGACCTTGAACATTTCTCCGGCATCGTACCTTGTGGCATCACCGAACACGGTGTGACCTCGCTGGTCGATTTAGGACTGCCGGTGGCAATGGCGGATGTGGACGCAGCCTTGCAAAAAACCTTTGCTGATTGCTTTCAGACGGTCGAGTCCTGACAACGTAGCGAATCGACCCGCGCCCGACCTCAGATAGACAATCCCCACCCGAAGATATCCTTTGTTTCCGGGGGTGAATGCAATCCGCCATATTGCTCATTAATTTTGTGTTTAATTCCGATAAATCCCAATCTGATGAATACAAAACGCCAGATAAGAGTTACTCTAATCTTACCGTTCTAGAGTGAGTGGTGTGTTAACCGGTGAACCCGGGTGCCCTGGGTATCGGAAAAGTGTTTGGTTACGAGTCTGCCGTTCCGACCCCAAATCGGAACGGCAATTCCTTTTCAGGCTTCGACAGAACCCTCGTGACCGAACCGAGGCGATTTCACAGGCAACAGGTCGGTCTGCTCCAACTCCAATGTCACGTGACCGATGCCAAAACCGGATTGCAAGGCTTCCTTGACCGCCAACCTTATGGTTTCTGCATCTGCCCAGTTCCGGGCCGCGATTTCGAGATGCGCCGTCAATGCCGGTTCTCGCTCCTGCATACTCCAGAGATGGATGTGATGTACCCCCGCCACACCGTCTGTGGTTTCGATTGCGGTTGCCACATCTTCGGGGTTCAAATCTGGTGGTGCGCCAAGCATCAAGACGCGGATGGTGTCGCCAATCTCGGATTTTACATGCCACAGGATGTAAACCGAAATCAAGATTGTGACGGCAGGATCTACCCACGTCCAACCAAAAAGGATCACAGCCGTACCGGCGAGAATGACGGCAATCGACCCAAGCGCATCGGCAACGTTGTGAATGAATGCCGCTCGGATGTTCATGCTGTCCTTTGACATTGTGTAAGTAAGTGCAGCAGTGATGAGGTCGACAATCAACGCCAGCGCTGCGATCCAGACCACCATCCATCCGTTGACGGGCTCGGGCTGAAGGAACCGCATCACGCCTTCGTACAGCAGGTACAATGACAGCACGATCAGCGTAGTGTAGTTGATCAAGGCTGCGACCACCTCGGCGCGCCCATAGCCAAAGCTCATGCGTGGATCGGCGGGGCGCCGCGCGACCTTGCGCGCGAAAAAGGCGATGATTAGCGCGATGGCATCTGAAAAATTGTGCAACGCGTCGGCAATCAGCGCCAGAGACCCTGACAGAATGCCCCCAATGACCTGCGCCAAGGTCAACAGCATGTTTACCCCGATTGCCCCTGCGACACGCATATCGCCCGCACCGGGGTCGATATGGTTATGACTGTGTCCCTTGTGATCGTGCGCCATGGTGCCAGTATTCCTTTTTTGGCTGCACAACTTATGTAATTCCTCTAGTCACTAGAGGTTCAAGGGGCAAAAGTCGAAAATGTACTCAATCGGAGAATTATCACGTCGAACCGGAGTTAAGGTGCCAACAATCCGGTTCTACGAAGACAAAGGGTTGTTGCCGCAACCGGAAAGAACAGCGGGAAACCAGCGCCGGTATGACGATGACGCGTTGAGCCGATTGCACTTCATTCGCCACGGTCGGGACCTTGGCCTGACTTTGGCTGACGTCGAGGCTTTGTTGTCGTTAGACGGGGCAAGTGGTGCCGATCTTGATCGGGCGCACGACATTGCCGAACGCCAATTGGTCGACATACGGCAACGTATTGATCAACTTCGCAGTCTCGAAGCAGAACTTGCCCGCATCACTGCTGCATGCGACGGGCGGCATGACCATGTATGCGCGGTGCTCCATGCTTTTGGCGACCACAGCGCGTGTCTGGGGCCGCACAACCTAACCAAATGATCAGGCCAGCGCAGCTTTGACCTTCTCGGCATGCTTGGCGATTAAATCAAAGTCGCCCATGTTACCCGGCGGGCGCATAGCGACACCTTCTTGACGAGGCAGGATATGGAAATGCAGGTGGAATACCTCCTGCCCGCCTGCCGCCTCGTTGAATTGCTGAACCGTGACACCATCCGCGTCAAACGCCTGAACCACAGCTTTTGCCAACTTCTGCACTGTCGACATGACGGCGGTCAGTTGCTCAGGCGAGGCATCCAAAAGGTTTCTGCAGGGCGTTTTGGGAATCACCAGTAGATGCCCATCTGTTCGCGGCATGATATCCATGAAGGCCAGCGTTTCGTCATCCTCGTACACACTGGTCGAGGGGATTTCTCCTCGAAGAATCTTGGCGAAGATGTTGTCAGGATCGTATTCGGACATGTCTGGTCTCCGGTTTCGGGTGTTGCTGACAGTACTGCGGCCCTCATTGCCGGTGGTCAAGGCGGAACTCCGCCACATCACAAGAGAGAGCGCTTGGCGTCCCTTGAAATCCGGAAGGTAATCGCCAGATAGACCTCATCCAAGGCCGAGAAATCGCGGGTTTCCCTCCTGCCCGCGACAATTAATCTTGATCCAGATCAAACTCGACCATTGAAGGTGCCCCCTTCGCATTCTAAAACCAGCAGGAATCCCGCGCGTTGGAGAGGTCCAACAGCGCGGTGCAGTTGCAACAGGAGGCACCTAAATGGCAGACGCAGCCATTCATGGTCACGATCATGAAGACCAGCGCGGCTTTTTCACTCGCTGGTTCATGTCGACCAACCACAAGGACATCGGGATTCTCTACCTGATCTTCGCGGCCATCGCCGGGTTTATCTCGGTAGCGATGACCGTCTACATGCGGCTCGAGCTGATGCACCCTGGTGTTCAGTACATGTGCCTCGAAGGATTCATGGCTGACCCGTGTACGCCGAACGGACATCTGTGGAACGTCATGATCACCTACCACGGTGTTCTGATGATGTTCTTCGTTGTCATCCCCGCCCTATTCGGCGGATTTGGCAACTATTTCATGCCGTTGCAGATTGGTGCGCCGGATATGGCGTTCCCGCGGATGAATAACCTGTCCTTGTGGCTGTACGTTGCTGGTACCTCGCTGGGTGTCGCCTCGCTGCTGAGCCCCGGTGGTAACGACCAACTCGGGTCGGGCGTGGGTTGGGTCCTGTACCCGCCGCTGTCCACGACCGAGGGCGGCATGTCCATGGACCTTGCGATCTTTGCCGTACACGTATCGGGCGCCTCCTCGATCCTCGGTGCGATCAATATGATCACCACCTTCCTGAACATGCGTGCCCCGGGCATGACCCTGTTCAAGGTGCCGCTGTTCAGCTGGTCGATCTTCGTCACCTCCTGGCTGATTCTACTGTCGCTGCCGGTTCTGGCGGGCGCGATCACCATGCTGCTGATGGACCGCAACTTTGGTTTCACCTTCTTTGACCCGGCCGGTGGTGGTGACCCGATCCTGTATCAGCACATCCTGTGGTTCTTCGGCCACCCGGAAGTGTACATCGTGATCCTGCCCGGTTTCGGCATCATCAGCCACGTGATCGCCACCTTCTCGCGCAAGCCAATCTTCGGCTATCTGCCGATGGTCTGGGCGATCATCGCGATCGGTGTTCTGGGCTTTGTCGTGTGGGCGCACCACATGTACACCGTTGGTATGTCGCTGCGTCAGCAGGCCTACTTCATGCTGGCCACGATGGTTATCGCGGTTCCGACGGGCGTTAAGGTCTTCTCGTGGATCGCGACCATGTGGGGCGGCTCGATCGAGTTCAAGACGCCGATGCTGTTTGCCTTCGGCTTCCTGTTCCTGTTCACCGTTGGCGGTGTAACCGGCGTTGTGCTGTCGCAGGCGGGTATCGACCGCGCCTATCACGACACCTACTACGTGGTTGCACACTTCCACTACGTGATGTCACTGGGTGCTGTCTTTGCCATCTTCGCGGGAGTGTATTTCTACTTCTCGAAGATGACGGGCCGTCAGTACTCCGAGTTCTGGGGCAAGGTTCACTTCTGGCTGTTCTTCATCGGCGCCAACCTGACTTTCTTCCCGCAGCACTTCCTGGGCCGTCAGGGCATGCCGCGCCGTTACATCGACTACCCCGAAGCGTTCGCTCAGTGGAACTTCGTGTCGTCGATTGGTGCGTTCATTTCGTTCGCATCGTTCCTGCTGTTCTTCGGCATCGTGATCTACGCCCTGCTGCGTGGCGCGAAAGAGACGCGTCCGAACCCGTGGAACGAATACGCGGACACGCTGGAATGGACCCTGCCCTCGCCGCCGCCCGAGCACACGTTCGAGCAGCTGCCCAAGCAGGAAGACTGGGACAAAGGCCACGCGCACTGACCCCAATCAAATCCAAAGAAAACCCCGCCTGAATGGCGGGGTTTTTTTCTTTCTGGCAGTGGGTTGCGGCGGAAAAGTCGCCAGACCAGCGAAAATCGGTTATCCTATCAGGGATTACACATCCGGCAACCCGGGGGTATCACATGCCTGACATAGATTTTTGGTATTCCATTGGCAGCACCTACAGCTTCCTGACAGTCATGCGCCTGGATGATTGGTGCGCTGAGCATGATGCCTCGGTGAGATGGCGACCGTTCAACGTGCGCAGTGTAATGTCTGATCAGAACAACATTCCGTTTGCAGGCAAACCAGTAAAATCTGCATATATGTGGCGAGATATCGAGCGCCGGGCCGCGAAGTATCATATCCACGCCCGGCTCCCTGCCCCCTACCCGATTTCGGATCTGGCACTGGCCAATCAGGTCGCTCTGCTGGGCATGGGTGACGGCTGGGGCAAGAACTTTACTCAGACGCTGTATCGCATCTGGTTTGAAGAAAACATCGAAGCGGGCAGTGAGACCGCTATCACCGAAGCCCTGCATAGATGCCAGCAGGACCCGCGCCTGACACTGGCCCGCGCCCGCAGCCCTGACACTGTCGCGGCGCTTGAGGTCGAAACCGAACAGGCCACAAAACTGGGAGTTTTTGGTGCGCCTAGCCTTGTTGTTCGAGGTGAAGTTTTTTGGGGAGATGACAGGCTGGACGATGCGCTGTCCTGGGCCCGTGTCGGCCACGTCGCCTGATCATTTCGCTTCGACACACGCCGGCACTACGCTAGATTCCAACTATGCCCTACCAATGGAAACATACCTCTGAGACGGAACAGGAACTGCGCCTTTGGCCGCATAATTCACTGCCTCCGCGCGGAGCGATGATCGTAATCTTTTCGGTGTTCTTGTTCGGTCTGATCCCATTGCTGGCGATGCTGGGGTCAGTCATCCTTTGGGGGCTGTTGCCCTTCTTGCTGATTACCGTTTTGGGATTATGGCTGGCCATCCAGTCCAACTATCGCGCACGCAGTGTCTTCGAGGTTCTGACACTCAGTGGAACGCAGGCCCGGTTGATCCACCACACACCGGGAAAGAAACAGCAGGAATGGTCGTGCAATCGCTTTTGGGCACGCCCGGAAATGCATGAAAAAGATGGACCTGTACCGCACTATGTCACCTTGATCGGTGACGGGCGTGAAGTTGAGATCGGAGCATTTCTTTCCGAGGAAGAGCGCATCGCGTTATACGGCGACTTGATGCAAAAACTGCGCGAACCTGCCGCGCAGTGAATTGCGTATTACAAAGTGAGTCGGCTTAGCCGTTCGATGCGGCGCAGAGGTGGTCTTTGACCATCGGTCCAACCTTGCCGAAGTCCATTTGGCCAGTATAGCGGGTCTTCAATTCACCCATTACCTTGCCCATGTCACGGATTGAACCTGCGCCTGTAGCAGTGATCGCCGACTGAATGGCTTTCGAGACCTCTTCATCATCCAGCTGCTTGGGCAGGAATTCTTCGATTACCGAAACTTCACGCAGTTCGCGTTCAGCCAAATCCAGACGTCCACCCTCTTCATAGGCGCGCGCGCTTTCCTTGCGCTGTTTGGTCATTTTGCCAAGGATTTCAAGCACCTCAGCGTCACCACAACCCTTGGCCTCTTCACTGTCGGACCCGCGCGTTGCGATATCGCGGTCCTTGATCGCAGCGTTAATCAACCGCAGCGTCGACAGGCGCTCAGCGTCCTTGTCTTTCATTGCTTGCTTCAGGGCAGAGTTCACCCTTGATCGCATATCCATATGATCTGTCCATCCCCATGGAAAAGGAACCCTGAACATATCGAAACAAAAAGCGCGATACAACAGGGGGGTGAATATACCTAAGTTATTGATTTCAATCAATAGCCCAAAATTTGAACAGACTTGACCCAGCGCTCTAACCCCCTTAGGTATGCGCCGATTTACCCAGCAGGAGAGTCGTCCGATGGCCCAGAACGCCCCGTCCAAGCCCACCGCATGTCTGGCATTGGCCGACGGAACATTGTTCTACGGGACGGGCTTCGGCGCCACCGGTCAGACCGTGGCCGAGTTGTGCTTTAACACCGCCATGACCGGTTATCAGGAGATCATGACCGATCCCTCCTATGCCGGGCAGATCGTGACCTTCACCTTCCCTCATATCGGCAATGTCGGTGTGAACCCAGAGGATGACGAAACCGGTGATCCTGTCGCTGCCGGGATGGTGGTCAAATGGGACCCAACCGAGCCCTCGAACTGGCGCTCAGCGGAAGAACTGAAAACGTGGCTCGAACGCCGTGGTCGTATCGCCATCGGGGGTGTCGACACACGCCGCCTGACTCGCGCCATCCGTCAGCAAGGCGCGCCGCACGTCGCGTTGGCCCATGATCCCGAAGGCAACTTCGATATTGAAGCTCTGGTCGCCGCTGCGCGTGACTTTGCCGGGCTTGAAGGTATGGACCTTGCTAAAGAAGTCACCTGCGCCCAAAGCTATCGCTGGGATGAAATGCGGTGGGCCTGGCCTGACGGCTACACCCGTCAGGAAGCCCCCGCGCACAAGGTTGTTGCCGTGGATTTCGGCGCCAAGCGCAACATCCTGCGCTGCTTGGCCTCGGCCGGTTGCGATGTGACCGTGCTGCCCGCGACCGCCACGGCAGCCGAAGTGCTGGCACACAATCCAGACGGTGTGTTCCTGTCCAATGGGCCCGGAGACCCGGCGGCTACCGGTGAATATGCCGTTCCGATGATCAAAGAAGTTCTGGACACCACCGACCTGCCCGTTTTTGGCATCTGCCTCGGCCACCAGATGTTGGCACTGGCCTTAGGCGGTCAGACTGTCAAGATGAACCACGGCCACCACGGCGCGAACCACCCGGTCAAAGACATGGAGACCGGTAAGGTCGAGATCACCTCGATGAACCACGGCTTTGCGGTGGATGCGCAATCTCTGCCCGAGGGTGTCGTCGAGACGCACCGCTCGCTGTTTGACGGCTCTAACTGCGGCATCCGCATGTCCGATCGCCCGGTCTACTCGGTTCAGTACCACCCCGAAGCCTCGCCTGGCCCGCAGGACAGCTTCTATTTGTTCGAACGCTTTGCTGATGCAATGGCAAACCAGAAAGCACAGGCATAAGTGCCGATTCGAACATAGTTAACTGCCTGTTAACCTAAATTTGACAACCCTGACCCGCAGTCACCGCGTCAGGGTTGTTTCTTTATGGTCGAGCTGAACCTGCAGCACTTCGCACACGCTGCGCCAATCCCTGCACAGGGAAGTAAGCCACTAGGCGCTTACTTAATTGACAGCCGACTGATCACCCAGTCGCAGCTTGACGAGGCTTTGCTTCTGCAAGCCTGGCAGCAGGCTCCGCTGGGTGAAATTCTCGTCTCCGAAGGTTGGGTCACTCGTCAGGATGTGCAAGGTGCGTTGTCTGAGCAAAGTGGTCTGCAAATTGCCGATCTGGAGTGTCTGCCTCCAAATCCTGATTTGTGTCAGATTAAACCCGTCGATTTCTGGCTGAACCACAATGTCATTCCATGGAAGCGAGTTGGCCCTATTCTACTGGTCGCCACGGCGCGCCCAGACCGCTTTCCGATTGTGCGCGAGGAATTGAAGGATTGCGGCCACACGATTATTCCCGTGCTTGCGGGAAACGATCAGATTGATGACACAATTGCTCGCGTGTTTTCCGCTCCACTTGCCGAAGCAGCCGAAACTCGAGTGGAACCTGAGCAAAGCTGCCGATCCTGGTCTCTGCGATCCCCAGCCTGGCCAGTGGTTATTCTTGTAGGTGTGGCAACCCTATTTATCGCCAATCCCTTGGTTGGGCTTTCTTTTCTAGTCGCTGCAGCGGTTCTCAGCTTGTGCCTATTCATGTGCCTGCGCATCTCTGGTTTTCTTGCTTTTATTTGGCATCGTTGCGCTCAAAAGGCCGAAACAGCAGTCCCCGGTCCTCCTCAATCGCTGCCCTGCGTATCAGTCATGGTTCCGTTGTACAAAGAACGAGAGATCGCCGATGCCTTGATTCTGCGGCTGCGGCGTCTGACCTACCCCAAGGCGCTGTTGGACATCATTCTGGTGCTTGAGGAAACCGACGAGGTCACAAGATCTACTTTGGCCAAAGTTGATCTGCCCAGCTGGATCAGAACCATCGAGGTGCCGGAGCTTAATGGCTTGACCACGAAACCCCGTGCGATGAACTATGCGTTGGACTTCTGCCGCGGCGATATTTTGGGTGTTTGGGATGCAGAAGATGCGCCACAACCCGACCAGATCGAGCGGGTTGTTCGGCGCTTTGCAAGTGTCAAAGAAGATGTCGTCTGCCTGCAGGGTGTTCTCGACTACTACAACCCGCGCACCAATTGGCGATCACGGTGCTTTACCATCGAATACAATAGCTGGTTCCGAGTCGTCCTCCAGGGCATCGCTCGGCTAGGACTTGTTGTTCCCCTGGGCGGGACCACATTTTTTTTCCGCCGCGACAAGCTGTTGGAACTGGGCAGATGGGATGCCCATAACGTCACCGAAGACGCCGATCTGGGCGTGCGCCTTGCGCGAGCGGGGTACCGCACTGAAATGGTCGATACCGCGACTTTTGAAGAAGCTAATTTTCGTGCCTGGCCCTGGGTGCGGCAGCGCTCTCGCTGGCTCAAAGGGTTTATGGTTACCTACCTTGTTCACATGCGGGCCCCACTGCGCTTGCTGAAAGATCTGGGCCTCCTACGGTTTCTTGGCGTTCAGGCCTTCTTTCTGGGAACCGTCGGGCAATTCCTTTTGGCGCCTGTCCTTTGGCTATTCTGGCTGAAATGTCTCGGACTGCCCAGCCCGCTGGACGCTATCCTCCCGGTCAACGCGATGGCCGTTCTGATCGGGCTGTTTCTGGCTGCCGAGGTCACAAATGCCACAATCGGAATCGTCGCTGTATGGGCCCGGGAACGGCGCTTTCTTGTGCCGTGGGTCCTTGCAATGCCGCTGTACTTCCCGCTTGGCGTTCTAGCGGCGTACAAAGCCCTTTGGGAACTGGTGCTGAACCCGTTCTTCTGGGACAAAACCCAACATGGACAGGCCAGTGAAGAAGGACCGCCTCCCGCGTGATCAGCTCTCGCGCAGGACCGCATCCTGTTTCAAACGGGTCATGAACGCGACCGAGATATGTTCTTTGAGCGCACGCTCGGCGGCCTCTTCGTCCCGCGCTGCGATAGCTTCGACAATGCCCTTGTGTTCGCTCTGCGCGATCTCACCGCGCCCCTGTACCGCCAGAGACGTGGTAGCCATCAGAGCCATTGTACGGTGCACAAGGTCCAATTGTTGCACCAGATAGCGGTTGTGCGAAGCTAGGTGAATCTGCTCGTGAAACCGACGGTTCGCCCGCGACAGGGCCGAAGGATCGTCGACCAGCGCGTCATCCTCGGCAACCATCTCCTGCAGCACCTTGATCTCTTCTTCGGTGGCGTGCTTGGCGGCTAACTTGGCGGCCAACCCTTCCAGCTCGCGCCGCACCACATAGAGTTCGGCCATCTGGTTGTGATCCAGCGAAGCAACGATCAGCGACCGCCCGTCACGTTCCAGTAGCGATTGCGTTTCCAACCGTTGCAAGGCTTCACGGATCGGCGTGCGCGAAACCCCGAACCGTTCAGCCAGTTCGCTTTCGACCAGACGGTCTCCGGGCTTGTAAACACCCACGTCAATCGCTTCGAGAATAAGGCTGTAGGCGTCTTTGTTGGACTGTTTGGATTGGGGCATAGGGTGGTTTGTCTCCTCGTTCGGACATGTCTATCCGTCACTTGCCCCTAGGATCAAGAGCGGCATTGAAAACCGTCCCTCCGCGCCCTAAACCCAAAGCATGGTCAAACCTGCCTTTAATCACGTCACCCAATGGGTGTTCGACCTCGACAACACGCTATACCCGCCTCATATGCGCCTGTTCGACCAGATCGAGGTGCTGATGACGGATTACGTGGTGCAAGCCATCGGCGTGGACCGGGCTGAAGCGGATCGTCTGCGCTCCCACTATTGGAGGGAATACGGGACGACGCTAGCCGGGTTAATGGCCGAGCATGATCTGGACCCCGACCCTTATCTGCACGCAGTTCATCAGGTGGACATGAGCCACATGGACGCCGACGCCGAACTAGCCGACCATATTCGTTCCCTGCCCGGTCGTCGCATCGTTTACACCAACGGCAGCGCGCCCTATGCCGAGCGGGTTCTTGAAGCGCGAGGCCTCAGTGGTTTGTTCGATGCGATATATGGCGTCGAACACGCAGGGTATCGTCCTAAACCCGAAAAAGCGGCGTTTGAGGCGATCTTTGCGCAGGATGGAATCGACGCGGCGAAGGCTGCGATGTTCGAAGACGATCCGCGCAATCTCGCTGCTCCGCACGCGATGGGAATGCGCACCGTCCATGTAGCGCCCGAGCCGCATAAGGCCGACCATATTCATCACCATACGGATGATTTAACCGCATTTCTGGCCCGACTGCGGTAGGCTGTCACACTGCGACGATCTGCACATTCTGCAGGTGCAGCATCGCCCCTATATGCGCCTCAGCGACGAACAGAATCGGAGAACCCCATGAGCGCGATCGAGATACCTCGGCGCCTGCCCATTTGGCAGCGCCTGTTGTTTGCAATCCCCGTATTTGGCTGGCTGGCCCGCGATGCCGCCAACGGCGAAGCCGAGGATTGGTATTACACGGCCGCCGCAATCTTCAGCATGTGGGGATGCTCGGCCTTACTGTTTGGTCTGCCAGGACTATACATCCCGGCCGTCATGATGGTGCCGATGATGTTCATCATCCTCCTCCTTATTTCGCGCGGCTGACATACGAGACAGGATGTCACTTGGCACCGGCCTTGGAACCGAACTAGGTTCTGCCCAACACTCGGAGACCAAGGCCATGACTGACAGCTGTGACATCCTGATTTCCGGCGGAGGAATCGCCGGACTGACCGCCGCGGCGGCCTTTGGAACTGCTGGGTTCGACGTGGTTTGCGTCGATCCCACCCCACCGATCACAGAACGCGACGTGGACGGATCGGACCTGCGAACCACGGCGTTTCTGCAACCGGCGCATGGGCTGCTGGAGCAATGCGGACTGTGGGCACGGCTGGATGAACATGCCGCTCCCTTGCAAATCATGCGGATCGTGGATGCGGGCGGTGATGTGCCCGAACCCCGCGTAGTGCGCGACTTCAACGCCGCCGACATCTCGGATCAACCCTTTGGCTGGAACCTTCCCAACTGGCTGCTGAGGCGAGAGATGGTGGCCCGGCTGGCCGAGTTACCCAATGTCGATTTTCGCCCCGGCACCGGCACTGTCAGCCTATTTACACGCACCGCCGAAGCCCGCGTCGGTTTAAGCGACGGTGGCCGTATTCGCTGCAAGCTGGTTGTTGCAGCAGACGGGCGAAATTCGCCCATGCGTGAGGCGGCTGGGGTCAACGTTCACACTACGCGCTATGGTCAGAAGGCGCTGGCCTTTGCCGTCACCCATCCGATTCCGCATGACAATGTCTCAACCGAGATCCATCGCTCGGGCGGGCCATTTACTCTGGTCCCCCTGCCCAACTGGCAAGGACAGCCCTCGTCGGCGATTGTCTGGATGGAACGCGGACCCCGAGCGGTCGAACTGCTGAATACCGAACCCGAGGCCTTTGAAACATTGATGACCGAACGCTCTTGCGGTCTGTTTGGGCCGCTAAAATTGGCCTCGCGTCGGACGATCTGGCCGATCATCAGCCAGTCGGCAGAACGTCTATCGGGTGAGCGGATCGCCCTGATGGCCGAAGCCGCCCATGTGGTGCCACCCATTGGCGCGCAGGGGCTGAATATGTCTCTGGGCGATCTGCGCAGCCTGCTGGATCTGGCGCAAGCACGGCCCGAAGGTCTGGGCGATGCGCAGATGCTGGACGCCTATCACAAGGCCCGCCACACCGAGATCGAAATGCGCGTCAAAGGTATCGACCTTCTAAACCGCGCTTCGATGATCGAAGCACGGCCCTTGCGGGATGTGCGGGCGATGGGGTTGAACGCGCTCTATTCCCTGCCGCCCGTACGTAAGACTTTGATGCAGATGGGCCTCGGCGTACGCTGAGGCCCAACGATCAGAGAACCTGATCCAGCACGCGCTTGAGTCGCCCAATCGTGCCATCCACGTCATAAAGCTTGTCCAATCCAAACAAACCCAGACGGAAGGTGCTGAACCCCTCGGGCTCATCACATTGCAGTGGCACACCGGCGGCGATCTGCATGCCCAAGGCAGCAAATTTCTTGCCGTTCTGTATCTCAGGGTCCGATGTATAGCTGACCACCACACCCGGTGCACCGAACCCTTCGGCCGCAACCGAGACCACGCCTTTATCCTTCAGCATCGCCCGAACACCGTTGCCTAAGGCCCATTGTGCGTCCCGCAGCTTTTCGAAGCCGTATTCGCGGGTCTCGACCATCGTATCCCGGAACGCCTGCAAAGCATCCGTTGGCATGGTGGCGTGATAGGCATGCCCGCCGTTTTCATAGGCCTGCATGATATGCCGCCACTTCTTCAGGTCTACCGCGAAACTATCAGACGTTGTCTCCTCAAGGCGTGCTTCAGCCCTCTCCGACAGCATAACCAACCCAGCGCAGGGCGAAGCGCTCCACCCTTTCTGAGGAGCGGAGATCAGGACATCAACGCCGGTTGCCTTCATGTCGATCCAGGCGCAGCCGGATGCGATGCAGTCTAGCACCATCAGTGCCCCAACCTCATGCGCTGCATCGGCCATGGCCGTGATGTAGTCATCCGGCAGAATCAGACCCGCCGCAGTCTCAACATGTGGCGCGAATACAATATCCGGGCGCTGTTCACGAATTGTCGACACGACCTCTTCGATCGGGGCTGGAGCAAACGGGGACGGGCTGGAATTGCCGATCTGCCGCGCTTTGAGCACCGTAGCCGACGCGGTCAGCGCTGCGGATTCAATAATCTGGCTCCACCGATAGGAAAACCATCCATTGCGAACGACCAGAATATTGGCGTTGCGCGCAAACTGGCGGGCTACAGCCTCCATCCCATAGGTACCGCCGCCTGGGATCACGGCAACACCTTCTGCCTTGTAAACATCCCTCAGCATGGCGGAAATATCACGCATGACGGTCTGAAAGCGCGCCGACATGTGGTTCAAGGATCGATCCGTGAACACAACCGAAAACTCTTCGAGCCCGTTCGGATCGATGCTATCCAATAGCGCTGGCATGATATGTCCTTTCCTAGCGTGTTCAGGATTTCTGGAAACTTTACCGGGAATCGTAAAGCACCATTTGACTGCAACAATTGACCCAACGGAACCCAAAATCCTAACGAAAAACCGACTTTTATATGTGTAAATTGCGCCATTCGTGACGCCAAACAGTATCAGCCCCCTTTACACCCTGACGTGTTTCTGAACAGATACATTCACTTTGTAGAAGAAAGGTATTTTCACCAGTGACTGCGCATAAGCGGATCAGTTTTCAAGTCGTTCGTGACGAAGTTAAACGGCGGATTGAAAGCCGGATCTGGCCTCAGGGTTCTCTGTTGCCAACGGAGACGCAACTGGCCGAAGAATTTAATTGTGCCCGAGCAACTGTAAACCGCGCACTTAGGGAACTTGCCGAACAGGGCTTTGTCGAACGGAAGCGTAAGAGCGGCACGCGGGTAAAAAAAGAACCCAGCAAGCACGCCAAACTGGAATTTTCGCTTACTCGTCAGGCGGTTGAGAACCAAAACTCGACCTATCGTTATGCCCTGGTTGAGCGCAGTATCGTGCCCAGCCCCGGCTGGCTGGCGTCGCAGCTCAGTGTTTCACCGCAAGCGCGCGTATTGCATGTGATCTGTATGCATTATGCGGATAACCGCCCCTTTCAGTTGGAGGAGCGTTGGATCAACATCGAAACCGTACCCGAAGTAGAACATGCCGACCTGAATGCGCACGGCCCGCATGAGTGGCTTTTGAACGCCGCCCCCTTTACAGAGGCCGAGATCGCCTTTTGCGCAGTTTCAGCCGACGGTCGATTGGCGGAGTTTATGGGGACCACTGCCGGAACGTCCATGATTCAACTTGAACGTACGACTTGGAAAGACGGTGAGCCGATGGCGTTCGCCCGGATGACACATCACCCAGGCTATTGCATCCGCACCAAATACTGACCTCGCTTATCCGATCGGGCCGTGCAATCGTTCTTCGCTCAGCAGCACGTTTGCTTCCACGTCTCCCGCCCCCGGCAGAGTCATGATCCGCCGTCGTAGCACCCGTTCGAAATCGGACAGATCGCGCGCGACGACCCGCAGACGGTAGTCGTAAAGGCCTAGCACATGCTCGACAGTCTGCACCTCGGGGATGGCGCTGACAGCACGTTCGAAATCCTCGAGGCTGACCTGCCCCTTGCGCGCCAGCTTTACCCCCAGAAACACGGTCACACCAAATCCCAACGCCTCGGCATTCAGGCGCAGGCGCCGCCCCTTGATGACGCCCGCTGTTTCCAGCCTGCGGATACGCCGCCACGTTGCCGGTTGAGACAAGCCGAGTTTACGCCCCAGCGCCCCCGCACTTTGCGCAGCGTCCTGCACCAAGGCACGCAGAATGTTCCGGTCGATTTCGTCCAGTTCGATCATACCGGCAGCACCACGTCGCTTTTGACCCGTGCGATATGCATCAACGCTTCGATATCAGCGATATGTGGCAAGGTAAGAATGCGGTCGCGGTAGAGTTGCTGATAATGGGTCATATCGCGCGCCAGCACAGACAGACGAACATCTACCCGACCCAGGAAAGTTTGAATTTCGATAACTTCCGCCACTTGCCGCGCAGCCGCAGTGAACTCATCAAATGCGCGCGGCTGGGTCTTATCGAGTGTCACGCGCAAGGACACTTCGACCGCATATCCCAATGCAGACCAATCGATCACAACCTCCTGCCCCTCGATGATACCAGCTTCTTGCATTTTCTCGATCCGACGCCAGCAAAGGCTTGCGCTAATGCGCGCACGCTCAGCCAGTTCGGCAGTTGAAAGGCTGGGGTCGGCCTGAAAGTGGCGCAGGAGTCGCCGATCAATATCGTCCAGCATGATTTTTTCCATATTTTTCTTTTTCGCGAATAATTTCTCACCGCAGAAATCAAAATTCAAGAAAAACACCATCGCATTCCCGGGATTGAACCAGTAGAACCACCCGCAACCGAAACAGAAAGGACCGAGACATGCGCGTTTATTATGATCGCGATTGCGACATCAACCTGATCAAAGACAAAAAAGTGGCCATCCTGGGCTATGGCTCGCAAGGTCACGCCCATGCGCTGAACCTGCGCGACTCGGGTGCCAAGAACCTCGTCATTGCCCTGCGCGAAGGTTCGCCTTCGGCCAAAAAAGCCGAAGCAGAAGGCCTGCAGGTCATGGGTATCGCCGAAGCGGCCGCATGGTGCGACGTCATCATGTTCACCATGCCCGACGAACTGCAGGCAGAGACCTACAAGAAATACGTGCATGATAACATCAAGCCCGGCTCGGCCATTGCCTTCGCCCACGGCCTGAACGTCCACTTTGGCCTGATCGAGCCGAAAGAAGGCGTTGACGTCATCATGATGGCCCCCAAAGGCCCTGGCCACACCGTGCGTGGCGAATACGTCAAGGGCGGCGGCGTACCCTGCCTGGTCGCCGTGCACAACGACGCAACCGGCAAAGCGCTGGAAATCGGTTTGTCCTACTGCTCGGCCATCGGCGGCGGTCGCTCGGGCATCATCGAAACCAACTTCCGTGAGGAATGCGAAACCGACCTGTTCGGCGAACAAGCCGTTCTGTGTGGCGGTCTGGTCGAACTGATCCGCTGCGGCTTTGAAACACTGGTCGAAGCCGGTTACGCGCCCGAGATGGCCTACTTCGAGTGTCTGCACGAAGTGAAGCTGATCGTTGACCTGATCTATGAAGGCGGCATCGCCAACATGGACTACTCGATCTCGAACACCGCCGAGTACGGCCAGTACGTCACCGGCCCGCGCATCCTGAAATACGACGAAACCAAAGCCCGCATGAAAGCGGTTCTGGATGACATCCAGCAAGGCAAGTTCGTCCGTGACTTCATGCTGGAAAACGCTGTTGGCCAACCGACCATCAAAGCGTCGCGCCGTGCCAATGATGAGCACATGATCGAGGAAACCGGCGCCAAGCTGCGCGCCATGATGCCCTGGATCTCGGCCGGCAAGATGGTCGACAAGGAAAAGAACTAAGCCTGACTTTCGTCAGCGACAGGGCGGCCCCAGTGGCCGCCCTTATTCGTTATCCCCTCAATCAACCTGTTGAAGTTGTTCGCGCTTCACGCAATCAATCACCGCATTGAGTTTCGAGGTCAGGTTTCAACTACATGATCGATCAACCCACATCGCGCGACTGGGGCGGCGTCATCGCCCTCGGCCTCATCTGGGGCGGCACGTTTATGGTCGTTGCTCTGGCACTTGAGGGGTATGGGCCAGTTACCGTTGCCACTGCACGCACCACGCTGGGTGCGCTGACGTTGTTGACGATGATGGTACTAACCGGGCGCAAGTTACCAACGGGCAATCCGAAACTCTGGGGATACATCGCTGTCATCGGTGTGCTGTCGACCGCCCTGCCGTTCATGTTGCTCAGTTGGGGGCAACAATACGTCGCCTCGGCCTTTGCCGGTCTGTCTATGGCCGCCATCCCCTTAATGGTGCTACCTCTCGCACATTTCTTTTCCGATGAACCGCTGAACACCCGGAGGCTCATCGGCGTCTCGCTGGGGTTTTCCGGGGCATTGGTTTTGATTGGGCCGGGACTGGCACAGATCGGACAAGGGGCAGAGCCTTTTGCGCAACTTGCCTGCATCAGCGCTGCGCTCTGCTATTCCTGCGCGTCGATCTTCACGCGGCGTTGCCCGCCAATTGATCCGGTCGTCCTCTCAGCTCTATCGCTGGTCGTTGGCGCAGCGCTCTTGCTGCCGATCATGCTCGTGACTGAAGGTCTTCCTAGCTGGGAGGGCACGCGCCCCGGTCTGGCCATCATCGCGCTGGGTCTGATTCCCACTGCTTTTGCCACCTTGCTGCGCGTCTCGATCATTCGCAGCGCAGGGTCCGTCTTCCTGACGCTGGTCAATTACCAGGTCCCCATCTGGTCGATGGTTTTCGGCGCATGGATTCTGTCCGAGGCCCTGCCCCTGCGGTTTTATATCGCTCTGGCGATGATCCTGACCGGGCTTGCCATCAGCCAGTGGTTCAGTTTACGCAAGATGCTGATAGGGCGTTAACTGGCGACCGCTTCGACCTCGGCCACGATGCCATCGACGACCTGCGTCAACAAAGCATCATCCTCGCACTCGGCCATAACCCGGATCAGAGGTTCGGTCCCCGACTTGCGGATCAGTAGACGCCCCTGCCCGTTCAGACGTGCCTCGGCATCTGCAATCGCGGCCTGCACGCTGGCGGTTTCCAGCGGCGCTTGACCCTCGCCATAGCGCACATTCTTCAGCAGTTGCGGAACGGTTTCAAACTGAACCGACAACTCGGATGCCTTGCGACCTGAATGCACCATTTCAGCCAGGAAATGCAGTCCTGCCATCAGACCATCGCCTGTAGTGGCGTAATCGCTCATGACGATGTGGCCTGATTGTTCGCCACCCAGATTGAACCCGCCTTCACGCATCCGCTCGACAACATAACGGTCGCCAACAGCAGTGCGTTCCAGTCGCAATCCCCGTGCGGCGAGGTGCCGTTCCAATCCAAGGTTGGACATGACAGTCGCAACCAACGCACCACCTTTGAGACGATCGGCCTGAGCCCAGCTGGTCGCCAGCAGCGCCATCAACTGGTCACCATCAGCCACCTGACCGAGCTCGTCAACCATTACAACACGGTCAGCATCGCCATCCAGACAAATGCCCACATCCGCTCCATGAGCCACGACTGTTTCGGCCGCCAGCTGTGGGTTGGTCGAACCGCAATTCTGGTTGATATTCTTACCGTTCGGCGCGATCCCAACCGGGATAACCTCGGCCCCCAACTCCCACAACACCTCGGGTGCTGTACGGTGAGCGGCACCGTTGGCACAGTCGACCACCACTTTCAGCCCATCCAAACGCAAATCGCGGGACAGCGATGACTTCACCCGTTCACCATACCGAAATCGCGCATCATCCACCCGGCGAGCACGGCCAATGTTCTGTGCCTGTGCCGGTTTCACGCCTTCTTCGATCAGGCGTTCGATCTCGAGTTCTGCCTGATCGGACAGCTTGTACCCGTCCGGGCCAAAAAACTTGATGCCGTTATCGTCGGCCGGGTTGTGGCTGGCCGAGATCATCACGCCCAGATCCGCCCGCATCGAGCGGGTCATCAACCCTACCGCAGGCGTCGGCACCGGCCCTAGCAGCAGCACGTTCATGCCCGTGGAGGTCAGCCCCGCCGTCAAAGCGTTTTCCAGCATGTACCCCGACAGACGCGTGTCTTTGCCGATAACCACCCGGTGCGCGCCTGACTGGTCACGTCGGAAATACCGCCCCACGGCTGCGCCTATACGCAAGGCCATCTCGGCCGTAATCGGATGAGTGTTGGCGGTGCCCCGCACCCCGTCGGTCCCGAACAGCTTGCGCATGGTGGTACTCCGTTAATTTCTTGCCTGCGACCGGATTACCGGACGGCGGCCCACAGACGCAAGGCCTGAGCGGTTTCAGCCACGTCATGAACCCTTACGATTTGCACGCCATGAGACAATCCGGCCAGAGCCACAGCAATTGATCCCGGCGCGCGCGCATCCTTGCGCGGCTCCTGTCCAATTTCCCCGATGAAGCCCTTGCGGGACACGCCCAGCAGGATTGGGCAGCCTAACCCATGAAACAGGCTGAGGTTTTGCAGAAGCGTCAGATTATGCTCCTGCGTCTTTCCGAACCCGATGCCCGGATCAATAACAATCCGATCGCGGTTCAGACCCAACTGTTCCAGTT
Source organism: Ruegeria sp. SCP11 (assembly GCF_040329455.1). Taxonomy (NCBI): domain Bacteria; kingdom Pseudomonadati; phylum Pseudomonadota; class Alphaproteobacteria; order Rhodobacterales; family Roseobacteraceae; genus Ruegeria; species Ruegeria sp. SCP11. The sequence goes on along the minus strand of NZ_JBDZYG010000004.1, from coordinate 91,007 downwards.
TTACCACCTGTCCTTCCAGAAAATCATATACGTCCAGAAGAACATCATCATACTGCGGATTGTCCTGCATTATGGACGGATCGCCCTGCATGTGCATGACGCAGACAGGCGCATCGGTCTCGGCGCAAAATGGCGCGAGTTGCGGGTCGAAGGTAAAACCCGAAACATCATTGATCAGACCCGCCCCCGCTTTCCACGCTGCGCGGGCAACAATGGCTTTCCGGGTGTCGATAGAAATCAACGCCTGTGTTTCGGCGCGGATCGCCTCGATCAGTGGTTGCGTGCGGGTAATTTCCTCATCCTCGGGAACGTAAGCGGCACCCGGGCGCGTCGACTCACCGCCGATGTCCAGAATGGTGGCACCATGCGTAACCATTTGTTTAGCGGCGGACACTGCGGCCTCGACTGTGTTATGCACCCCTCCATCGGAAAAACTGTCCGGAGTTGCGTTGAGGATGCCCATGATCTGCGGCCGGTCCATTGGCAGCCCGGCGAGTTCAGTTCGCGCGCGGGTCAGCCGGTCCAGCACATCGACCGGAATATCCTGCGCGGCAACAATCGCGGGAGCTTTCGTACGGGAAAGTCGTTCGGCATGGGTGAACCACAGCCCCTGCCCCGCAAGAGATACCGCCCCGTCTGAACGTGCGGACCCGTGCTGTACCAGCGGTCGGAAGTACTCGGTCACAGTTGCGCCTGATCCACGGGAATTGCGCGCAAAGGTGTTTTCGGAGCCGTTGGCAAGGCACCACCAATCACCATCATCTCGCTGGCCTCAAAAGTGGCGGCAAACCAAGCCGCCAAAGCGACGGCATCCGACGGTGCAGCAGACGGGCCGTCAACAGCATCCAAGACGATCTTGGACGGGGCCCAGACGCAGATCTGACTATTCTTCATCGCCCAGTCCAGCTCTGTCCGAGTGGACACGACCACGCAGCGGTGGTCCCGCGCCGCCAGAACCCAAGCGTTTTGTTCAATCGCCAGCAGGTCGATCCGGCGCTGTGTCATCGCGTGACCAGTCTGCGGTACAGCCATATCCGACGCACCTACGCATAGGATCAGCGGTCGCTGACGGTTTTCGAGTTGATCAATCCAGCCAGTCAGATTGGGCGACGCGATGGCTTCGTTAGATAGAAAAACCAGACGCGGATGCGGGCGCTCTTCCTCGACCACGTCATGATGGATTTTGTCCTTGCCACGTACAATTTCAACGCCCAGAGCACCGGGGCCACGATCAAGTTTTTCAATGCGAACAAAGGCCCTTACGGATTGAGGCTCAAGTAAAATACGCTCCGCCACTCGATCCGCCAAAGTCTCAAGCAGGTTCAGACGCTCCGCAGCCAGTTCGTGAGCAATCGCCTCGGTCACGCGGTCGTAGGACAGAATGCGATCAACGTCGTCGTCAATCGGATCGGTCAGCGGTCTCACTTCGACGACGATGTTGAAGCAGATGCGCTGGGTCGTGCCGCGTTCGGCCTGAAAGGCACCAATCTCAACTTCGACGATATGGTCCCTGAGCGAGATGCGATCCAGCGGACCGCGCGTGGCAGTCGCTTCGGACCGCTCGGACGGGTGCGCAAAGGCAAGACGGATTTCAGAGCTCATACGACGAACCTTTTCGGGCTTTTGGACTGATCTGCCCAAATTATACGATGCGGGGGCGTATAGCACCGCAGCAAGCGCCATTCTAGTCGTCGATTGCGGCGTCAGGTTACGCGAAACCAGCTCATCATCCCGGATGCGGCGTGACCAAGCATATGACAATGGAGCAACCAGTCACCCGGATTGTCTGCCACAAGTGCGATCTGACGGGTTTGTCCGCGTTCGACCAGCACTGTATCTCGCCAAGGACCAAGGCTGCCGTCGGATAGGATCAGTCGAAAATGATGCCCGTGCAGGTGCATAGCATGTGGAAAAGCGGTTTCATTGACAAACTCGATCCGGTGAGCACTTCCCTGCTGAGCATCAAGAAACGGTTCGCTCGGGCGTTCGGCATGGCCGTTCAATGCCCAGAACCGGCCCAATTGCGCCAACTCGCGCCCTGACAGCTCTGTTTTGCCCAACTGGGCGGATTCAAGCCAGCGCATCGCGCCGCCTTGCAGTGTCATCCGATACAGCGGCGCATCATCAAGGACCATCTGAGGCAACGGATTCGGCGGCAACGGTATTATTCCTGACCGACTTGCCTTTGCGGTCCTTCCGGACACCGTAAACCGAACTAATCCAAAGCCCCCTTCCCGCTCTCGACTGACCAGATTGGCGATCGCACCGGACTCGGCCTGCACGTCCACAATCAAATCCGCACGTTGGGCCGGGGCCAGCGGGAAACTTTCCCCAACTGCCATAGGGGTGTCCAGCGGCATACCATCCAAAGCCACAATCCAGCCCGTCAACCCATCCAATGCCAGATCATAGATCCGAGCGTTCGAAGCGTTGATCAGTCGCAAACGCAAACGGTCCCTGCTTTGCACAGGATAAGACGGATCAAAGCGACCATTGACCGAGACAAGATTACCAAACCGCCCAGCGTGGCTCTGATCATGGCCATTGTCGAAATCATCAACGATATGGGCCGTTTCCGGGTCTAGCCGCCAGTCATCCAGCATCAGGGTGAGATCGTGATCGACATCCGACGCGTCAGCCTCTTCTACGATCAGAGGGCCGTAAAGGCCCCGCGCCACTTGCTCGACCGAGCGGTTGTGCGCGTGATACCAATAGGTTCCCGCATCGGGAACCACAAAGTCATACGTAAAATCCTCACCGGGCGCGACAACGTCTTGTGTCAGACCGGGTACGCCGTCCATCGCGTTGTCAATCCGGATGCCATGCCAATGCACCGTCGTTGACTGAGGCAAGTTGTTCACAAGCCTGCGCTGAAGTCGTGCGCCCTGCGGCAACCGAATTTCAGAGCCCGGGACAGCACCGCCATAAGACCAGACTGGGGTTTCAGGATAGCCATCCGGGGCAATCTGCTGCATCGCCGTCTGCGCAACCAAATCCCGGCCAGAAGCCCACGCGACCTTGGGCAACACCGCCAGCGCGGCCGCAGATTGCAGGAATAGTCTACGTGAAAATGACATTGCGGGCCTCCTGGCGCGCAACATAGGTCATAAAACGCCCCGCGCCATCAGGGTTCCAGCGCGGGTGCGTCAATCAGTTGCTCGCTGTCCGGTAGTTGTGGCGATAGAAAATATGCACACCAATGCGCGCAGTTTCCTTGTAAACACGCGACCAAGATGGGCGAACCGCCGTGGTGTGGTAATGTGTGGCCCCTTCGGTCAGTTCCTTGGCAACACCGTCGATCGCGGCGCGCGCGACTTTGGATACCCGCTCATAGGCTTTTTTCTCGCGGATCACTTCTTTGTGGCCGTCACAGGTGTAGGTGAACTGGCACTGGTACTTTTTGCCTGTTCCCTGCTTGATAACACCGCACAGAGTGTTCGGAAAACGGCTACTGTCCACTCGGTTCAGGATGACCTCGGCAACAGCGAACTGACCGCGCACGCTTTCACCGCGCGCTTCAAAGTACAGCGCTTCGGCCAGACACTTAAAGTGTTCGTCCCCAGTGGCTTTCGGCTGTTGATCCAGCCAATCCTTTGAGTAAGAAACCTTTACAGGCTCAGGCTCCTTACGGGGTTTGAACAAGTTCAGATAATCGCGAAAGTTTTGACCGGGCACTTCGGTCCGGGTGACAAGTTCGCGTTCGGCAGTATCGGTGGCTTCCCTTTCAGCGAAAGACACACTCGGCAGCACGGTTGCTGCCATTGTGGCAACAGCCAGTATGTATCGTAGCATCAGATAACCTCGCACAGGCACATATCGCGCCGTACCCTCCCCCGGCGGGCGCGACGAGGCATCTAACGCAGTCTGGTCGAGACGTCCAGTTCTGATGAAAACGCAAGTGGAAAATTGCCCGTGGAGAAATTTAATTCTGCCACAAGGTTGCAATAAAACCACTAATCCTAGGGTAACCGACTTGTGTCAACCCCCAAGTCTGGACGAAATTGCCAGTTGAGCGGAAGCCAGCCGAGCGACAGGCACTCGGAACGGAGAGCATGACACATAGTCAAACCCCAGATCGCGGCAAATGGCGATTGATTCGGGATTCCCGCCATGTTCACCGCATACTGACAGAGTAACATCCGGCTGGGCCTGCCGTCCACGTTCAGCCCCAAGTTTCAGCAATTCCCCGACCCCGTCCGGATCAAGTACATGAAACGGGTCCTCAGCGAACACACCCTGACGCACATAGGCTGACATGAACCGGCCCGCATCATCGCGAGACAGGCCGTAGGTCATTTGGGTCAGGTCATTGGTGCCGAAACTCAGGAAGGAAGTCTGGGGAGCGATCTCATCCGCTCGCAAGCAGGCGCGCGGCGTTTCAACCATAACGCCAAGACGGTATTCAAATTCCTGCCCCCGCTCGCTCGCAACCGCTGCCGCGACGGAGTCGATGCGGGACTTCACCAGTTCAACCTCACGCTTAGCCGAAACCAACGGGATCATCACTTCAGGCACAACCGGAGCACCGTCCTTGCTGGCTTCAAGCGTAGCCTCAAAGATTGCGCGTGCCTGCATGTCATAAATTTCAGGCACGGTCACACCAAGGCGGACTCCGCGCATCCCCAGCATCGGATTGTATTCGGTCATCGCAACCACACGCCGCTCGACATCGGAAACCGGCAGGTCCAGCGCCTCGGCCAATTCGCGCTGCCCACTTCGCGTCGTCGGCAAGAACTCATGCAAAGGCGGATCGAACAGGCGGATACAGACAGGTTGCCCCTCCATAATCCGGAACAACTGCGCAAAATCCTCACGCTGCATCGGCAACAGGCGTTCCAGAACCGCAGCGCGGCCGGATGAGGTTTGCGCAAAGATCATCTCGCGCATCACGGTCAGGCGGCCGGGATCAAAGAACATGTGTTCCGTGCGGCACAGACCAATCCCTTCGGCCATGAAGTTGCGTGCAGTCTGCGCATCAGCGGGCGTATCGGCATTGGCTCGGATGGCGATGTCACGCTCTTCATCGGCCCACCCCATAAGTGTCTGAAAACAGTCGTCCAGCGCAGCTTCCAGCATCGCCGGCTGCCCCGCCAGAACCTGCCCCGAGGTTCCGTCGATCGTTAGGATGTCACCAGTCTTGAACACGCGCCCGTTTGGTGCGGTGAGCAGCTTCTTCTTGGTCTGAAACCGCATCTCGGACGCGCCGACGATACATGGCAGGCCCAGACCACGCCCGATCACCGCGGCATGGCTGGTCATGCCGCCTTTTTCCGTCAGAACGGCCACGGCGGCGTGCATCCCCCGCACATCCTCGGGTGAGGTTTCGCGGCGCACCAGTATACAGGGCTCCCCGCGCGCGGCGCTGGCTTGTGCCTCGGCGGCAGTAAATACGATCTTGCCGGTCGCGGCACCCGGACTGGCGGCAATCCCGGTGGTCAGAACGTCGCGCTTGGCATCTGGATGTACCTGACGGTGCAGCAGTTCGTTGACTGAGTGCGGATCGATCCGCATCACTGCCTCTTGTGGCGGGATGATCTCGTCCTCGGCCAACCGCACCGCGATCCGCATCCCCGCACGCGAGCTGCGCTGGACTCGAACACCATCAAGAATGTGGACCTTGCCATTCTGAACGACGAACTCGACTTGCATTTCCTCGCGCAGCTTTTCCCGCATCAACGCCGCATGGGCCTTGAGATCAGCGAAGGCCTCGGGTGCAACATCCTCAAGCGACGGCCCGCGCTCATCTTTTTCCAGGTAGAGGGCCGAGACCCCCTCCCCCAGCGCATCGCGCCCCTGGCTTTGGCTCAGATAGCGACCGGTGATCTGCGGCATCCCCGTCGTCGAGTCCACAAGTTGCAGAACGCCCGAGCCGCACTCACCCTGCCCAACGCCCGGGATCATTTCCTGAATGACCAAACCAAGGCCCGCATCCGCCGGGGCCCCTTTGGCCTGCCGCAACAGTCGCGCCGACGTCCCATCCCACGCCCGCGCCATTGAGCGTAAAACGGCAGAGAGTTGCTCCTTCCGATCCTGAGGAAAGGTTTCTTCGGTCTCATCCTCATAGGCGCGCAATGTATCGCGCAATCCGGCTTGACCGTCGCTGTCAATATCGTCGAATACGTCCGCATCCAGACGGGCCACATGGATCGCGTAGCTTTGCACAAAGCGCAGGTACAGTGCCGCAGCGGCCTCGGTCCCCATCTTTTCAGACAGCTCCTCGTACCGGGCCTCGTTCATCCCGATATTCAATATGGCCCCCGGCCCGCCCCAATCGGGGTCTTCGGAACTGGGTCGAACACACAGCAGCGCAGCCTCGTCGAACTGTTCGAGAATGGCGGTGATATCCAGCACCTCGCCCTCGGCAATGCGATGCACGGCATCAAAGGACAACGCCACTGTCCGTGGTACCGGCATATCCAGCCGTACCAGACGTTGCAGGCATTTCGCCCGCCCGCCATGCGTGTTGGCGTTCACGGGCGCTTCGGACGTGATCAGAGTGGTATGCGGATTATTCTGCACTGCAGCACCTTTTCGTTTCACTGCAGCATAAGCCCTTGCACCAATGGCGCAAGGGCGTTCTGGCTTAGCCTTCGATCTTGCTCAGGTCAGCCACGCTGGAGCAGACCTGCCGGATTTGGCTCAGCAGGTTCAAACGGTTGCGGCGCAGAATGTCATTGTCGGTGTTCACCTGAACCTCGTCGAAGAACGCATCGACCGGACCACGCAGGCCTGCCATCGTGGCCATCGCTTTGGGGAAATCCTCGGCCTTCAGCGCCGGTTCGATCTCACCCTGCGCCTGCTCCAACGCAGCAAACAATGCGCGCTCGCTGTCGGTCTCAGCGAATTTTACGTCCGCACCATAGGAGTATTCGACACCGTCCTTCTCTTCGGCCTGAGTCAGGATGTTGTTGGCGCGTTTGAAGCCCTGCACGAGGTTTTCGCCATCCTCGGTCGCGATCACCGCGTTCAGTGCACGGGCGCGTTTGACCAGCAGGTTGAGGTCGTCATTGCCGTCCATCGCGATACAAGCGTCGATGATGTCGTGGCGGATGCCCTCGTCGCGAAGGAAGACTTTGAGGCGGTCGTGGAAGAAGGAGAGGAGGTCTAGCGCTCGCTCCTTTTCCCATTCTTGCGGAGGCACGCCGTTTCCAAATCCTGTGTCCATCAAGTCTGCTGCCTCGCGAGACGTCGCAACCAACTCCGAAAGAACGTTTTCGTCAGAGAGTATTCCCATCGCTTCCAAGGTTGGTAGGTTCAACGAAGTCTCCAGCGACTTTGACGCAACTTTCAACATGTCTGCCATGGCCCGCCGACCACCAACGACGAAACCAGTAGCCCAAGGTGCCCTCAGGTCGTTCTCCAAAACCAACCGAATAACTCCCAACGCTGCACGACGCAGCGCAAACGGGTCTTTCGAACCGGTTGGCTTCTCATCAATCGCCCAGAACCCGGTCAGCGTGTCCAGCTTGTCGGCCAGCGCCACAGTCACCGACAACGGCGCGGTGGGCACGTCATCGGACGGACCCAGCGGCGAGTAATGCTCCTGGGCCACGGCAGCTACGGCAGTGTCTTCGCCCGCGGCTTCGATGTAGTAGCGGCCCATAAGTCCCTGAAGTTCAGGGAATTCATAGACCATCTCGGAACTCAGATCCGCCTTGGCCAGGCGTGCGGCTTTCTCGGCCTGATCGGCATCCGCTCCGGTCACTGGGGCCAGTTCGCGGGCAAGAGCGGCGATGCGGTCTATGCGCTCGGCCTGTGTGCCCAGCTTGTTGTGGAAAGTCACATTCTCCAGCGCGCGGGTCCATTGGGCGATATCCGATTTGGCAACGCGCAGATCGTTCTCCCAAAAGAACTTCGCATCGGCCAGACGCGCCGACAGCACCTTTTGGTTCCCCGCCAGAATGGTCGCGCCATTGTCGGTGGTTTCGCGGTTGGCGACGGTGATAAAGCGTTCGATGCGGCCGGTCTTGGGATTGCGTACAGAGAAGAACTTCTGATGCTCTTTCATCGAGGTTTGCAGCACCTCGGGCGGCAGCTCAAGGAACTCTTCGTCGATCTGCCCCATCAGTACCACGGGCCATTCGACCAATCCGGCGACCTCGGCCAGCAGGCCCTTGTCCTCAACCACTTCGAGACCGGCGGCAAAAGCCATGTTCTGGGCGTCGTTCCAGATGTGCTCGGCGCGGTCGGCCGGGTTCAACACCACAAAGGCGCGTTTCAGCTTCGCAGCGTAGTCGTCGAAGGACGTGACCGAAAACCGATCCGGCGCCATGAAACGGTGACCAGCGGTCGTGTCTCCGGCCTTGATCCCCTCGACCTCCAGCGGAACGACCTGCGCGCCCGCCTCGTCGGACAGGATACACAGGATCGAGTGCAACGGACGCACCCAGCGCATCAAACCACTGCCCCAACGCATCGACTTGGGCCAGGGAAAGTTGCGGATGGTCGCCTCAAGCACTTCGGCCACGATCTCAGCCGCCGGACGCCCTGCTTTCTCGATAGTGGCAAAATACACCGCGCCTTTGGGGGTATCGCGTTCCTCCAACTGTTCGCGGGTCAGGCCCGCACCGCGCAGGAAGCCTTCGATGGCCTTGTCCGGCGCACCAACCTTGGGCCCCTTGCGCTCCTCGCGGATCGTGGGGCTTTCGGCCAGCAGTCCTTCGATGGCCAGCGTCAGGCGGCGCGGCGTGGTCAGGGCCGCGGCCCCGGCATAGGTCAGACCGGCCTCGACCAAACCATCGGTGATCCGCTTTTTCAGGTCCTCACCCGCGCGGGTCTGCATGCGGGCGGGGATTTCCTCGGAAAACAGTTCGATCAGCAGGTCGGGCATTTTCGGTCCTTAGAAATTGACGATCGTCTGGATGACGATGGCATTGGCGATGTCCACAAAGAAGGCGGATACAAGGGGCAGCACGATAAAGGCAATAGGCGACGGGCCATATCGCTTGGTAACTGCGGTCATATTGGCGATAGCGGTGGGGGTGGCACCCAAGGCGAAGCCGCCAAACCCTGCAGACAGAACAGCAGCGCGGTAGTTGCTGCCCATCACCGGGAACAGCACCCAAATCACGAAAGCCACGGCAAACAGGGTTTGCGCCCCCATAATGACAACAATGGCAAGACCCAGCTCGGCAATGGTCCAGAGTTGCAGGCTCATCAGCGACATGGCCAGAAACGCACCCAGCGAAAACTCGGAGATCAGCGCCAGCGAGGGAGTCCGGGACACCGGCGGCGCTTTGGGCACGACCGCCGCGCGAATGTTGGCAATGACGATCCCCATGATCAGGCAGGGCACGAACAAGGGCAGCTTCAACCCGGTGGCCGCGATTGCCTCGCTTAGAAAATAGCCGAAGATGATCGCCAGGTTCAGATAGAGCAACACGCGCATGATGGTCAGGTGGTCGATTCTGGTCTCGGCCTCGGTGGCGCCATCCGGCAGCCCAACCGTGTGTTCTTCGTCCGGGCGCTCCGGGGTCAATTTCTTGCCTTCGACCAATAGGCGGGCAATCGGTCCGCCCACCAGCGCAGCCAGCACAAGGCCAAGCGTCGCCACGGCCACGCCGAGTTCGGTCGCGCCCTCAAGCCCGGTGACAGCGCCAACCTCGGGGGCCCATGCGATGGCTGTACCATGCCCGCCAATCAGCGACGCAGAACCAAAAAGAACCCCAGCCTGGGCCGGGTAGCCAAAGGCAACCGCTCCGGCGGCACCGACGGCATTCTGGGCAACGATAGTCACCAACGTCAGAATGAGAAGCAGGAACAATGGCTTGCCGCCGGAAATCAAGTCGGCCAGCCGCGCATTCAAACCAATCCCGGCAAAGAACACGATCAGCAGGAAATCCCGCGAGGCAAGGTCGAACGTCAGCTCAAGCCCGGCCACGAGATACAGAAACAGCAATACAAGAGACGCCAGCAAACCACCTGTGACCGGCTCGGGGATATTGAATTGACGCAGCAGCGCGACCCGAGCGTTGATCTCGGCGCCAATCAGATAGACCGCGATGCCAAGCGTGGCGGTCAGAAAATTAGGAATATGGATCGCGGCGTCTGTCATGTTCCCCTCAGTTCTCCGGTCGGGGCGGGCATTCCTCGCCCACAACCGTTCCGTCATAGGCTTTTTCACCGCAATTGTTCAGCGCGTGCCAGACATAACCCTTGCCGTTTGCGGTCACCGCGACGATGCGGTCGACACCATAATGGATGTTTTTGGCCCCCATGAATGCCTGTGCCTGTCCAGATTTCAGCGCCTCGGCGATGGCCACCGCATCGTAGCAGTCAAACCATCCCGGCGCAGTCAGAGGTTCCGGGTTTTCGACCGGCTGATAAGCGGCGAGGTCTTCGACTGTAAGCTCAGTTTCAAAACAAGCCCGGTAACGGATCGGAGAACTGTCGGCATCAATCGCCTGAAACGCCGAATACGCGATGGGTTCTGGGATTTCAGAGCCTTTGGACAGAAGCACCACATCCTCACCGGGCCGGGCAGCGACGTCATAGTAAAACCCGTAGACCTGAAGGTAATACATGCCCGCTCCGGCCAGCGCCGCCGACGCAAGAAGAATAATTGCTAGCAGTTTTCCCGTCATCTTTCGAGCATCCTAATCACGCGGTCTCTTTCAACTTCATAGGAAATAGGCCAGTTTCCAAACCGATACAGGTCGAAACGAGGCTTTTGGAATGGACATGACCCTTGCCGTTGGGTTCTTCGGCGCGTTGTTTGCGATCATGAACCCTATCACCAACCTGCCCGTTTTCCTGAGTGTCACCGACGGCCTGACGCCGGCTGACCAACGCAAGGTTGCAGCGAAAACGGCGACCTATTGTCTGATCCTCGGCGGCGCGTTTGCAGCCATCGGCAACCAAACACTGGGCCTGTTCGGGATCAGCGTGGACGACCTGCGTGTTGCGGGTGGTCTGGTCGTTCTGATGATCGGTCTGAACATGCTGAACGGTAACGAAAGCACCTCGCACCACGGAACCGAGGGGGAAAAGCAAGCCTATCCCGAACCTGCAACGGTGGCCTTCTACCCGTTGGCCTTTCCCATTCTGGTTGGCCCGGGTACGATCACGACGCTGATCCTTTATGCGCACCATATCTCCAAGCCCGCGGACACCATCATCTATGCGGGCGTGTTTCTGGCCGTTCTGTTCCTGCTGTTTGTCACCTTCTGGAACGCTTCGGCTTTGTCCAAACGCCTGTCTGAAAACGCTCGCGTGATCATGAGCCGCTTTATGGGCATGATCCTGTCGGCCATCGCAATCGGGATGATCGCAGACGGCCTGAAAGTGCTGCTGCCGGGATTGGCCTGAGCGCCCCATCAGGCCTCGAACCCGGCAGCCTCAGTCAAAAGAAACGCATCGGCGCATTGTTTGGCGAGCGCCCGAACCCGGCCGATATAGGCCTGCCGTTCTGTCACCGAGATCACGCCCCGCGCGTCCAGCAGGTTGAAGACATGGCTGGCCTTGATGCATTGATCATAGGCCGGGTGTGCCATGATGATGCGCTTACCGGTTTTTGGATCGTCATGTTCCTGCGTCAGAATGGCGGCGCACTCAGCCTCGGCCTCTTCGAAGTGACGCAGCAGAACCTCGGTGTTGGCCACGTCGAAGTTCCAGCGGGCGTATTCTTCCTCGGTCTGTTTGAAGACGTCGCCATAGGTCAGTGGGCTGGGTGACTGAGGGTCATTAAAGGGCATGTCCATCACGTGATCGATGCCCAGAACGTACATGGCCAGACGCTCCAGACCATAGGTCAACTCACCCGACACCGGCGCACAGTCATGACCGCCAACCTGCTGGAAATAGGTGAACTGGCTGACTTCCATCCCGTCGCACCAGACTTCCCAGCCCAGACCCCAGGCCCCCAGCGTCGGGCTTTCCCAGTCGTCCTCGACGAACCGGATGTCGTGCAGGTTCATGTCGATGCCGATGGCCTCAAGACTGCCAAGATAAAGTTCTTGCAAATCCGGCGGACTGGGTTTGATCAGTACCTGATATTGATAGTAGTGCTGCAACCGGTTCGGGTTCTCGCCGTAGCGCCCGTCGGTGGGGCGACGTGACGGCTGCACATAAGCTGCAGCCCAGACTTTGGACCCAAGCGCACGCAGAGTTGTGGCCGGGTGAAAGGTGCCCGCGCCCACCTCCATATCATAGGGCTGCAGGATGGCGCAGCCTTTCGACGCCCAATAAGTCTGAAGCCGCAGGATAATTTCCTGAAAAGAACGAGGTGCATTGGACGGTTCGGTCATGACATTCCCTTTGGGCACATCTGCGCCCGGTTCCGGTCGGTTTTGCCCTTCCTATGCAAGGGGCCAAGGGGCGTCAACGGGCCAATGGGTCCCCGCTGTCACTGCGCCGCCACACTGGAAATTCCCCGTATTCCAAGCATGGCGTTCCCGACCCCAAATCGCGTAACCTGCGACAAAGTTAAAACACTGCGAACACGGGCAGACAATGACACGAATATTCACTGCAATTTTGTTTCTATTTCTCTTCGGCGTGCGCGCCGTATTTGCGCAGCAGGACGCAGGGGTCTGGGTGCAGGTCGAGGCACAACCCTCGTTGCGCGAAGCACAAGAGCGCGCGCAAGTCTATGCAAACGCCCTGCCTGACGTGAACGGTTTTCGCCTGAACTCTGGATGGTATGCCATTGTTATTGGGCCCTATTTACGCAGCGATGCCGAACAGGTTTTGCGTGTCTACCGGGCCGAGGGACAGATCCCGGCCGATAGCTACATCGCGTTCTCAAGCTCGCTGGGTCAGCAATTCTGGCCAGTCGGCGCAAACATCTTAAACCGGGGAGTGGTGACACCACCCGTCGAAAACACACCGCAACCTGAACCAAGTATTTCTGGGCTAACACCGGAACCTTCTGATGAAACCCGGTCTCAGGCTCTGCAATCCGAACGGCTGCTGACCGCGCAAGAGCGCCGGGATTTGCAGACAGCCCTTCAGGCTGCAGGGTTTTACAATGCAACAATTGACGGCGCTTTCGGTCAGGGAACGCGCCGCTCGATGGGCGACTGGCAGCGGTTCAACGGCTTTGATGCCACAGGTGTTCTGACCACGGCGCAGCGTAAAGCGTTGATGGAAGACTATAACGCACCGCTGATCAGCGTTGGCATGGAGCGCTATTCGGACCCGCAAGCCGGAATTGATCTGGACCTGCCGCTGGGTGTTGTCGGCTTCGACCGCTATGAAGCCCCCTTCGCGCATTTCAATAGCACCAACGATCTGAACGCCCAAGTACTGCTGATCAGTCAAGAAGGCGACAAGGCCACACTTCGCGCGCTGTACGAGGTGATGCAATCACTGGAGATCGTTCCTCTGGGAGGCCCACGAGAACTGCGCGGCGACCGCTTTACGCTAGAAGGGCGCGGCAACGGGATCGTGTCCTACACAGAAGCTGCGTTGAGCGATGGTCGGATCAAGGGCTTTACGCTCGTCTGGCCCGAAGGCGATGAGGCGCGCCGGGCACGGGTTCTGGCGGCGATCAAGGCCAGCTTCAGGACAAATGATGCCGTTCTGGACGCAGGCGCAGGTGCCGATGCGGAACAAGGGATCGACCTCGTCTCGGGTCTGCAGGTGCGCAAGCCCCGCCTGTCCCGGTCCGGCTTCTTCACGGATGCGAACGGCACAGTCCTAACGGTATCAGAAGCCGCCAACAGCTGCTCTCGGATCACGCTGGACGGTGATCAGGAACTTCAGGTCGCCTGGTCGGACGCCGATCTTGGCGTAGCCGTTCTGCGCCCCAGCCGCAGCCTTGCCCCAATCAGCATCGCTGAATTCAGCGCGGACAACCCTCGGATCCAGTCCGAAGTCGCGGTGTCGGGTTTCTCATATCAGGGTGCGTTGGGCGCGCCGACGCTGACCTTCGGTCAAATCTCAGACGTGCGCGGGTTGAACGGCGAAGACGGTGTGAAACGCCTGGCTCTGGCGGCCCAGCCGGGCGACGCGGGCGGTCCTGTGTTTGATGACGCCGGTCAGGTCGTCGGCATGCTGCTGCCCGCTCCGTCCGACGGACGCACCCTGCCTGCTTCGGTCAGCCTGGCTGCCACGGTGGAGCGGCTGAATACGGTTCTGGAAAAGGCGGGCGTGTCCGGTCAGTCCAGTCAGTCGACCGCTGAAATCTCGCCCAATGAACTCAGCCGCAGGGCCAACGGGATGACCGTGCTGGTGCACTGCTGGGATTGAACCGGTCCGGAAAATAAAAACGCCGCCTCATTGGGCGGCGTTTTTTTAATAGACGATGTTCGGCGTCACTCGGATAAGGGTTGGAACCGGTGCATCAAAGGCGGAACGCACGGTGGCCTGCATTTCCTCAATGTTGGATGGCGCAGCGGACAAAGCCCCAAAGGCCTCGGCCAGTTTGCAGAAATCGGGGTTGCGAGCAACGACCGCGTTGGGGGCGATCTGACCTCGAACCATGCTATCCTCGATCTCTTTCAGCTTGCCGTTGTCCCACAGGATGATGGGCAAGGACAGGCCCAGCTCTACCGCAACGCCCAATTCCATCATTGTGTAGTGGAATCCGTAGTCCCCCGCGATCACCGCAGTGGGCTTACCTCGACGGGCAACTGCACCACCAATACCGGCTGGCAGGCCATAACCCAAGGTGCCAAATCCGGTCGGATGGTGCCAATGATAAGGATAGGCCATGTCCCAAGCCTCTTTCGCCACATAGGCAATTTGGGTCATGTCGGAGTAGATCATTGTGTCAGCAGGCATTGCATCGCGCAGAGCATCCAGAACCGGCAGGATTCCCGGACGTTCGGTGTCCAATTCCGCGCGCCAGCGGCTGCGCGTTTCGGCGATTTCTTCTGCGGCCCATCCGGTGGCTGGTTTCACGTGGTCAATCGCAGCCCAAAGCGCCTTTGCAAAGCTCTCACCATCCGCTTGCAACTTGATCCCAGCGCGGTGATGGTCGGACAGAACCTTAGGATCAAGATCAACCCTCACCAGATGGACGGATTGCCCCAGCGTGTCGCGCCAGAGGTCGACTTCACCCAACTCTGCGCCTACCGCAACCACAAGGTCAGCGGAACCGATCAGCTCGGCACTGTCGGGGCGCGACAGCGTGGCGCCAAAGTCGAGCGCATAGCCTAACCCCGCCATTCCGCGCCCTGCGTAAGTCGTAAAACACGCAGCACCAAGCTGAGTCAAAATCTGCCGCCACAAATTCGAGCGGGCACCTCCCCCCAGAATAAACAGCGGTCTGCGCGCGATATTGAGCAGCGACAGCACCGGAGCAACATCCGGTGGTAAGGCTCTGGTCCGCAGGCCCGGCTGATTGGGAAACGGCGCGGGATCGGCATCAGCCTCAAGCTGCGCAATCGGCACTTGAATGTGTTTCGGGCGCGGACGCGACAATTCAAATTCTTCGAAAGCCCGTTCGACCAGCCCATAGGCCGCCTGCGCGGTGTTCGCCTGATGCGACCAGTCGGTTACAGTCTCGGCAGCCCCGCGCTGATCCTTCATTTGGTGCAACTGCCCGCGAACTGCCTGCGATTCATCCAAGCAAGACGACATCACCAGCATCGGCACCGAGTCTGAATAAGCCTGCCCCATCGGTGTCATGATGTTGCACAGCCCAGGCCCGGTGATCACATAGGCCACTCCGGGCTTGCCAGTCGCGCGGGCATAGCCATCAGCCATGAACCCTGCCCCCTGTTCGTGCCGGGCCAAAACATGTGTGATGCCCGCCTCTTCTATGCCACGGTACATTTCCTGATTATGCACGCCGGGGATACCGAAAATCACGTCGACACTGCGATCCTTCAGCATGTGCGAAATCTGAGCACCCAGAGGTCTTCTCATCAGTTTCTCCAGAATTGGACGGTAAACAGAGCGTAGACGGCCAGCAGTTCAAGCCGCCCGACCAGCATGCCGATGGACAGCAACCATTTGGCCGTATCGTTAAGCCCAGCGAAATTGCCCGATGGTCCGATCTGCCCCCCCAACCCTGGCCCCACGTTGGCCAGTGCGGTGGCGGCCCCCGAGACCGAGGTGATAAAGTCCAGCCCCGTCAGCGCGAGCGCCCAAGCCAACACACCCAGCGACAGCACGAAGAACATGAAAAAACTCATCACCGAGGTTAAAACATCCGTCCCGATCGTGCGCCCTCCGTATTGCGGGGTAAAGACGCCATGCGGCGAGCGGATGCGTCGGATCTGGGTTTTGATCGAAGCGAACAGCAATTGATAACGGAAAATCTTGATCGAACAGGCGGTCGAGCCCGCGCAACCTCCGATCAGGCCGATCAGAAAGAACAGCATGACCGGAAAACTGCCCCAAGTCATATAGTCGACACTGGCATATCCTGTACCGGAAATGATCGACGTGATGTTGAACAGGGATTCTCGGAAGGCCTGTTCCCAGTGGTGCGGAAAGACCGAGATCAGGAACACAGCCATGACCGCGACCAATACCAGAATTGTTGCCAGAAAGGTCTTAATCTGGCTGTCCTGCCACAAAGAGTTGGTATTGCCATTGGCGAACTGAACGTAACGTACGAAGGGCAGCGCCGCGAGGATCATGAAGACCGCGGCTGCGTACTCGGTCGGTCCCGAAAACTGCGCGAAAGAGGAATCGTAGTTGGCGAATCCACCTGTCGCGATGGTGGTCATCGCGTGCACCACAGCGTCGAAAAAGCTCATCCCGAGACCGGCATAAACCAGTGCGCAAACGAAGGTAAGAAAGACGTAGATCAGGGAAATCTGGCCCGCGATCTCCTGCGCGCGTGGCAGGATTTTTCCCATGGTTTCAAACCCTTCCGAGCGGAAGATTTGCATCCCCCCGACCCGCAGCTCGGGAAGGAAAACCATGGCTACAACGATGATACCGATGCCGCCCAGCCATTGCAGCAGTCCGCGCCACAACAGCAACCCCTGGGGTAAATCATCGAGGCCGGAAATCACCGTCGAGCCGGTGGTGGTCAGCCCCGACATCGCCTCGAAATATGCATCGACAAAGCGCAGTTCGGTTTCACCAATCAGAAACGGGATCGCGCCGAAGAATGGCAGCGCGACCCAGACGCCAGTGGTCAGCAAGAAGGTCTGGCGGATCGTCAGACCTTCGCCCACCCCGTTGGAGCAGCTGATGGATAGGACCACTCCGGTCAGAATGGTGATAATGCCGCTTTCCAGGAATACATGCCACTCGCCCCGACCTTCGATGAGATCCGCAAGCATAGGCAGCATCATGGTCGCCCCTAGAATGGCGACCAACAGGCCAATCACATATCCAACCGGGCGCATGTCCGTCATGAGGCGCAGCGTTGGCGCGCCTGCACGACTGTGTCAAGCGGATGTCCCGTTTACTTGTCCGTTTTGCTGACAGGTGTGGGCATTGCGGGCGGTTTCGACGGCGTGCGTGTCCGGCGTTGTGGGGCCGCAGCCTGAGCGGGTTCTACCTTGGGTGTAGCAGGTTTGGCAGGAACCTTGGGCGCAGCGGGCTTTGCTGCCGCCGGATTCGGTGCCACAGGTTTCGCTGGCTCAGTTTTGGGAGTCACAGACGAGGTGGCTGCCTTGGGCGCTGCAGGCTTCGCCGGTGCATTTGCTGCTGCGGTTTTTTCGTTAGGTTTGGTCGCTGGCTTTGCCGATGCCTTGGGGGCAACAGGTTTAGGCGCTGCAACTTTCGTCGGAGCCTTGGGTGCTGCAGGTTTAGCAGCTGGCTTTGCCGCGGTGGGTTTAACCGTTTGCGCCTTGGGCGCGGGTTTGACTGCTGCAGTTGACTGGCGGGCTCGAACCGCTGGCTTTGCGGGCGCTGCTGCCGGTTTCACTTCCTGCGGAGTTGCCGTGTTTACAGGCTTTGCCGCCGTCGGAGAAGCTGGTGCCTTCGCCGGAGTGGCTACAGACTTGACGGTGACAGGCTTCGGTGATTCGGCCATGGGTTTGGTTGCCACTTTGGCCCGGACCGCTGGTTTGGCTTTCGGCTTTGGCCCTGCTTTGGCTTTGGCCGCGGGCTTGGCGGCGGCCGCTTTAGACTTGAATTCCGGCTTTGGTGTTACCGGTGCGGGAACCGAAGAGGACACGTGCAGTGCGTGTACCGGTACGAACGGCAGCTCCATAGCCGAGGTGGCAAAAATTTGCATGATCTTCAGTTGGTTGCTAACCGCGTAGCCGGCCATACGAATAGCCGCCGCCTGGAATTCCAGCGGTTGGGTAATCGGATTCATTCGTCATTTCTCCTGTGAAAGCGATACAGCCGCCAAAGGAAAGATCGTCCGCACTCCGTCCGGATTTCTCGGACGGGCTAACTAGGCCTGAAATCCCGGGGCGTCGCACGTCTCGGCTTCCTTTCAGAGTGGCATGATCGCGCACACCACGGCTGCATACCCCGCTATTTTAGCGCGAAACACAGTGCGTACGCAGCATTATTTGCTGCGATGCGGCAAAAATTCGCCGATAGTCTAATTTTGAGACTTGCAGGCGCGCTGTTCAGTCACCCAACATGGAACAGAGTCGAGAACAGACGCGGATCAAGGCTGGAGGAAACAAAGGTCGGACCTTCGGTCAGAACAGATACTGCATCGTGGCTGTGCAGGCTTTCCTGATGACTGGCCACCACGCGGAAATCGCCGACATGGTGATCGGCCAGAAGTTCGGCACAGAACAGGCGCGCAGCGTCTTCGACGAAGATCGGGTTGGCAGCGTTCAGTTCGGCAAAGGCTTGTTCGTCCTCGCGTTTGACCATCACCTGCGTTTCGGTCGGCACCGCACGGCGGCAGAGCGCGATCAAATCCTCAAACCACAGGCAGTCTGCAGCGCAATCCACAACAACCGAAATCCGTGCGACAGAACGCTGCGAGTGCGGCGTTGCAAGCTGACCACGCTGAGAACGTGCGTGTTCGCTGAGTTCCAGAGAACATGGGCAGGTCGACGAATAGACATAGTCCAGATGCATAATCTTCTGACGCACGCCGTTCTGCTCAACCAATTCCAGCGCAATGTCGTAATACTGGTACCCTTCCAGCCCCGAACGAAGGCTTTGGACTCGATCCGGATAGGAAAAGCGCATCTGGATACGCGCATCAAAGCTGTCCAGATCGGTCATGTAATCGTTCAGCGCGGCTTCCATCACTTCAAAGCTGAACGTACGCTCGGCGTGTTTGTAGAACGAGCGCATGATCCGGGACATGTTGATGCCCTTTTTCTCGGCCTCAAGGCTGACCGTCCCGGTGACCGAGGTCTCAAGCGTCAGGTCTTCGCCATGCTTGCGATGAAAGCGGATCGGCAGGCGGAAATTCGAGATGCCTACATGCTGAATCTGCTGTTTGGCCCCGCGGATCAGGCTGGACGGGCCGTTCTGAAGATCCGGCAGCGATGCACGATAGGCCGCGTCGACCTCAAACGCCTCGGGGTAGTCGCGCGATAAGGTCGGATAGTTCACCGGCACCAGCCCAGGGACAAGACGTGCCACGGCCGGGTCGAGCTGACTGATTTCAGCTTCGGTCGCTGTTTCGACCCACTTGCGCAGAGTTTTCAGCGCGGCAGCGGCCTCTTTACTGTCTGGCGCATCATCAATGTCACGGGGGTGCACATTCATTGATAGGGGCTCCTCGGTTGGTCGCCGGACTATATACAGCTTCGACGGATTTTCCAGTTTAACCGTATACGCGTCAAAGCACAGCCCGGATGAATTTCAGCACGGAATTCGGAACTTGCGCCCCTATCATGCAGTTTCATCGCGGGCATAGCAGAATATAGATTGATTTCAGCGCTGAGAAACGTCCAATGCTCGCTTAATATCGGCAAGCAAGTCGCCAGCGTCTTCCAGACCGATGGACAGGCGGATCAGGCCGGGGGTGATACCCAACTCGTCTTTCTGCTCATCGCTCAGCCGCTGATGCGTCGTGGTCGCCGGGTGCGTTGCAATCGACTTGGCGTCGCCAAGGTTGTTCGAGATCACCGGGATCGTCATCGCATTGAGGAACGCAAACGCGGCCTCTTTCCCACCCTTGATGTCCAGTGACAGAACCGTTCCGCCCTTACCACCTAGCTGCGACTGCACCAAATCGTTTTGAGCGTGTGTCTTCAAACCCGGATACAGCGTCCGCTCCAACGCTGCGTGACCTTCCAGCGCCTCTGCCACATTCTGAGCGGTCTCGGCCTGCGCATTCACTCGCAGCGCCATGGTCTCCAAACCTTTCAGCATGATCCAGGCGTTAAACGGGCTGAGCGCACCTCCGGTATGCTTTAAATAAGGCTCAACCGTGCCACGGATAAAGTCCTTGGTGCCGATGATGACACCGCCCAGCGCACGGCCCTGCCCGTCGATATGCTTAGTTGCAGAGTAGATGACCACATCGGCACCTTGCTCGATCGCGCGCGAGAAGACCGGCGTCGAGAAGACGTTATCTACAATCACCAGCGCGCCAACCGCGTGGGCCAGTTCGGCGACGGAGGCAATGTCGATCACTTCAAGCGTCGGGTTCGACATGGATTCAAAGAACACCGCCTTGGTGTCGGGCCGGATAGCCGCTTTCCATTGTTCCAGGTCCGTGCCGTCAACAAATGTCACATCGACACCGAAACGGGTCAGAATGTTCTCGACGATATACAGGCACGAGCCGAACAGTGCCTTGGCTGAGACGATATGGTCGCCAGCTTTCAGCATTGAAGTTAGCGCACCGTTCACAGCGGCCATACCGGACGCCGTTGCAAACGCGTCCTCAGCGCCTTCCAGCGCTGCAATCCGTTGCTCAAACATCGACACGGTGGGATTGCCATATCGAGCATAAATGAACTCATCCGGACCGGTCTCGATAAACCGCGCCTCGGCCTGTTCGGCGTTCTCATAGACGAAGCCCTGCGTCAGAAAGATCGCCTCGCTGACCTCGTTATATTGGCTGCGACGGATGCCGCCGTGGACGGCTTGGGTGCGTTTGTTCCAGCTCTCGCTCATGTCATTCCTCTCGACCCTTGTCTGGCAAGGGCATCAAAAAAACCCCAGACGCGGTCAAGCGAAAGGGGCCTTTCATCCTGACCTTTTAGCGGTTTGGTTTAGCGTGGCCCGCAATCCGGTAACAAATCGCCACGTAGTGTTGTTGCCCTTACGCCGCACTTGCGGACTCGTCAACCCTGCCAAAGGCATCATCACGGTTCTGCAACCGTCCTTTGATCAGAGCGTCATAGCGCCATGACACATCAGCACCACAACACCTTGTGTAAGTCGGAGCAGATGCCAGTAACCAGGATAAATGCTATCGATGACACATTCGCCCTGCATGGAAACCAACAACGCCGGATTTGCCATTGGTCCAGCCCGGCGTTCTGCACATCTATAATGCCCTACTGCGAAATGAGAACTGGCTGAGCTTACCACCGATACTGCAGGGCCTGCCCAGATGGTCCACCCGCCGCTGGTCACGGCTCTTTGCCCCGTGCCGCCCAAAAGGGCTCTTGCCGTTTGTACAGAAAGCCTCATGATCGCCTCAACCTGAGGAGAAATCATGATTGACTTGTATTTCTGGCCCACGCCGAATGGCTGGAAAGTGTCCATCGCTTTGGAAGAGATGGAGCTGCCCTACACCACGCATCTGATCAATATCGGCAAGGGTGATCAGTTCGACCCTGAGTTCCTGAAGATTTCCCCCAACAACCGGATGCCTGCCATCGTCGATCCCGATGGTCCGGACGGTGAGCCGGTTTCCGTGTTCGAAAGCGGCGCGATCCTGATGTATCTGGCCCGCAAGACCGGGAAATTCTATGGCGAAACCGAACGCGACCGGATCGCGGTCGAAGAATGGCTGATGTGGCAAATGGGAGGCGTCGGTCCGATGGCCGGTCAGGCCCACCACTTTCTGAAATACGCGCCTAATTTGGAGCCTCCGCAAGATCTCCCCTATCCCAAAGACCGCTACCGCACCGAGGTTGGTCGGTTGTATGGAGTGCTCGACCGGCGATTGGCCGAGAACGAATACGTCGCGGGCGATTTCTATTCCATCGCCGACATGTCGATCTGGGGTTGGGCCAGCCTGTGGGAAGGTCAGCAGCAAGTTTTAGAGGACAAGCCACATTTCACTCGATGGCTTGAAACGGTGAGCGCCCGCCCGGGGGTTCAAGCAGGACGCGCGTTACATGCCGAGCTGCGCGGAGATCACCGGGACAAGCAGGCGCAGAGGAACTTGTTTAAGCGGTGAAGCTCAATTCACTCCTGAAACACAACAAAACACTGTGCCATCGCTGGCATTGCAATGGCGCGACACATATTTGATTTAAAGCACATTTTCAGGCGAGAAATTCAAATGGCATATGTTTGTTACTACCCTGCAACCGGTCGTTACCTTAAAGGTTTCGACTTACCGGGTTGGGGCGAAAGATATGACGCAGGAAGAATCCCAAAGGATGTCCCGAGCGTTTTTCATACAGGACAACGCCGATTGGAATTAAGCGAAGCACCGGAAAAAGTGCTGTTAAAAAAACAGGCGGCGAGTCTCCCAGATATCTTTTCTGCGAGAAGTGGTGTTCGGATCATCTCTGAACGCGTGCGTCAGATTTTGGAAGCATTCGATCCGGGTGTGCACCAAATCCTTCCGATCGAAGCCTTCTACAGGGATGGCTCAAAGCCCGATACAGCATACTTTTTCTTGAACGTGACCAAGCACCTCGACACAGTTATCGATGAGGCCTCCAGTGTTAAGATGGCCTTTCAGATCGTCGGCGAAAAGTCACGAGATCAAATGGAGTTAGATCCGCCCACGGCACGGAACCTTGTTATCCGCAAGGACAGGGCTGCAGAGCACAATCTTTGGCGTGAAAAACGATATCCATATCTGCCACTGCTAATGTCCGACGAAATGCATGCCGAGTTCAAAGCTCAAAAGATCAAAGCCTACCATTTTTGGCGCGCAGAAGAGCGATAGTTTCAGGCTAGGGTCAGCCCAACTGCTCCCCCCGCACCAGCACATCCAGCATCCCCGAGATATCCTCGATCTCTTCCGCGATCACATGGGTCACCGAATGCGCCCGCTGCATCCGGCCGGTGACCTTCAGCAACCGCCCCGATATCACCGCACGCCGGAATTGCTCATAAATTTTGCGCCAGACCACAACGTTCACAATCCCGGTCTCATCCTCAAGCGTGACAAAGATCACCCCCTTGGCCGTCCCTGGCCTCTGCCGCAGGATCACCAGCCCGGCCACAGCGACTCGCACGCCCTCGGGCGGATCGTCCAGCCGGTTTGCGGGCAGACAGGCAGGCGGGCGCGGCCAGTCGCTGTTTTGCGAAATGGAACGTAGAGGGGCAACAAGCATGAGAACAAAAATAGAACAAACATCAGGAAAGTCCAGACGCGGCGTGCCGAGTCGCAAATGAGGCTGGAAAGACCTAGATGCCTTGACTAAGGAAGGTTTCGAACATCGCAAAAGGAAGACGCACGCAATGGCAAAGATCACCTATGTCGAGCATGGCGGTACCGAACACACAGTCGAGGTCGCCAACGGACTGACCGTCATGGAAGGGGCCCGTGACAACAACATTCCCGGCATCGAGGCCGATTGCGGCGGTGCCTGCGCCTGTTCGACCTGCCATGTGTACCTCCACCCCGACTGGGTCGAGAAAGTTCCGGCCAAGGACGACATGGAAGAGGACATGCTGGACTTTGCCTTTGAGCCCGACCCGACCCGCTCGCGCCTGACCTGCCAGATCAAGGTCACGGATGAGCTGGATGGTCTGGTCGTGCAAATGCCCGAAAAACAGATCTGATGCCATCCAAAGCGCCGCGTCGGTCCGATCGCCTGTGGCAAGGTCGGACACGCGGCGCCCTGTTGGCAATGAGCCTGTGGCTGATAGGGGCAAGCCCCGGCACGGCAGCGGATTTCATAACCGAAGCCCGCTTCACCGAACCGACCACTCGCTACCCCCACGGTGTCTTGGGTGACAGCATCGAATACGGTGCTTTGGAACTTACCGTCAAAAGTGCCGACGCCGAGCGCAGACGCAGAACCGTGATGATCCGCCTTCCCGAGGATCGCGTTTTCGAAGACCTTTCACCTCGGCTCGTTGATATCGACTCCGATAGCACACCCGAGGTCGTCGTCGTCGAATCCCAAGATCAGCTTGGTGCGCAACTCGCAATCTACAATGCTCGCGGAGAAAAAATCGCCGCAACGCCTCATATCGGTACCCGGTTTCGATGGCTGGCACCGATTGGCGCTGCAGATCTGGACGGCGACGGCTATGTGGAAATCGCCTACATCGACCGCCCGCATCTGGCCAAGACCCTACGCATCTGGCGTTTCAAGGATGATGACCTGACTGAAATCGCCACCCTATCCGGACTGACCAATCACCGCATCGGCGAAGACTTCATCACCGGCGGTGTCAGAGATTGCGGCAACGGTCCCGAACTGATCGTCGCCAGCGCCGATTGGCAGCAGATCGTCAGTGCCCACTACGATCATAACTGGAAAACGCAGGAACTGGCCGCTTTCACCCAAGCGGCGATGAAACAAACCCTGATCTGCGCCCAATAAGCCCGATAGCAGCCCGCGTAAGCGGGCTGCCCGGCCCAAGGCCTTTGGCGTCGCATCTCTGATGCGGCGTCAGGGCGCGGGAGCCCTATCGCTCATAGCGCCCGCCAACCGATGTCGCGGCGGAAGAAGCCGTCCGGCCAATCAATTCCATCCACTGCCGCATACGCCCGGTTCCGTGCCTCTTGCAGCGTGCCACCGCGGGCCGTGACGTTTAGCACCCGCCCGCCGGCAGCCTGCACCTGCCCCTCAACGGCCTTGGTTCCCGCATGAAACACCATGTTGCTGCTATCTTCCGTCAGAGCCTCCAACCCGTTGATGACGCTTCCCTTCTCATAAGCGCCCGGATACCCCTTCGCCGCCATCACCACGGTCATCGCGTGATCATCGGCCCAATTCACCTGTGCCTCGCCCAGTCGACCTTCGGCGGCAGCATGCATCAGGTCCAACGCCTGCGCACCAAGCCGCATCATCAGCACCTGACATTCGGGGTCGCCGAACCGGACGTTGTATTCAACCAGCCTCGGCTGCCCGTCCTTGATCATCAGACCGGCGTAGAGAACCCCCTGAAACGGTGTACCCCGACGCTTCATCTCGGCAATGGTCGGACGCACGATCTTATCCATTGCCCGGGCCTCAACCTCATCACTCAAAACCGGCGCGGGTGAATAGGCACCCATCCCGCCGGTATTCAACCCGGTATCACCTTCGCCAACCCGTTTGTGGTCCTGCGCAGTGCCGACAGAGAGGATATCCTCGCCATCGCATAGCACGAACAGGGACGCCTCTTCCCCGTCCATGAACTCCTCGATGACAACCTCGGCCCCTGCTCCACCAAAAGCACCGCCGAACATGTCATCAATTGCATCCAGCGCGGTCTTTTCATCCATCGCAACGATCACACCCTTGCCGGCAGCCAAACCATCGGCCTTGACCACAATAGGCGCGCCCTGTTCGCGGATATACGCCTTCGCAGGCTCCGCTTCGGTAAAACGTGCATAAGCCGCCGTCGGTGCTCCGGACGCATCACAGATTTCCTTGGTAAAGCTTTTTGAAGCTTCCAGCCGCGCAGCCTCGGCCGATGGGCCAAAGACCAGAACGCCTGCCTCACGCAAACGATCTGCCACGCCCGCGGCCAGCGGGGCCTCGGGGCCGACAATCACGAAATCGATCGCATATTCCTCTGCAAAGCTGACCACCGCGCCGCCATTCTCGATGTCAAAAGACGCACATTCCGCTATCTGAGCGATGCCGGCATTGCCCGGAGCGACAATCAAACGGTCACATTTGGGGTTCTGCATCACTGCCCAGGCCAGGCTGTGTTCCCGCCCACCACTGCCGAGAATGAGGATATTCATGAATGCACTCCGATCTGCTTGGCCTCGCTTGCGGGGCGTTCTAAGCTGGCCGGGCATTTGACACAAGGCGCTGAAATGTCCGACCTGCTTGATGACCCCATTCCCGGTCAAAACACCCCTGAATACACTGTTTCCGATATCTCGGGCGAGGTGAAACGCACTCTTGAAGGAACGTTTGGACGAATCCGTGTGCGGGGCGAGGTTGGACGGGTGTTCAAGGCGCGCTCTGGGCATCTGTATTACGACATCAAGGATGACCGGAACGTGCTGGCCTGCACAACGTGGAAGGGTCAGATCTCTGGCCTGTCCGTTGTGCCGGAAGAAGGGTTAGAGGTTGTCGTTACCGGCCGCCTGACCGCCTTTGGAGCGCAGTCGAAGTATAATCTGAACGTCGATGAGGTCGCTGTCGCCGGGCAAGGCGCGCTGATGGCGCTGTTGGAAAAGCGCAAGAAGCAACTTGAAGCCGAAGGGCTGTTCGCACCTGAACGCAAAAAGCCTCTGCCCTACTTGCCGCAGATCATCGGCGTCGTAACCTCTCCTTCGGGTGCTGTGATCCGTGACATCCTGCATCGCCTGCGAGACCGCTTTCCGCGCAAGGTTCTGATCTGGCCTGTTGCCGTTCAAGGGGCAAACTGTGCCCCCGAGGTCGCGAACGCGATCAAAGGCTTCAATCAGTTGTCACCCGGCGGTTCCCTGCCTCGCCCCGACCTGATCATCGTTGCGCGCGGGGGCGGGTCCATCGAAGACCTCTGGAGCTTCAACGAAGAGATCGTAGCCCGCGCTGCCGCGGCCTCGGACATTCCGCTGATTTCAGCCGTTGGGCACGAAACCGACACGACGCTGATCGACTATGTGTCCGACCGCCGCGCACCCACCCCGACCGCCGCCGCCGAACTGGCCGTGCCCGTGCGAATGGAACTGCTGGCCTGGACCGGTGAGCAAGGCGCGCGCTTGTCCCGCGCCGCAACCGATGCAGTTCAACGACGATCACAACGTCTGCGAGATCTGTCCCGCGCTTTGCCACGCCCAGAGAGTTTGTTGAACACCCCGCGACAACGACTTGATTTAATTGCAGATCGCTTGACCCCGGCGCTGGAACGCGGCGTCCAAAACCGTCATCTACAAGTGGTGAAGCTGTCTGCCCACCTGCGCCCTTCGACCCTGCGCAACCTCGTTACAAGCCGTCAGGAAGCCGTGCGGAACCTGTCCTCGCGCCTTTCGCTGCGCCCGATTCAGCGAGAGATCGAAGTGCAGCGCCAGACCGTCACCCGGCTGGCAGAGCGAATGAACGCCGCGCAAGCAACACGGCTGGACCGGATGCGGCAACAACTTAGCTCAACGGACCGCCTGCGCGAAACGCTCAGCTACAAGGCCACGTTGCAGCGGGGTTACGCCGTTGTACGTGCCGACGATCAGGTTGTGACAACGAAAGAACAGGCCGCAAAACACAGCGCGCTGCAGATCGAGTTTGCTGACGGTATCCTGACTACTGGTCAAGCCACTGCTGCGCGGTCAGCCCCTAAGAAAGCCCCCCAAAAGGACGCGCCAGATCAGGGCTCATTATTCTGAGAGGGCCTTAGACGCCGATATCCGGCCCGTAGCACACCATCTCTTCGTCAATATCTTCGGCTTCGTAGAGTTCCGTCTGGGCCGGATCACCCTCGAATTGTGCGATCAGGCCACTCCCTGACCGAGTGAAAACCCAGCATTGCGGGTCCAGTCGATCTTCGTAGATGAAACAGATCTGCCCATCCTGTTCGTACCAGACACCTTCCTTGCAATCGCCATCCAGAAAGGACCAGATGACGCGGCGATTTGGCAAGTACTTCTCGACCCCATAGACCTGCCCCTGAAAGCCGTAGAACAGCGTTTTGCCTCGCGTATATTCATCGAAGTCAGCCGCAGACAACGTAGATTGCGCCGATGCTGAAACAGCAGGCAAAACCATAAGAATCGCTAAACATCTGAGCATGGCAACATTCTGCCAGACGTGATCACTCAGTACCAAGCACCATTTCCGCAGAACCACCTGCCTCAACGTCACCGGTTGAGAAAAAGCGGCCACCCGGCACAAGTTACTGAAAACCGGGAGGTATCCATGACAACTGCTCTAATCTGGCCTGCCGCCGCCTGTGCTTTGGCCTACCTGCCCCTGTCACCGTGCTCAGCCAGCACGATGAGGTCATTGCTAAAAACTGCGGCAGTTGCTTTGCTGGCCGCGACCGCTTTGCTAGCTTCAGCCCCGCTTCTTCTGGTGGTTGCGCTTGCCCTTTGTGCGATTGGTGATGCGCTGTTGTCGTTCGAAACCGACGAAACGTTTATGGCCGGAATCGGCGCGTTCGCCGCCGGGCATATCGCGTATATCGCCCTGTTCCTGTCCCATCCCAGCAGCGACCTCACGTTGATTTTTGACAAACCTGGTTACTTTTGGTCCCTCATCATTCTTGGTCTCGTCGCTGCAACCCTGTTGGCACCGCGGGCTGGGGACCTAAAAGGTCCGGTGCTGGGCTACATTCCGATCATCCTCGGCATGGGCGTGACCGTTCTCGCCGTACCCGAAACCGGAGCGCTGCGGTGGGCTCTGCCCGCTGCTCTGGCCTTCATTGCGTCTGACCTGATTCTAGCAACCGAGAAATTCCTGCTGCCCCCAGACCACCCAGCCCTGAGGATAACACCTTATATGGTCTGGCCACTCTATTGGGGCGCACAGGTCGGTTTGCTGTTCGCCTTTCTCTGACCCTTTGCAACTGCCGCAAATCCGCATTAGGTGAAGGGAACACCTGCGGAGACCAAAAATGGCGTTTTTCTCAAAGCTCAAGGACAAGCTGTTCAAATCCTCGTCCCGCCTCGAACAGGGGCTTGAGGCCATCGTTGAAGATGGCGGAGAGGAAACAAGCGCCCCGGACCCGATCATCCCGGAGCCTGAGCCGCAGCCCGAACCTGTGCCGGAGGTCCCGCAGCCGGTCCCGGAAGTGCCAGAGCCCACTCCAGCCCCCCAACCGGTCGAAGTGCCTGAGCCCGCGCCTAGTGATCCGACACCTGCGCCCCCACCTCCCGAGGATAAGCCTTCCAAAGGGATGCTGGGCCGCTTGTTCGGTCGCAATGAAACCAAATCCGCCGTCCGCCGCACGCTGGATGACGACATGCTGGAACAGCTCGAAGAGCTTCTGATCGCGTCTGACATGGGCGTCGACACCGCCCTGCGCGTGACTGCCAACATGGCCGAGGGGCGTTATGGCCGCAAACTATCGACGCAGGAAATCAAACAGCTACTGGCGCAGGAAGTCGCCCGTGTTATGGAACCAGTCGCCAAACCCTTGCCGATCTACCCCAAGCGCCCACAAGTCGTGTTGGTCGTGGGTGTGAACGGATCTGGTAAGACCACCACGATCGGCAAGCTGGCCAGCCAGTTCAAAGCGGCTGGCAAAAAAGTCGTCATTGCCGCCGGAGACACCTTTCGCGCCGCCGCCGTCGAGCAGCTGCAAGTCTGGGGCGAACGCGCAGACGTCCCGGTTCTGACCGCTCCCGAAGGGTCTGACCCCGCCAGCCTCGCCTTCGACGCCCTGACCAAAGCACAGGAAGACGGCGCAGACCTTCTGATGATCGACACCGCAGGCCGACTGCAAAACCGCGCTGACCTAATGGAGGAACTGGCAAAAATCGTTCGTGTCATACGCAAGAAAGACGACACCGCGCCGCATAACACCCTGCTGGTGCTGGACGCTACCACTGGCCAAAACGCGCTGAGCCAGGTGGAGACCTTCCGCAACCTAGCCGACGTCTCGGGCTTGGTGATGACCAAGCTCGACGGCACAGCCAAAGGCGGTGTTCTGGTTGCGCTGGCCGACAAGTTTGGCCTGCCGATCCACGCCATCGGTGTCGGAGAGCAAATCGACGACCTCGCCCCCTTCGACCCCGAAGAATTCGCCGCCGCCTTGACCGGCCTCGAAACCTAATCCGCATTTCATCTGGCCCCATTTATTCTCAGGGACCTGGCGGCAGCAGCCCCCGGCCTCTCCCCTCAGCAAAAAGACCTGATACTTGAGCGACTGGCTGATCTCACTCGAAGGCACGGATGCAGGCCATCAACTAGCCCTCGGGCTCGCCCTGATGGCCGCCTTCCTGCACGCGGTCTTCGGAGCTCTTCAGAAGGGGCGCCACGACCCGTGGCTGTCGCGCGGGGCCATCGACGCCAGCTATTGCCTGATGGCCGCCCCGTTTGCGTTTTTTGTGGTGCCCTGGCCTGAACCCTATATGTGGCCGATCTTTGCCACCGTCTGGTTGATCCACGTCGCCTACAAGGTCCTGCAAGCGATGGCGTATACCAAGGGCTCTTACACCGTCGTCTACCCGGTTGTCCGCGGCACCGGTCCGCTGTTCACCGTCATCGGAGCCTATCTGCTGTTCGGAGAGATCTTTACCGGCACCCAATGGTTCGGCGTGGCCGTCCTGCTGGCCGGTATCTTTGGATTAGCCGCCTATAACTTTCGGTTTCTCGAGACCAACCGTGAAACTCTGGGCATTGCGCTGGTACTGGCCGTTGCGACCGGCCTATTCGTAGCTCTCTACACCACCTACGACGCCTATGGCATCCGCGCCACCGCCGATCCGTTCACCTTTCTGGCCTGGTTCTTCATGATCGACGGTGCCGCCATGCCCTTCTACGCCTTTCTCAGATGGCGGGCCATGATCAACCGCCCAGCCATCGGACCTTTGATGCTGCGCGGCCTTGCCGGCGGCATAATCGCCCCCATGTCTTTCGGAGCGATCATGCTGGCCACAAGGCTCGATAAAGTTGGCGAAGCCGCAGTTCTGCGGGAAACCTCAACCGTCTTTGCAGCCCTCATTGGATGGTTGGTGTTGAAGGAAACCGTAGGGCCGCGGCGGATTGCGTTGATGGCATTGATTGCATTGGGCGCCGTAATAGTTGAAATGGGCGGGTAAGCAGCAGGAAGAACCGATGACAGGCAAAAAAGAAATCAATCCATTTCTGAAACAGGTGCTGGAGCTTGGCCCCCCACTGGCCTTTTTCTTCATCTACCTGCGCCTGCGCGACGATAGCTTTCAGATCGGCGGCATCGAGTATTCCGGCTTTATCGTTGCCACCATCCTCTTCGTACCCTTGATGCTGGCCGCAATGGGCATCCTCTGGTATCTGACGGGCAAGCTTAGCCGGATACAAATTTTCACCGCAATCATGGTGATCTTCTTCGGCGGCTTGACCGCTTGGTTCAATGATGAGCGGTTTTTCAAAATGAAGACCACACTGGTCTACGGCTTTTTCTCGATCATGCTGGGCATCGGCCTGCTGCAAGGTAAATCCTACCTCGCCTATATTCTGGATGAGATGCTGCCCATGCGCCACGAGGGTTGGATGATCCTGACCCGCCGCCTGTGTGGATGCTTCGCGGTTCTGGCTATTGCCAATGAATTCGTCTGGCGGACGATGTCGACCGACCTTTGGGTCAAAATCGAAACCTTTGCGTTCCCCATAGCCTTGATGGCGTTTCTGATGCTGCAATTCAGCTTGCTGCAGAGCTACATGGACGATCCAGACAGTCAGTAAGAATATCCAGATTTCAAACCTATTCCCTGAGTTTAGGAGGTTTTGCACCTTTTCCCGGCCAGATTGCGCTAGAAGTCAGACAAAAACCTTGGCTAAACGCCAAAGCTGTGGAAAGTTGTGTCACCACCCACCACTCACAGCCGGAGAACCCGAAATCCATGACGGCTTTCCCAGACAGCGGCTTTCTGTCCGAAGCGTCCGACGGATTGAAGGCTATGCTTTCCGCTCAGGCGACCGAGATTTCTTTGGAGCGCGGGGAGGTTCTGTTTGAACAAGGCGACGAAGGCGATGCTCTGTTTGCCATCCTTGAAGGCACGCTTGAGGTGTCCTTTCTGGCCATGAGCGGCCGCAAACTGTCTTTGACACTTATGCGGCCCGGAGAAGTCTTTGGCGAAATCGCCCTGTTTGACAGCGGCCCCCGCACCGCCACCATCGCTGCAGCCGAGCCGTCCCGCGTATTGCGCGTGCGGCAAGGCGACGTAATGGAGCAGATCCGCGAGCATCCCGAACTGGCCGTTGACCTGATCCGGTTGGCAGGATTGCGCATGCGGTGGATGGGATCGCAGTTGAACGAGCAGGTGTTCCTGCCGATGCCGATCCGGCTGGCGCGCAAGCTGTTGCACCTGTCCGGGCTACAGGACGACCCCTCTAACCGGATCACCCTGTCGCAAAGCGAACTGGCCGAATTTGTTGGGGCCACGCGCGAAGCGGTGTCCAAGACCATCTCTACGTGGAAGCGCGACAACGTTGTCGAGGCCTCCCGCGGTGGGATAATGATTCAAGATTTCGAGGCCCTCAAGGCGCTGGCCGACTCGGACCTTATCTAATCCCTGTGACCTGCTTCACAGACCACGGATCACGTTAAGACTATCTTCAAGACTGTTACCGTAGGAGGTCAGAGAATCATCCCCGATATCTGTCCACTGACCTCTCCCTGTATCAGAGCCACGCGCCTCCCCGGCGTGTGGCTCACTTCCTCGCAGCACAAAAAAAAGGCCGGAGCGGGTTCCCCGGCCTTTTGATTTGTTCCGGTAGTGAGTTATTCGTCCAGGCTCAACGCCACAAAGCGGGGTTCGCCACCACGACGTACCAGCAGCAACAGCGACTTGCGTCCCGCTTCTCGCGCTTCTTCCATCCGCGCCTCAAGGTCTTCAATCGAACTGACCTTTTGCTGTCCAGCCTCCGTAATCAGGTCACCGGCACGCAGACCTTTTGAGAAAGCCTCGGACGCTTCGTCGACTTCAGTCACAACCAAACCTTCGGCGTCCGCATCCAGACCAAGGTCCGATCGCAACGTGTCAGTCAAAGGCGAAATCGTCAGACCCAGAATATCTGCGTTTTCTTCAGTGGGCGCTTCAGGTGTATCCTCTTCACCGTCTTCGGCACGCTCTGCATCCTCACGACGCCCCAAAGTCACCAGTACAGTCTGGGTGCCGCCATCCCGGTGCACCACGACCCGGACCGATTTGCCAACCGTAGTCTCACCCACTTGGCGCACCAGACCGCGTGTATCTTCGACCTCGACGCCGTCAAAGCTTAAGATCACGTCCCCGGCCAGCAGCCCCGCATCCTTGGCAGGGCCTTCCGGAACGTCACTGATCAGCGCACCGCCCGGCTTGTCCAGACCCATCGCCTCAGCCATATCTTCGGTCACATCTTGAATGCGAACGCCCAGCCAACCACGGCGTGTTTCCCCGAACTCGCGCAATTGATCGACAACCTTGACCACAACATTTGAGGCCATCGAGAACCCGATCCCGATCGAACCGCCATTGGGTGACAGGATCGCGGTGTTAACACCGATCACCTCACCATTCATGTTGAACAGCGGCCCGCCCGAGTTCCCCCGATTGATCGCCGCGTCAGTCTGGATGTAATCGTCGTAGGACCCGCTCAGCGCCCGATTCCGGGCCGAAACAATACCTGCCGAGACCGAGAACCCCTGCCCCAGCGGGTTGCCCATGGCGATCACCCAATCGCCCACACGGGCAATGTCGCTGTCACCGAATTTCACGTATTGCAGCGGACCCGAAGCCTCGACCTTGAGCAACGCAATATCTGTTTTCTCATCGGTGCCAATCACCTTGGCAGGAAGTTCCTTCTTGGGCTGCCCATCGCCAGGGAAAAATTCCACAAGAATTTCATCCGCTTCCGCGATGACGTGATTGTTGGTGACGATATAACCGTCCTCAGAAATCACGAAACCGGACCCCAGAGCACTGCTGCGACGCGGGCGGTCGCCATCTTCACCGTTGCGATCTTGGAACTCGCGAAAGAAGTCTTCGAACGGAGAACCCTCAGGCACGATCCCCTGTGGGCCGGTCTGCCCTTCGATAAGGGTCGATGTAGTAATGTTAACCACTGCCGGGCTGATCTTTTCGGCCAGCGGCGCCAGACTTTCACCCCGCGCCTGCACGGCGACGGTCTGAGCCAGTACAAGGAGCATTCCCGCAAAGGCCATCCACATCAGCCGCATGAAACCAAGACCATCATCCCGCGGGACAGAAATACTGCGTGCTTGTGCCTGCACTTGGGAACTCCTTGTCGACATCTATCGTGCGGTCGCCCCTCAGCGACCTTTCTTAGCAACCAATGTAGTCAGTTTGTTCAAGCCCGCAACTCGGGATCGCGGGGAATTCACTGGCAATTGAAATCATCGCTCTAAAACCCGAGCTGATATGCGCCCCAAAGCAGCACCAGACCGCTGACCACACACAGCAGACCGGCCAGCCGCCGCGCCTGTTCAGGAAGGGATCGCAACGCCTCGAGCATACGCTCAATAAGCGAAGGGGCCAGCGCATAGGCCAGCCCCTCGACAATCAATACCAGCCCTAGGGCCAGAAGGATCAAGCCCATTACTGAGGGGCCGCAGCTGGTGCCTGCCGTCCGGTTGGCGAGGCGAGATAGTTGAAGAACTCCGAATCCGGGCTCAGGATCAACGAACTGTTGCTACCCTGAAGTGCGTTCTCGTATGCGCTCAGCGAGCGGTAGAATTCAAAGAACTCAGGGTCCGCGCCATAGGCTTCAGCAAAGATCGCGTTGCGCTCGGCGTCCGCCTCACCGCGAATGATCTCGGCTTCACGGTTGGCATCCGAGACCAGTTCAACCACAGTCCGGTCGGCCTGTGCGCGGACGCGCTGCGCGGCCTCGTTACCACGGGCGCGTTCGTCCGTCGCTTCACGCTCCCGTTCGGCTTTCATCCGGTCGAACGTGGCTTCGAGGTTGGCCTGCGGGAGGTCGGTCGCCTTCAAACGTACGTCGATCACGTTGACGCCCAGCGCCTGTGCTTCGGCAATCGCGCTGTTGCGGATACGCAGCATCAGCGCCGCACGGTCGGAACTCAGGATATCGCGGGACGAAACCGAACCCAGCACTTCACGCGTTTCAGCGCGCAGGATGCGGTCCAGACGATCCTCGGCCACCGGAATGCCGCCAACACCAACGGCTTGGCGGAATCTGTTCAGATCGGAAATCCGGTAACGCGCGAATGCATCAACCACCAGACGACGATCATCCAGCGGAGTCACCTCAAGCGGCTGAACGTCGATCGAAAGGATACGGTCGTCATAGCGAACGACTTCCTGAATGATCGGAATCTTGAACGCCAGACCGGGTTCTTCCTTTACCGCAACAACGCGGCCAAATTGTAGAACCAACGCGCGCTCACGCTCGTCCACGATGAAGATTGAGGACAGACCGACAACGCCTAGAATCACAACGACAATGAGAAGAATGGGTGATTTACGCATCAGTTGCTCTCCTCGGCCTGATTGCGGCGCAGCTCGTTCAGCGGCAGATAAGGCACGACGCCCTGCCCTTGGCCAGTAGAATTCTCGTCCAGAATGATCTTGTCCACATCACCCAGAACCTGCTCCATCCGTTCAAGATAGAGACGCTTGCGGGTCACGTCCGGCGCTTTGCTGTATTCTTCGAGAACTGCACTGAAACGGCTGGCCTCACCCTGGGCGCTGTTGATCTGCTGAGCGCGATAGGCTTCGGCTTCTTCCAGAACCTGCGCGGCTTCACCACGCGCTTCCGCCAACACACGGTTGGCATAGGCGTCGGCCACGTTTTGCAGACGGTCACGCTCCTGCGCGGCGGCCTGAACGTCGCGGAACGCGGCAATCACGTCCTGCGGTGGGTCGGCCTTGTCAAAGTTCACGCGTACGATGTTGATTCCGGAATCGTAGCTATCCATTGTGGACTGGATCAATTCCTGAAGACGATCCGCGATAATTCCGCGATCTCGGTTCAGGATCGGTGCCAGTTCGCTTTGCGCGATGATTTCACGCATCGCTGATTCCGACACAGCACGGATTGTCTGGCGTGGATCACGCAGGTTGAACAGAAACTTGGCCGGGTCGTTGATGTTCCAAACGACCTGATAATCGATATCGACCACGTTTTCGTCACCAGTCAGCATCAAGCCGTCGTCACTACCACGCGTGCCGCCCATATCCTCGGTCTGTTCGCGGGTAACCGGGATGACCTCAGCGGTCACGAAAGGCCACGGGGCGAAGTTCAGACCCGGATTGCCAACGGCTGAGAACTCACCCAGGAACAGCTCAACCGACTGTTCTTCGGGCTTTACAGTATAAAAGCTGGCCGCGCCCCAAAGAACGGCGGCAACGACAACACCGATCAATACGGTACCTTTGGTAAAGATGGGACCACCCCCACCAGCACCTTGTCCACCGCCGCGACCAGAACCGCCGCGTCCGCCCATCAGGACGCGCAGCTGTTCCTGTCCTTTCTTCATCAGCTCGTCGATCTCGGGAATCTGCGGGCTGTCGCCTTCGGGGGGCTTGCGCCCGTCCCCGTTGTTACCCCTATTTCCTCCACCACCTGAGGAGCCTCCGCCCCCCCAGGGGCCACCGCTGTTGCCCGCCATATGTATCTATTCCTTCGTGTTGGACCGTGTGATCACGGGTTCCCTTGTAACTTGTGTGCGCGCGGTTGCAAATCAAGCAGTGCGCACAGGTTGCCGCATTGTAACCAGTTCCTCGGCCATGACCGGATGAACGGCGACGGTACGGTCGAAATCTTCCTTGGTCGCGCCCATCTTTACGGCAATTCCGGCCAGTTGGATCATCTCACCCGCCCCCGGCGCAACGATGTGGCAGCCCAACACCTTGCGAGTCGCCTGCGACACGATCAGCTTCATCAACACGCGCTGCGTGCCGCCGGCAAACGACTTCTGCATCGGTTTGAACGAGGTTGCGTAAACTTCAATCGGTTCCTGTGCCGCAGCGTCTTCTTCACTGAGGCCCACGGTACCAAACTCCGGCTGAGTGAAGATCGCAGTCGGAATCAGTTCGTGATCGACCGGGGTCGGGTTGCCTTTGAAGACGGTCTCGACAAAGGCCATGCCTTCGCGGATCGCAACAGGGGTCAGGTTCACGCGGTCGGTCACATCCCCGATCGCGTAGATCGAAGGCACACCAGTCTGGCTGTATTCGTCCACGATGATCTCACCCTTGCGGCCACGTTCGACACCGACGGCCTCGAGCCCCAAATTGTCGGCGTTCGGCGCGCGTCCGGTGGCATACATGACCACGTCAAACAGCTGTTCAGACCCGTTGGTTGCCTTGACCCAGATCTTTTCACCCTGCTTTTTCATCTCAAGCACATTGGTGCCCAAATGCAGATCAATGCCGTTCTGGCACATCTCTTCGCTGATCAGCCCGCGCGCCTCTTCGTCGAAACCGCGCAGGATTTGCGCACCGCGATAGAACTGGGTGGTCTTCACACCCATCCCGTTCATAATTCCAGCAAATTCGCTGGCGATATAGCCGCCACCAACGATCAGAATACTTTCGGGCAGTTCCTCTAAGTGAAAGATCTCGTTCGAGGTAATCGCCAGTTCCGAACCCGGAAACTCGGGCACAACCGGGCGGCCACCCGTGGCGATCAGAATATGTTTGGCCGTCTTACGCGTACCATCGGCCAGCTCAACCGTATGTGCATCAACGACATGCGCACGCTGGTCGAAGCCTTCGACACCGTTATTCTTCAGGATGTTGCGATAGATTCCTTCCAATCGGTCCAATTCCGCCACCAACTTTCCGTGGAACGTGTTCCAGTTCAAAGCACCCGGCTGAATGTCCCATCCGTAAGCCTGCGCATCACCGACCATGCCCGAGAACTCGCTGGCAAAGACCATTAGCTTTTTCGGCACACAGCCACGAATGACGCAGGTGCCGCCATAACGGTCCTCTTCGGCCAGCGCCACCTTGGCACCGTTCTCACCAGCAGCCACGCGCGCCGCGCGAACGCCGCCCGAGCCGCCTCCGATGACGAACAGATCATAGTCAAAGCTCATAGTATTTCCCGTCATTGTTCTGATTGGGGTGAAATTCAGCAACCCTCAGATATGGTTTACTTCCAAAGTTGCAATTCATTCTGGGTCAAAGAGTAGGCCGATACTGAAAGCGGGCGTTTGGTCCACGATTTCCGGTTTACGTTTATTTGACATTCGGCGCTTGGCACCCGGAACGCTCCTTAATCCGCCAGATCCGAGAACAGGTTGTCACCGCCCTCGACCAATTGGTCCAGTTCGGTGGTGCCATCATTGAGATCTCGCAGTTCAACCCGGCCATCACCATGACCGATTACGACTGTGTCACAGATGTCGATAAACAGTCCATTTTCGACTACACCCGGCACCTGATTGAGCACCAGAGCCAGTTGCCGCGCATTGCCGATGCGCTGCAGATGCAGGTCAAGGATGTGGTTCCCCTCATCCGTCACAAATGGCGCTTCGCCATTCATCCGCAGCATCGTCGAGGTGCCCAGGACATCCATTGTGTCTAGCGCTTCTTCGATCAGGGTGCGCGTGGTTTGCCAGCCAAAGGGGATCACTTCGACCGGCAGCGGGAACGCCCCCAGCGTTTCAACTTCTTTCCCGGCATCCGCGATGACGACCATCTGGTCGCTGGCTGTGGCGACGATCTTTTCCTGTAGATGCGCACCGCCGCCGCCCTTGATCAGGTTCAGCTCTCCGTCGAACTCATCCGCGCCGTCGATGGTCAGGTCCAGCCAACCGGCCTGATCCAGCGAAACGACCTCGATCCCGACTTCGCGGGCCAGTTGCGCGGTGCGGGTCGAAGTTGGCACCCCCTTGACCCGCAGCCCCTCGTTCCGAACCCGTTCGCCGATACGGCGCACCATCCAGGCCGCAGTTGATCCAGTCCCCAAACCAACGCGCATTCCATCTTGAACCATGTCCGCCGCACGGCGCGCGGCAGCAAATTTGGCCTTTTCGATGGGCGACAGATCTCGGGTCATGGCAGCGTTTCCCTGTATTGCTGTGGGACTTATACGAAATGCACCCACCAACTGCGAGTGCCAATTCAGCCCCCTACATCGCAAACATGTGACTAAAATACGCGTTTCCAATTGGAAACGTCGCAATCAAGACTTTCGCCCCCAACGCCCCAATATACATTCAAGACATGACTGCGCCCTATCGCTTGCACTATGCCCCCGACAACGCCTCTCTGGTGATCAGATTGGCGCTGGAAGAGATGGGCCTCCCTTATGAAACCGTTCTGGTGGATCGTCGCCGGAACGAACAGGATAGTGCGGCTTACAGGGCGCTGAACCCGAACGGTTTGATCCCGGTGTTGGAAACTCCACAGGGACCGATCTTTGAAACGGCGGCCATTCTGCTGTGGTTGGCAGACACGCATGAGAAATTGGCGCCTGCCCCAGACAGCCCGGATCGGGCGGCATTTCTGAAATGGCTATTCTTTGCGTCGAATACGTTGCACGCCGATCTGCGCATTCTGTTCTATGCCGAGAAATACATAGACCCCAGGCAGGCCGAAGCCCTGCGCACCGGCATCCGCCCGCGTCTGCGCCAACACCTGCGCGTGTTGGACGCCGAAGCGCAGCAGGTGCCGGTCTGGCTGAACGCTGATCAGCCGTCTGTTTTGACCTATTATTTGGCCTGCCAGATGCGCTGGATGGCCCTGTATCCTGCCAAGTCTGACCGCAGTTGGTTCCAACTGGCGGACACGCCCCATCTACAAATGATCCTGACCCGGCTGGAATCCCGGCCCGCGACCCAAGCCGCCATCTTCGCCGAGGGCTTGGGGGTTTCGCCGTTCACGTCTCCGAGTTACGCTACACCTGAAGAAGGCTCAGCTACCTGATATGTTTCTATCTGTCTTCGATATGTTCAAAGTGGGCATCGGCCCGTCATCGTCTCACACAATGGGGCCAATGGTTGCAGCCGCGCGGTTCCTTGACATGATGCGCGCGTCGCCGTTCGAATTCGCCGGACTACGCGGATCGCTACACGGATCATTGGCCTTTACTGGTGTCGGCCACGCGACCGACCGGGCCACGATCCTCGGGCTGGCTGGGTTCGTGCCCGATACATACGACAACGACAAAGCCGAAGCCGCGCTGGCCGAAATCACTGCCACGCATACCGTGTCGCCCGAAGGCCTGCCGACGCTTCAGTTCGACCCAAAGACCGACCTGATCTTTGACTACGAAAACAATCTGCCGGGCCACGCTAACGGCATGATCCTGATGGCCACTGACGCACAAGGCGATGTTATCCTGCGGCAGGTTTACTACTCGGTTGGCGGCGGCTTTGTCCTCACCGAAGAGGAACTGGCCGAGGGCAAAGACACTAATGACGGTCCGCCCGTCCCCTACCCGTTCCATTCGGCCGCCGAGATGCTGGAGATGGCCAGAGACAGCGGCAAGACCATCGCTCAGATGAAGCGCGAGAACGAAATCGCGCGCGGTTGCGCCAACAGTTTCGCCAAGGGAACAGCGCGCCTGTGGGAGGTCATGAACAACTGTATCGAACGTGGCCTGAAGACTGATGGCATCCTGCCCGGAGGTCTGAATGTACGCCGCCGCGCCAAGGGCATTCACGAAGCACTGCTGGCCGAGCGTGGAATGAACCTAAACGCACCACACACCATCAACGACTGGATGAGCGTTTATGCCATGGCGGTAAACGAGGAAAACGCCGCCGGTGGGCAGGTGGTCACTGCGCCGACCAATGGCGCTGCAGGCACGATGCCGGCTGTGCTGCGTTATTACCTCGACCACGTGCCTGGTTCTTCGGAAAGCCACGTCGAGGATTTCTTGCTGACAGCCGCCGCTATTGGCGGTCTGGTGAAATATAACGCTTCGATCTCAGGGGCTGAAGCAGGTTGTCAGGCCGAGGTCGGAAGTGCATCCGCAATGGCAGCAGCAGGTCTGTGCGCCGTCATGGGCGGCACACCCGAACAGGTGGAAAACGCCGCTGAGATCGCGCTTGAACACCATCTGGGCATGACCTGTGACCCGGTTGCCGGGCTGGTGCAAGTGCCGTGCATCGAACGAAATGGACTGGCGGCGATCAAAGCCGTTTCAGCGGCATCGCTGGCTTTGCGAGGTGACGGGAAACACTTTGTACCGCTGGATTCCGTAATCGAAACCATGCGTCAGACCGGTCACGATATGCACGAGAAATACAAGGAAACGTCTTTGGGCGGGTTGGCGGTAAACATACCCAACTGCTGACGCCACAACAGGAGGGAGACCATGCGTGGACATTGTCTGTGCGGCAAAGTCCGTTACGAAGTTAACCCTCCTGCCCTATCCTGCGTCACCTGCCACTGCGATAGCTGCAGACGGCAATGCGCCGCGCCGATGACAACTTATTTCGGAGTGCGTGACGGTCAGTGGCGCTGGACCGGGAAGCTTCCGAAAACCTTCAACTCGTCCCCCGGAGTTGAGCGTAGCTTTTGCCCTGACTGTGGAACGCCGATCTCGTTTCGATCGCAATCCATGTCGGACGTTCTGCATCTGTACGTAGCGACTTTGGAGGACCCGAACCAATTGGTACCTACCCTGCACGTAGCACATGAGGAAAAGCTTGACTGGATAAAGTTGGGTGACGATCTGCCCACCTGCAATGGGCCGGATTATACCAAGGTCCAACCCCTGCCCTAAATGCTTTTCATCGGGCAACAATCCCCGTAGCGTCGCGGGTATGACACAGGATCGCCCGGTCTTTGGCATCGCCCTTATGCTCGGCTTTTGTATCATCGCGCCGATGGGCGACGCGGTGGCGAAGCTGTTGAGCGAAACCACTCCAATTGGCATGCTTGTCTTTGTCCGCTTTGCCGTTCAGGCGCTGGTGCTGATCCCGCTGGCCCTGCTGACAGGCCGAACACTGCGCATGCGTGGCCGCATTCTACGGCTTACCTTCATTCGCACGGTTCTGCATATCCTCGCACTCTCGGCCATGTTCAGTTCACTGCTTTTCCTGCCGCTGGCCGATGCGATCGCCATCATCTTTGTAATGCCGTTCATCATGTTGATTCTGGGCAAATACGTCTTGGGAGAAACCGTCGGCCCGCGCCGCCTGATTGCCTGCGCCGTTGGCTTTGTCGGTACATTGCTGGTCATCCAGCCCAGCTTTGTACAGGTGGGCGCTGCGGCCCTGTTGCCACTTGTAGTAGCGCTGCTTTTTTCTCTGTTCATGCTGGTGACCCGCCAGATCGCCAAGGAGACCGACCCAATCGCCTTGCAAGCCGTTTCGGGCCTGATGGCCACCATCTTTTTGATACCAGTCCTGTTGGCTGGATCAATCGGTGGCACCTGGGCCGTGACGCTGATCATACCGCACCCGGACATTTACCTATTGCTGGTGGCCATCGGGTTGCTGGGCACCGTGGCGCATCTGTTGATGACATGGTCGCTGCGCTTCGCACCCTCGGCAACGCTGGCGCCGATGCAGTATCTGGAAATTCCGATGGCCACCCTATTCGGTTGGCTCATCTTTCATGATCTTCCCAACGGAATTGCAGCTATCGGGATTGCGATCACCATTGCTGCGGGCCTTTATGTCATTCTGCATGAGCGGGCCAGCGCCCGGTCTTCTCCGACAGAAACGCCTGCATAACCTGCTCCAACGCCGCGCGCGGCACCATCACCAATAGGCCCGGCCCATCCACCGACAACTCTACGTCTGCCAATGCGCGATTGGAGGTCCCGACGCGTCCATTCGATTCTAGTACCAGGTTATCGATCGGCCACTCCAACCCTCGACTTTTGCCGGTCACTCGCTCGAATGGAAACAATGAGACTACATCACCGGGCGTCAGGCTAAGCGTGATTCTGGGGGGCGCGAGGAACACGACCTCTCGCTCTCCCAGCAGCAGGCAGGGACGATCTCGCAACCGCACCAGTGTATTGAGCACCGCCAGCTGGTGATCCAACCTCCCCCCCAAAAAACCAACCCCCAGCACCAAGGGGGCCTCTACGCTGCGCAGCGCCTTGTCGAAGTCCGTGCTGTCTTGTTCGCGGATCGGGAACAATCGCTCTTCCGGGATTTGATCGCGATAGCTGCTGCCCAGCGAATCAAAATCTCCTATCACCGCATCCGGCATATGCCCCATGTCCATTAGTGGCACCGCTCCACCATCTGCGGCCACAACCAAATTGACGCGAATCAGCACCAGCTTTAGATCGTCAGGCCCGACCTGACCGCCGCCGACCAACGCAATTGGTCTCTCAGATCGCACAATTGCTGTACTTTTTTGAGGATTGATCATTTTTTCCCGGTTTTGGTCACATTGAGACCACAAAATGGTAAGTTGATGCAGAGAGTTCCGAGCCACAGGTGTGTCTGTCGCAGTGTTGAGTGGCTCTCGTAGTTTGTAGAGGACGTGCGTCTGATGGTACAGAATAACAAGGTATTGACCGTTTCTTACGGAACCTTCTCATGCACTTTAGAAGGATTTGACGACTCCTTTGAGACGATGAAAGCGATTGCCGAGTACTTTCGGGACCTCGCTGCCGATGATCGCTACTTTGGTTCTGAGCCTCCGCAACCCGATACAGAAATGCTAACACGGATCGCTCAGCGGGACGCTTCGCGCAGAGTTGAGGCCAGCCAGAACGAGGCTGGATTGCTGATCCGCGCCACTGAAAATGCCGCAGCGCCATCACAACCCGCCGCCAGCGCATCGGACCTGAACACCATCAATACACCTCCCCCCTCGCCCCCCACGCAACCGTTTTTTCCAGAGGCTGAAACCGTCGAAGATGCCCCGGCGCCTGCTGCTGACAGCATAGCGGCCAAGCTGCAACGCATCCGGGCTGTTGTCTCTCATTCCGAGGAAAACTCGGTCATTTATACAGAAGACGAAGACACGGCCCTGATGAAAAGTGCCACTCCTTCCGATGCGGTCGCTGCAGCTTTTGCCGCCGGCTCGTTGGATCCTGCGGATTTGAATGACACCGCGGAGCCCAACGCACATGTTGAAACACCCGCCGAAGCTGAGGAAGCAGCAGAGCCCGAGGCGGAGTTTATCGCTGAAACCGAAGAGGTAGAACTTTCAGAATTTGAAAGCGAACCAGAAGCTCTGGAAACAGAAGCGGAACCCGAAGATCAGTTCGAGGAAGACAATGCCCTGCCGGACACTTGGTTCACTGATCTCGAAGAAGAGGAAGAAGTGGCCAACATCCTCAGCGACGCCGCTGACGATGAAATCGATACCGAGACCGAAGAAGGCGTCCTGACCGAGGATGACGAGATTAACCTGCTGGACGAGATTTCCAGCGTGGAATCCATTCTGGCAAGCCG
Source organism: Ruegeria sp. SCP11 (assembly GCF_040329455.1). Lineage (NCBI taxonomy): Bacteria > Pseudomonadati > Pseudomonadota > Alphaproteobacteria > Rhodobacterales > Roseobacteraceae > Ruegeria > Ruegeria sp. SCP11. Next base: position 47,009 of record NZ_JBDZYG010000004.1, on the reverse strand, counting down.
TGCAGCCCAGGCGGACACTGAAAATCTTGAAATGGATCAAGATGTTTCACGCCTAATGGATAAAGCTGGCGAGCATTTGAATGACCCGAACACCAGCAACCAACGCGAAGCGTACACACATCTGCGTGCTGCCGTTGCTGCGACCGAAGCCGAACGCAGTGACAAGGGGACCGTGAAGAAAGACGGTGATGAGCATGGCTATCGCGGTGATCTGTCCTCGGTTGTCAGCCCCCGCCGCCCTGAAGTAGAAGTTACCACTGCGCGCCCCAGAAGCGAGGCCTCCGCGCCGCTTAAACTAGTGGCAGAACAACGTATCGACAATCAAGACGCTGACGCGGGACCGATCTCTCCACGCCGAGTTACGAGCGAGTCCGATGACGAAACGCCTGAGGAAGGTGGCTTTGCCCAGTTCGCCGAAGAACAAGGTGCGCAATCCCTGTCGGACTTGTTGGAGGCCGCCGCTGCGTATCTTTCTTTCATCGAGGGCCAAGAACAGTTCTCGCGGCCTCAGTTGATGAACAAGATTCGCTCGCTCAAGCAGGACGATTTCAATCGAGAGGAAAGCCTGCGTTCATTTGGTCAGCTTTTGCGGGACGGAAAGATTGAAAAGGCAGGTGGAGGACGTTTCTCAGCCTCGACCCAAATCGGCTTCCGCCCTGACGACGAGCGAGCTGCAGGTTAACAGCCACGTCAATCAATACACGATGGGCCAGAGGTTTCTCTGGCCCATTTTTCTTGCAAAGACGAATTGAATTTCGCCATTTAAGCGCATTTGCACGGCGCAAAGCTGTGCTGCAACGCAGAAACGTGGTACAACACGACGCAAGATGACACCTTTACAAGAGCTGTTCAAACAAGGGTCGCGCCATGTATGAACTTCCAATTCGACGTCTCAGAATTTACGACAAACCAAAAATAATAAGTCACTTCAACAGCCTGGACAGCGAAGCTCTGACATCTCGGTTCGGAGCTTCGATCAGTACCGCATGCATTCAAAGCTATCTTTCTGGTATATTCGACAATGCGGCGCTGGTGTTTGGGGCCTTTCCGGATTCCTGCCTGCGCGGTGTGGGTGAACTGCGCATTTTGCCAGACAACAGAGCCCATGTGGCCGAGGCCGCATTTACCGTCGAAACCGAATGGCAAGACCGCGGTATCGGAGATGCCCTGCTGTCTCGGATCATCACTGCGGCCCGCAATCGCGGCATTCGAGAAGTTCACATGCTCTGCCTTGCGACCAACCAGAAAATGCGGCGCCTCGCGGCCAAGCATGACGCTGAACTAAGTTTGCTTACCGGCCAGGTCGAGGCAACTTTGACCGCGCCTTGGCCCACCCCGCTCAGCATTGCCGAAGAGATTTCCGGAGAATACCACGCCATGGCCCGCGCTATCCTAAGCTGGCCTTCAATGAACCAACGGACGGGCTAATTTTAGAACGCAAAATCCAGCGCCCTTTGCGCGCTTCTCCGGCAATCAGGAACAGACCGTCCAGAATGTTGAAGATGGATTCATTACCGTCGACCGGAGGGTTTGGCCCGATATCACGCGAGGTTCGGAACTCAGAACCCTAGAGATATGGGACCACCGTATAGTCCCGGTCATTGGCCTGCGCAGAAACAGCTGACGCCAGCACCAGCAACGCGCCAAAACACGTTTTCTTCATCACTGCCTCCGCCTCTTCGCCAGGATAAACCCTACTCCTGACTAGGTTGGCATGCAGATCAGAGCCCGGCAACGCCAGCGACTATTCCGAGTTTTGATCCGGGTCTTCTTTGCCAACCCCTTTGAATACAAACTTGAATGGCAATGCCCACACAATACCCAGCCCGACGTAGACCAGCAGTTCCAGCCAGATTGGCGGACGGTCGAGCCAGTTCACCACCGTCACAACCGCCACGATATAAATCGGCAACCCGATCAGCAGCAGCACCAGCGACCAGCGCCGCCGGGCTTTGTAACTGAGGCCGGGCTTCTCTTCGCTGCTCATCAGTCAGCAAACGGGTCGGTCACCAGAATGGTGTCATCCCGCTCCGGGCTAGTGGACAGAAGTGCTACGGGGCACTCGATCAGCTCTTCAACGCGGCGCACGTATTTGATCGCGTTTGCAGGCAGGTCCGCCCAGCTGCGCGCTCCTTCCGTAGATTCGCTCCAACCGGGCATTTCTTCGTAGATCGGCGTGCAGCGGGCCTGCTGATCGGTCGCAGTGGGCAGATAATCCAGACGCTCACCATCCAGTTCGTAGCCCACGCAAATTTTCAGCGTCTCGAACCCGTCCAGAACGTCCAGTTTGGTCAGTGAGATGCCGTTCACGCCGCTGGTTGCACAGGTCTGGCGAACCAAGCAGGCGTCGAACCAGCCACAGCGGCGCTTGCGTCCGGTGGTGGTGCCGAATTCGTGTCCACGTTCACCTAGGCGCTGGCCATCAGCGTCGTCCAACTCAGTTGGGAACGGGCCTTCGCCCACGCGGGTGGTATAGGCTTTGACGATGCCCAACACGAAATCAATCGACCCTGGGCCGATGCCGACACCAGTCGCCGCCTGACCGGCGATCACGTTGGACGAGGTCACAAATGGGTAGGTTCCGAAATCAATATCCAGTAGCGCGCCTTGTGCCCCTTCAAACAGGATGCGCTTACCGGCTTTGCGCTTTTCGTTCAGCACCTTCCAGACAGGTGCGGCGAAGGGCAAGATTTCCGATGCGATCTCTTTCAGCTGCGCAATCAGCGCGTCGCGATCAACCGGCTCAATTCCCAGACCTTTGCGCAGCGGGTCATGGTGCTGCAACGCGCGGTCCACACGGGCCTCCAGCGTCGCTTCATCTGCCAGATCTGCAACGCGGACAGAGCGACGACCAACTTTGTCTTCGTAAGCCGGACCGATGCCGCGACCGGTGGTTCCGATCTTGGTGCCCTTGCTGGCGGCTTCCTCGCGCGCGCGATCCAGTTCACCGTGGATCGGCAGGATCAGAGGTGTATTCTCGGCAATCATCAGTGTTTCGGGCGAGATATCGACACCCTGCGCCCGGATGGTTCCGATTTCCTTGATCAGGTGCCAGGGGTCCAGAACGACACCGTTGCCGATGACACTCAGCTTGCCGCCGCGCACAACACCCGAAGGCAGCGCATGCAGTTTGTAGATTTCGCCGTCAATGACCAGTGTATGGCCGGCGTTATGCCCGCCCTGAAAACGCGCGATCACATCTGCCCGCTCGCTGAGCCAGTCGACGATCTTGCCTTTTCCTTCGTCACCCCACTGGGCGCCGACAACAACCACATTGGCCATATCCGGTCCTTTTGCGCTGAATTATCAAACTCGGCTCGTATAACGAGGACAAAGCGGCAGGGAAACCGGTAATTCGCCGCAGTTGGGAGCTGCGCAGCTCAGGCTGCTTCAGACATGAGCGGCGTTCTCTACCCGGTCTCGGCCAAATGTACCGGATGTCCGTGAGGCGTCGTCAGATAAGCGTCTTCCCAAGCCTGCCTGATGCTTTCGACATCCCCCGGCAACGCTGCGCCCTGCTCGGCCAAAAACTGCTCTAGGGTTTCAAGCCATGCAAGGAAGTAGTCGTCGCCGCCGTCCAAGTCTCGGTTCAGCCCATTGTGTTTCAAGGTCTGCGAAAAGCGGGCGGCCCAATCAGGCCAGTCGAATCGCCCTGCTTCGTTCAAGGCCACGGTCATGGCAAAGACGTGTGCGTGCCAAGGTTCGGCAAACACAGGTTCAGGCGCGGTGTGAGTGGCGCAGGTGGTCATAACGGCTCCAGATAACTTTGCCACAGATCCAAGACCACCTCGTCCTGCGGGTGTTCCGAGTCAGCCCAAAGTTCCGATGCGGCGAAGACCACTGCGTAGAGTGGCTCCGGCGCCTCGCCCAAACCATGAGCATTAGAGTCCGGCAGCACATGGGTGCCATGCAGCCGCAAAATCCGTCCTTTTGCTCCGGCCGCGTAGATCGGAAGGCGCGTATGGCCGCCATCTACCAGTCGATTTGCTGCCGGATGTAGCGTGCGGACGCTTTGACCAACCTCAAACAATACCGGTTCGTTTGATGGACGGTCAGCAGGCCCACCTTTCGCCAGCGCAGCTGAAACACTTTCGGCCTTTAATACTCGTGACGCGAGTGGATGCGGATCGTTCGCACCTTGGCCAGAAAAGTCCTCGGCGGTCAGTACGCCTTTTTCAACAAGCAGGTCGGCAAGGCCAGAAATCCACTTCTCGTAATAGGAAAAACGCGCGTAATCCTTTGGTGAAAGTTTTTCCCGTGCGTGGCGTGAGACGTCGATGTTCCATTGCCCCAGAAACCCTGCGGCCAACGTGACAGCAAGGGCTCGCCCATGCCAATCTTCGGCAAACACCGGAGCCTCTTCGCCCTCGGGCGTAACCCGACCGTCACCGAACCGCCCACCCATATCGTGCACACGAGTCATGACGGCACCTTGGGAAGACCAGTGCCGATCATACTGTCGCGCGTCACAAGGGCGGCCAGATCATCTTCACTCATCCCTTCGGTACCTTCAGGGCGCATGGGCAGGACGAGGTAGCGGATTTCGGCCGTCGAATCCCACACCCGCACGCTTGTATCGGGTGGCAATGTCACTCCGAACTCTGTCAGAACTTTGCGCGGCTCTCGCACGGCGCGGGCGCGGTAGGCGTCTGATTTATACCAACCCGGCGGAATGCCGAGCAGAGGCCACGGGTAACAGCTGCACAAGGTGCAAACGACCATATTGTGCTGCTCGGGCGTATTTTCCACGACCACCATATGCTCACCCTGGCGGCCATAATACCCAAGGTCAGCCATGACCGCGGTCGCGTCCTGAAGAAGCGTCTGCTTGAACTCGGGATCCGTCCAAGCCTTGGCCACGACCCGTGCGCCGTTCTGAGGACCGATCTTGTTCTGATAGGTGTCGATGATTTCGTCCAACGCAGCGGGGTCGATCAACCCTTTTTGCGTCAGAATCGTTTCCAGAGCCTTCACGCGAAGAGCTGGTTCCGGGGGCAAAAGGGCATGCGGGTGGTCGTGATCAACATGTGGCATATGTCGCAGCCTGCTTCACTGTCAGCACCCTGTCCAGTCTCGTTCGTGTGATACGGATAATCACCGGTCGCGATGGCAACTCATCCCTTGCCCCCGATGGCAAACTTGCATAAGTACCACGCGATACACGCCACGCTGTACAGGACCACCATGGAAAACGTCGTTCTCATCATCCATCTTCTTCTGGCTCTGGGCCTGATCGCCGTTGTTCTGATGCAACGGTCCGAAGGCGGTGGCCTAGGTATGGGCGGTGGCGGCGGTGGCGCCATGACGGGCCGCGCGGCGGCAACTGCATTAGGTAAAGTTACCTGGATTCTGGCAGCCTGCTTCATCGTCACATCGATCACGTTGACCATTCTGGCAGCTCAGAAGTCCTCGGGCAGCTCGGTGATCGATCGCTTGGGCGTTCCAGCCCCGGCACCAACTGAAGAAAGCACTCCGGAAGTTCCGGCGGCCAACGACCTTCTGCCTCCGGCACAGGGCGACAACGCGCCGCTGATTCCACAGGCCGACTGATCCACAAAACCTAGAAACTCGGAGGAGAACTGCAACAGCATCTTGCGGTTCTCTTGCGCTATTGGCGCGAATCCTTTATATGTGAAGTCCCGTGATGCAGCGGTTTTTCGGAGCCGCCGGGCAGCTGATAATGACGTCTCACGGGAGCAGCCGAAAAACATGGCGCGTTTTATTTTCATCACTGGTGGTGTGGTTTCGTCCTTGGGCAAGGGACTGGCTTCGGCGGCTCTGGGCGCGCTGTTGCAGGCTCGGGGATACTCGGTTCGTTTGCGCAAGCTGGACCCGTACCTGAACGTCGATCCGGGCACGATGTCGCCGTTTGAACATGGGGAAGTGTTCGTGACCGATGACGGGGCCGAGACGGATCTGGACTTGGGTCACTATGAGCGTTTTACCGGTGTGGCCGCCCGCAAAACCGACTCGGTCAGCTCGGGGCGGATTTACTCGAACGTGCTCGAAAAAGAGCGTCGCGGCGATTATCTCGGCAAGACCATTCAGGTGATCCCGCACGTCACCAACGAGATCAAGGATTTCATCGCAATCGGTGAGGATGAGGTCGATTTCATGCTGTGTGAGATCGGCGGCACCGTTGGCGACATTGAAGGCCTCCCCTTCTTCGAAGCCATCCGCCAGTTCAGCCAGGACAAACCGCGCGGTCAATGCCTGTTTATGCACCTGACGCTGCTGCCGTACATCAAGGCGTCCGGCGAATTGAAAACCAAGCCGACCCAGCACTCGGTGAAAGAACTGCGCTCGATCGGTCTGGCCCCCGACATTCTGGTCTGCCGCTCCGAAGGTCCGATCCCGACCAAGGAACGCGAAAAACTTGCACTGTTCTGTAACGTCCGCCCCGATAGCGTGATTGCGGCGCAGGACCTGTCCACAATCTATGACGCTCCGCTGGCCTATCACAAAGAAGGTCTGGACCAGGCCGTTTTGGACGCGTTCCAGATCAGCCCGGCGCCCAAGCCCGATCTTGCCAAGTGGGAAGACGTCAGTGATCGCATCCACAACGCCGAAGGTGAAGTGAAGGTCGCCATCGTCGGCAAATACACTCAGTTGGAAGACGCCTATAAGTCGATCGCCGAGGCCTTGACTCATGGCGGCATGGCCAATCGGGTCAAAGTCAAGGTCGAGTGGGTCGATGCCGAGGTGTTCGACACTGAAGATGCAGCCCCCCATTTGGAAGGCTTCCACGCGATCCTCGTCCCCGGCGGTTTTGGTGAGCGTGGCACCGAAGGCAAGATCAAGGCCGCGCAATATGCGCGCGAACACAAAGTGCCCTATCTGGGCATCTGTCTGGGCATGCAGATGGCGGTGATCGAAGCTGCCCGTAATGCGGCAGGAATTGCCGAAGCAGGTTCCGAGGAATTCGACCACGAAGCCGGGAAAAAGCGTTTTGAACCTGTGGTTTACCACCTCAAGGAGTGGGTGCAGGGTAACCACAAGGTCGAACGCAAAGTGGGCGATGACAAAGGCGGCACCATGCGTCTGGGCGCATACGACGCTGTACTGGCCGAAGGCTCTAAAGTAGCCGAAGTCTATGGCGGCACCAATATCGAGGAACGTCACCGCCACCGGTACGAAGTGGACATCAAGTATCGGGATAAGCTGGAAAAAGCTGGCCTGAACTTCTCGGGCATGTCGCCGGATGGACGTCTGCCTGAAATCGTCGAATGGTCGGACCACCCGTGGTTCATCGGTGTGCAATACCACCCCGAGCTCAAATCCAAACCGTTTGATCCACACCCTCTGTTCCGCGATTTCGTTCGCGCCGCGAAGGACAGCTCGCGTCTGGTCTGATCGCGAACCAGTCACCGCATTGTGACGGCGGGCGTAAAAAAACCTATACGCGCCCGCCATTTCCACGGTTAACTGTCCTAAACCCAGCGACAGGAGACCGGCTATGACCAATCAGATCACCCAAGCGGAAGATTTCGCTGCCCTGCACAAAAAGGGTGAACCGGTCATCCTCTACAACATCTGGGATGCGGGCAGCGCCAAGGCTGTTAGCGATGCGGGGGCGAAGGCGATCGCAACCGGCAGTGCTCCGGTCGCTATGGCCCAAGGGTATGCGGACGGCCAGAACATCCCCATGGACGCGGCATTGGACAACGCTCGCCGGATTGTCGCGGCTGTTGAAATTCCGGTGACGCTGGACTTCGAAGGGGCCTATGCCGAGGACGTTCTCGGCGTTGCCGCCAATGTTCAACGCGCGCTGGAAACCGGAGTTATCGGATTCAATTTCGAAGATCAGATCGTCGGCACCAGTGACCTCTATGACATTGAAACTCAGGAAGCGCGTGTCCGGGCCATGCGTGAGGGCTGCGATGCGGCCGGTATCCCCGCCTTTATCAATGCTCGAACGGACATCTTTCTGAAAGCCAAACCAGACACGCATGACGATGCAATGCTGGATGAGGCCATCGCTCGCGCCAAGGCCTATGCCGACGCAGGGGCAAGTGGATTCTTCGCTCCGGGGCTGAAGGATGAGGGCATGATCGCCCGGCTATGCGATTCGACCGTCTTGCCGGTCAATATCATTGCCCTGCCCGGCACACCCGGTACAGCCTCGCTGGCCAAGCTGGGTGTAGCCCGGATCAGCTATGGCCCTGTACCATACCGGAAAATGCTGGGTTGGCTGACGGAACAGGCACAACAAGCGCTCCAAGAAGGCTGATTCAACCTGCACCGGCAATCTTGTGAGCATCATGCCTATGACGGGTAGTCTGCGCTTGGCGGGCTACAAAATATGGAATAACCTGACGGCATGTTGAAAAAGCTCTTTCAGGCCTTTCGCCCGCCGCAACACGACAATCTGCCCGATCCGGATGCCGAACTGGCCCTGGGTGCGCTGATGGTGCGTGTGGCGCAGGCAGATCGCGACTATAAGCTTGAAGAAATCAGGCTGATAGACCGGATTCTAGCGCGGCTCTATCAGCACAACGCGATCGAAGCCGCCAAAGTTCGCGCCACTTGCGAAAAGTTGCATGCCGCCGCCCCCGATACCGATACGTTCGGCAAGCTGATCCGCGAAACCACCGACCTGCAAGAACGTCTCGCCGCGATGGACGCTCTGTGGGAGGTCGTTCTGGCCGATGGCAATTCGGACGAGGGCGAGATGAACATCGTGGAAGAGGCACGCATTGCCATGGGTCTCAGCTACAACGACAGCCAGACCGCCCGCGAGCGGGTGCAAAGGCGCTTGGAAGAGCGTTAAGCCGCATCTATATCTAAGCCATGTTTAGTGATTTTCTCTCCCGGCTGACACAGCCAGCCCCCGACCCGCTTGCCGAAGATGATGCCCGCTTGGCCCTGACGGCCTTGCTGGTGCGTATCGCCCGGTCCGACAATGACTATGCCGATACTGAAATGGCGCGAATCGACAAGATTTCGGCCGAACGCTATGGCCTGTCTCCGTTCGAGGCTGCGGCCCTGCGCGCCCGGGCCGAGGATCTGGAAGCCGAAGCTCCGGATACCGTCCGTTTTACCCGCGCGATCAAAGAGGCCATTGCCTATGACGACCGGCTTGCGGTGGTACAGGCGATGTGGTCGGTCGCTCTGGCCGACGGGCAACGGACGGGTGAAGAAGATTCCTTGCTGCGGCTGGTGGTCAGCCTGCTGGGCGTCAGCGACGTCGATTCCGCATTGGCCCGTCAGAAGGCTGCCAAATCGTGATTGCGATGCTGGGCATGTATGACATGCCCGCGCTACAGCACGCGAATGATCGTTTTTGGACGTTGATTCGTGAGCACTTGGGTTACGGCCCCGATCACTTGACACGAGATGCTGACTTCTGGGAGGTCTGGCTGAACCCGAACCTGACCTTCGCCCAGACTTGTGGCATGCCCTACCGGACACACCTACACGACAAAGTGCAACTGGTCGGCACACCGGATTACGGGTTGGAGGGCTGCCCACCCGGCTACTACCGCTCAATCTTTGTCGCTCGCAAGAATGACTCTCGCAATCTGGACCAGCTTTCATCCGGCACATTTGCGTTTAATGAGGCTCTGTCACAATCCGGCTGGGCCGCGCCAATGGTCCATCTGGACGCACGCGGCCAACGCCCCAATGCCATGCTTGAAACCGGCGGCCATGCGCTTTCTGCGGATGCGGTGGCCAACGGTCGGGCCGACTTTGCTGCGCTGGACGCACTTTCTTGGTCATTGCTCCAGTCGCATTCCGATTTTGGCACGACCTTACGCGTAGTTGAGGCAACGTCTCCGACACCTGCACTGCCCTATATCACTGCTAAAGGCCAGGACGCGGGCGCTATTGCCCACGCCATTCGGGCCGCGATCCATGATCTGGAATCGAACGACCGCGATTTGCTGCACTTGCGGGGCTTGATCGACATTCCTGAAGAGGACTATCTCTCTGTCCCCAACCCCGCTTGAAATTGGGCCGACAGCTCAATCGCTAACCAAATTGGCCAATACGTATGGTCAATTTGACGGTTTCAGCACCCGATCATGTCAATTGCGCATTGCATTGCCCCGATTTTTGCGCCCTATTACCGCACCAACACCACAACACATGGGCCACCCGTGACAGATTCCACTCCCGTTATCGAAATCAAAGACCTCCACAAGAGCTTCGGCCAACTTGAAGTGCTGAAGGGGGTCGATATTACGGCCAGACGCGGGGATGTGGTTTCGCTGATCGGTTCCTCGGGTTCGGGCAAATCCACTCTTTTGCGCTGCTGTAACCTTCTGGAAGACAGCCAGCAGGGTGAAATTCTGTTCAAGGGTGAACCCGTCCGCTGGGCCGGCGACCTGCATCACCGTCGTCCTGCCGACCCCAAACAGGTCATGCGCATCCGAACCAACCTGTCGATGGTATTCCAACAGTTCAATCTGTGGGCCCATATGACAATCCTGCAAAATGTGATGGAGGCCCCAGTCACCGTTCTGGGCCGCGACCCGAAAGAGGTCGAGGACAGCGCACGTATGTATCTAGAGAAGGTCGGCATCGGTGACAAATGCGACGTCTACCCTGCCCAGTTGTCAGGTGGTCAGCAACAGCGCGCAGCCATCGCCCGTGGTCTGTGCATGGAGCCTGAAGCGCTGTTGTTCGACGAACCCACCTCGGCGCTGGACCCGGAATTGGAACAAGAGGTTATCAAGGTCATCAAGGATCTGGCCGCTGAGGGCCGCACCATGATCATTGTGACCCACGACATGAAAATGGCTGCGGATATCTCCAGCCACGTCGTATTCCTGCACCAAGGCCTGATCGAAGAAGAAGGCCTGCCGGAAGATATCTTTACGTCCCCCGAATCCGAACGGCTTCGGGGCTTTCTCTCCGCCACCAAGGCGGCTTAAATTAACTTCAGGACAGAAAACAAACTGGGGAGTATCCAATGAAAAAACTGATTCTGACCACAGCGGCACTGGCGCTTGGCGCCGGTATGGCCATGGCGGACACCATCCGTCTGGGCACCGAAGGTGCTTATGCGCCATGGAACTTCGTCAACGACGCGGGCGAGATCGACGGGTTCGAGCGTGAACTGGGTGATGAACTCTGCAAGCGCGCCGACCTGCAATGCGAATGGGTCAAGAACGACTGGGACTCGATCATTCCAAACCTGGTATCGGGCAACTACGATGCGATCATCGCGGGCATGTCGATCACCGACGAGCGTGACGAAGTCATCGACTTCACCCAGAACTACACGCCGCCGGATCCGTCCGCTTATGTTGCCATGTCCGATGGCGTTGACCTGGCGGGTGGCGTGATCGCTGCTCAAACCGGCACCATTCAGGCGGGTTATGTCGCCGAGTCTGGTGCAACTCTGGTTGAATACGCGAACCCTGAGGAAACCCTCGCAGCCGTACGCAACGGTGAAGCAGATGCGGTTCTGGCCGACAAATCCTTCCTGGTGCCCTTCACCGAAGATGGTTCGGGTCTGCTCTTCGTTGGCGACGAGGTCCCACTGGGCGGTGGAGTCGGCATGGGCATTCGCGAATCCGACGGTGACCTGAAAGAGAAGTTCAACGCAGCCATCCAGTCCATGAAGGACGACGGCAGCCTGAACGAGCTGATCACCAAGTGGGAAGTGTCCTCGACCTTCTAATCTTGCACTCTGCGGCGCGCCTACCCCCTAGGGCGCGCCGCCTCTGAGCCCTTGCCAGTCAAAGAGGCCCGTCATTTTCTCGTTCTGCACTGATCCCGATACACTCGGCACCTTCCGTTGGTTCTCATGTTATCTGACCAACGGTGTGCATTGGGTGTTCTACCTGTCCTTCTTCAAGGTTCTCTTGCTGCTTGCGATCACCGCACCGGTGGCTCTGGGCTTCGGCTTTTTGGGCGCCATGGCGGCCCGGTCGCATTTCCTGCCGCTCAGCCTGCTGGGCAAGGGCTATATCGCTGTCGTGCGCGGTGTGCCGGATATCGCCTTCTTTATGTTCTTCGTAATCGCGCTGGATCAGGCATTCGAATGGACCCGTCACAAGATCCTGTGCCCCGAATGGACTGACCCGATCCGGCAAGGCAATGACTTCATCGTCTGCCAGGCGGCCAAACTGCCATTGGGCAGCGCCCCAGAATGGGTTCATGAAACCTACGGCTTCTTTCTGGCCGTCATCACATTCTCCATCGTTTTCGGAGCTTTTGCAGCCAACGTCCTGTTCGGCGGTATGCGCGCCGTGCCGCATGCTCAGCTGGAAACGGCCGAGGCGTATGGCATGACCCGCCGCCAGACCTTCTGGCGCATTCTGGTGCCGCAAATGTGGGTATACGCCCTGCCCGGCCTGTCGAACCTTTGGATGGTTTTGATCAAGGCCACGCCGCTGCTGTTTCTGCTGGGCATCGAAGACATCGTCTATTGGGCGCGCGAACTAGGCGGTTATAAAAACCCGAAATTCACCCAATATCCACATGGCGACTGGCGCATGTGGTACTTCCTCGCTCTGCTGGTGTTCTATCTCGGCATGACCCGCGTCTCAGAGATCGGTCTTGAACGGCTGATGCGCCGCCTGTCTCACGGTCAGGCGACCTCGGGTGGAGAGCTGCTGCGCAAGGAGACCACGGCATGAGCTGCATCCAGACCATCCAGGATTACGGCCTGCGCTCGATCGGTATTGGTGAGCGTCTTCTGCCCCGCAACGATTTCACCCTCTGTGAGCAATTCACTCTGATCGGCTCGGGTATGATCTGGAATATCTATTTCGGGATCATGGCGCTGGCGACCGGCTTCTTTCTGGCAACGGCGCTGGCGTTGGGCAAAGCGTCCACGAACAAATGGCTGCGCAAACCATCAGAATGGTTCATCTTCCTGTTCCGAGGCTCACCGCTGTTTATTCAGTTCTTCTTCGCCTACTTCTTCTTCCTGTCGCTAAAGCAAAGCTATCCATTCCTTGACGCGCTGACGTCCGCCTGGCTGGGCGCGCTGATCGTGCTGTTCTCTAACACAGCGGCTTATTCCGGCGAAATCTTCTATGGCGCGCTGCGGTCGATCCCCAAGGGCGATATCGAAGCTGCAGACGCGTATGGAATGACCGGTTGGGCGCGCTTTCGTCGCATCATTTGGCCAACCATGCTGCGACTGGCGTGGCCCGCCTACACGAACGAGGCGATCTTCCTTTTCCACGCAACGACGCTGGTGTTTTTCTCGGCCTTCCCGGTCTGGCAGCAACGAGGTGACGCGCTGTATTACGCAGGCTATTTCGCGGACAAGACGTTCAACCCGTTCATCCCTTACCCGATTCTGGCCTTCTACTTCATCCTGCTGACGCTGGTGGTTATTTGGGGCTTTGGCATGGTCAACAAACGGCTGAACCGGCACCTGCCCGTCGCCAAGCGCAGCAAAATGAAGCTGAAACTGAACCTGGCGCGCTAAACGAAGGCGCGCCAGCCGTTCTTTGTAGGAAATATCTGAAAGCAAAACACCGAACCAAGCCGCGCGTTTCGAGCACTGCATGCGGTGTAGTTTTGGAGGAGATGGTACCGCCTCCCTGGCTTGAACAGGGGACCTCTGGATCCACAATCCAGCGCTCTAACCAACTGAGCTAAGGCGGCACTCGTGAGGGGCGATGTACCGAACGCGCCGGGGGAATGCAAGAGGATTAAAGCCGAAATTTCCAGCTTTGTTCGACAAGTTCGACCCCGAAAGAATGCACTGGTTTGCTGTCCAGTAGTTGCCAGCCATTACGTCGATACAGCGCACAAGCCGCGCGGTGGCTTTCATGGGTCCAGAGCCGCATTTCCGTGAACCCTACTCCACGCGCGAAGTCCGTGCAGGTATCCAGCATTTGCTGTCCTAAACCTCTCCCCCTAACTTCTGGCACCAATAGAAAAAGGCGTAGCTTAGCGGTTCTTTCATCCAACGCGACACAAAAGATACTGCCTAGCCTTTGTCCAGCGCGTTCCGCGATCCAACCACGTTCACGCGCCGGATCATGTTCGGCGACAAAATCCTCCAGTATTTGCTCAACCAAAGCTCCAAACGAGTCGTCAAACCCTTCATCACGCGCGTAGAATTTGCCGTGTTGTTCCACCAACCAGGGTGCATCCACGGCGCAGAAGGGTCTGATCTGAATACTTTCCATACCGCACCAAACCGCAAAGGCAGCTTGATTCTCAAGCCTTTGCGCGCTAGCACGAACGCTCAGTCCCGGAGGCGAACATGGGCATCAACACCGAACGCGACATTCAGGCGAATCTACAAATCGGCCCCACCGATCAAGGCATGATACGGCTGTTCATCGAGGCCGATGGCATTGAGATTCCTATGGACTTCGATCCTGAAGAAGCCGAGGAAATCGCGGATGAAATCCGCGCCGCCGCTCAAGCTGCCCGCGCCGTCAAGGGCTGAGCGTGCAGATCCGAGGGTCGCGCAACGCCTGCAATCTGCGAGCCGCGTCAGTCGCGAACTTTTGGATCATCTTCTTACGGCGTGCTGGAGCGAGTTTGTCTTCCGGTGCCATACGTACAATCTCGGCGTCATAGGCATCTGCTATGATCAATCCTGTTTCTTCGGGCAGTAGATCGGTTGGAAAATCGGTATCGACGGCCCAAAAGAACCTGTCGCACCACTCCAGATATCCCTGCCATTTTGAATCCGACTGATAGTCGGCCCGGCCGGATTTACATTCGATTACCCACAGCTCTCCGTTCGGACCCAGCCCCATTACATCCACGCGCAGCCCTCGGGCTGGCACAAACTCCTCAACGGAAACAAAGCCATGCGCCCATAGATGGCGAGACACGCCTCTGGCCAATTTTTGTCCGGGTTGCAAATCGAGTGTCATGCAAAAAATGTGAACAATTCATGAACATAAATCAAGCATCACTTCACCCTTGACGTAATACCTTTCGGTATCATATTAAAGCGATACCAAATGGTATCTCTTCTGGTAAACCACATGCAGCACCAAACTCAAAATGCGTTTCGCGCGTTGGCCGACCCGACCCGGCGCGACATTGTGCAGATGCTCGCCACGCGGGACATGACCATCGCCGAACTGACCGAGCAGTTCGACATGACTCGCGCGGCCGTCAAGAAGCACCTGACCGTGTTGTCGGATGGTGGTCTTATTACTGTCGAGTCACGCGGTCGGGAACGCATCAACCGGCTGGAACCCCAGGGGATGGTCCCTATTCTCGATTGGCTCAGCTTTTTCGACCAGTTCTGGGACGACCGCCTGAACAATCTAAAAGAAGCTATTGAAAGGAAAGATAGATGACACATGCCGTTCTGCAAAAAACGATCTTTCTGCGGGCCACCCCCGAGACGGTTTGGGACTATTTGACGGAACCAGACCGGCTAGCCGAATGGTTCCACAAACCCGAACGCCCTTTGGTCGCGGGTCAAAAGCTTGAGATGTTCGGTACGACCAGCGGCGATCTGCTAATCTGGGGCGAAGTGCGCGTTGCCCGACCGCCGGAGTATCTGGAGTACACTTTCATGATTAAACCCATGGGTGACGCTGTCAGCGTGGTCAAGTGGACGCTGGAACCTGTTCCCGGCGGTACGAAGCTAGGGCTGTTGCACGAAGGCTTGCCACAGAACGCTGACGCCTTTGGTCTGATCCTCTCGCTAGACAGCGGCTGGGACGAGCATTTCGGTCAGATGCGCACCGCCCTGCATGAAACTGTTGACGCCTGACCCCTTGTGCAATCCCGCCGCACGCCCTACTTAAGCGCGTGGCGGGTTCTGCCCTTCTTGTGATTGGTAGCATTCTGGTGGCCTTAAGCAATTCCGAGGGGGCTGGCTCTGTTCAGGTCCTGGCCTGATTACCTGGCGCCCACCTGTACATACAGGTCCTCGGGAATCACACCGCACGGTTGACTGGTGGTCCCGCCACATTTCCACCTTAGCTTTCCATCTCAGAAGTATCCATTGCGACAAAAGCCCCTTCTTTGAAGGCGAGAAGTCATATATCCTGCGGCCATTCCATTGCGGCATGTATTCATCGAAAAAGCTGATCTTTGGCTCGGGCCATGACGGCACTGTCAGGTCAAGTTCCCGCACTTCTTCAATATCGTCTGACAGGTACAGATTAACGCGTATGTGAATCCTGTTTTGGAACCACCAGAAGACAGTAGGAACGTAAATTTCAAAGGGTGGCCAAAAGGTTCACAGGTGTAATCTGAAACATGCGCGCCGCTTGGACTCCATCGCAGGTTCTAGATCGCCCAAATGAACATCCTGTTACATATGGCCATAGCAAACGATTCTGTCGATAGCGGCCGGCTCACCAGCCTAGGTTAGGCTATTTGCAATGGCGTGATTTAGGTCTTCAAGGACTTCGCGAAAAGCCTGAGGCACAGATACGCATTCCTAGAAGAGAGTACTTAAAGAGACTGCTCCTTTCATACCGGTCGTTCTGTTTAACCGGCATCAGATGGCAAGGAGATTCAACTCTCATATGGCAGGTGTCGCAAAAAACAATTCTAGGTGTTTTTGCGACCACGACACTTATCCCTAACGTTTTCTATATGTTTCTGGTCTCTTCAACCTTGACTGTTGCTGGCTTGAAGCTGACAGCCACGGGGGTACCGCGGCGCGGCCCTTGAGGTTTTTCGGCCATGCTCATGATCGCGTAGGCGAACTGAACTCCGGCAAATACTATACCGTTCATAAACCAGATCATGAGTAGCGCGATAAGGCCAATATCTGATCCGGTGATCAAGCTGCGCAGATTGGCAACATTCAGCGCCAGCAAGACCCCGACGAAGATCGCCGAAATGACAAATCCCCAAGCAACCTGCGTGATATACAGACGGATCAGTTTCGGCATCGCGAACCTCCTTGCGCTCTGACATTCAGGTTAGCGCATATCAGACCGCAGTAAAGGCGTCAGAACGCCTCGGGCTGGGCTTCGCGCGCCATGTGATCGAGAACAGCGTTGACGAATTTCGGCTCCTTACCTTCCGGGAAAAAGGCGCGGGCTACGTCGACGAATTCCGTGATGACCACTTTGGGCGGTGTGTCGCTTTGCGTCAGCTCGGCCCCGGCGGCCCGGAAAGCGGCGCGCAGGGTCGGGTCGATGCGCGCGATAGGCCATTTGGCCACCAGAGCGCGATCTGTCATCTGGTCAATCGGCGCCTGATAATTCACGGCGTCCTCGACCAGCTTGCGGAAGACGCTAATATCGCCGTCCAGCATCTCTTCGCCCTCGTAGACAGCGCCAAAACGGTGATCCAGAAACTCGTTCACAACCTGTTCGGTCGTCTGCCCCGACTGTTCCATCTGGAACAGCGCTTGCACGGCATAGAGCCGGGCAGCCGATTTCATCAAGCGTTTCTGGTTGGCCGGTTTTGGCGCGTCTGTCTGGGTCATACCGTCGTGGATCCGTTGCTGTCGCCCGCCACAAGGATGGACTCGGACGGGGGCTTGAAGCCAACGCCCTTTTTGGAAGAGCCCCACTTACGGCTGAGCGCGATCAGATGCAAGGCCGCAGCGGCTGCTCCGCCGCCTTTATTCATCTTTTCGGGATTTGCGCGAACTTCGGCCTGTTCGTCATTCTCGACCGTCAGGATACCGTTGCCGATCAGCAGGCCCTGCAGGCCCATCAGTTGGATGGCGCGGCTCGAGTCGTTGCAGACAGTTTCATAATGCGTCGTCTCGCCGCGAATGACACAGCCCAGCGCGACATAGCCGTCATAGTTGCACTGGCGGTCGGCCATGGCGATTGTGGTCGGGATTTCCAGCGCGCCGGGCACTTCGACCACGTCGCAGGTTCCGCCTGCGGCCTCGATCTCGGCCTTGGCACCAGCGACCATGTTGTCGGCGATGGCGCGATAGAATGGTGCCACCACCAACAGCAGTTTCACCGGCTTGTCGAAGCTGGGGGTCGGCAGGACGCCATGTTTGTCTTGTTCGGCCATAATCAGTCTTCCTTGAGGATCGAGCGGGTGCCGACGATGGACAGGCCAAATGCGTCGAGCCCCAGATATACGGTTTCCGGAGAGTCCGTCAGCAGCACCAGTTCCTGAACTCCCATTTTGGACAGTATCTGCGCGCCCAGACCAGTTTGCTTGATGGTTCGCGGACCTTCGTCTTCGGCCGCATAGAGAGAGTTGTGTGGTTGGCGGAAAAGGCAGACCACGCCACGGCCCTCTTCAGCAATCTTCTCCATTGCGCGCGGCAACTCGCGGGAAGATTTCGGACCAAGACCCAGAATATCCGGCGCTTCATGCAGGGCGTGGGTGCGAGTCAGCACCGGCTCGGGCGTGTTGATGTCGCCTTTGATCATGACCACATGTTCGATCCCGTGAGTCTGGTCGGTGAATAGGCGCATTTCCCATTCGCCACCATATTCCGAGGTCACCGTCTCGCGAGAGGTCTCGACCACAAGATTGTCATTGCGCGAGCGGTAGGCGATCAGATCGCTGATCGTGCCGATCTTCATGTCATGCTCTTTTGCAAACGCCACCAGATCGGGCAGACGCGCCATGGTGCCGTCGGGCTTCATGATTTCACAGATAACGCCCGAGGGGTTCAGACCCGCCAGTCGCGAGATGTCCACCGCGGCCTCGGTATGCCCCGCGCGCACCAGCACCCCACCCCGCTTTGCACGCAGGGGAAAGATGTGACCGGGGGTAGCGATATGCGCCATCGTATTTTGTTCATTGATCGCTGTCGCCACGGTCAGCGCACGGTCAGCGGCTGAGATACCGGTGGACACACCCTCACGCGCTTCAATGGACACGGTGAACGCGGTTTCATGGCGGGAGGAGTTATTCACCGCCATCATCGGCAACCCCAGAGCCTCCACCCGCTCGGCGGTCATTGGCAAGCAGATCAACCCACGCCCGTGGGTTGCCATGAAGTTGATCGCCTCAGCGTCCGCAAACTCGGCAGCAATCACCAGATCACCTTCATTCTCGCGATCCTCATGATCGACCAGAATATACATCCGGCCCTTTCGGGCCTCTTCAATGATGTCTTCAATTGGGCTGATCGCGTCGCGCAGTTGGGCTTCGACGGGTCCGGGGGTTTCAAAGCTCATGAAACAGCCTTTCGCAGAGCAAGTTTGATCGGGTGGATAGACCAACCGGATAGTAAATGCCAGACCGCAAACGACTGCGAGACGCTGCCAGACGATCCGCCCATTGATATCTGAGACCTGAAAAATTTGACCCCAAATTGAAGCCAATAACGCCAAACCACGACCATTGGACCCTAAACGGCCACAAAAAAGCCCAGATACCGTCTATCGCGCGCCAAAATATGTTAGGAGTTTTACGTGGAATTTAGCCAAACGGATTTCAGTGAATGGCACACATAAATAGCAGGGCCATTTTTGCCGGTCTCACCGCCGCGGGTCACACACTCAGTTCGGCGCTTTGGCGCAATCGGCTATTTCTTTCTATCGTTCTGTTGCACATGTTCGCCGGTGCAGTGTTTAGTGCACTCAACGGTCTTCCGTATTGGGAACTGCTTTTGAGTAGTCTGAGAGCTATTCTTTGGAAAATCTTCAAATACACCAATGTGTTTGCCGCCTTTTTTCTTTTCTGGCGATTTATTTACGCCGCATTTTGGGTGAAACCCGCTAAGCCAATTCACTGGATGATCTCCGACACCCGACAATACCTGTCTAAATACGTGAGGGTTGTTGATGGCACATTGTGCTTTGTCTTTGTCGCGGTACTTGCGAACACATTCACCTGCCTCAAGAACATGATCCCGGTTTTTGTACCCTTTTCATGGGATCCAATGTTCGCGGAACTGGATAGAATGCTGCACGGCGGGTTCGACGTGTGGACACTGCTTTGGCCCGTATTCGGATACCCCTTTGTGACAACCGTGATTAACCTCGCGTACCATGTTTGGTTTGTACTGCTCTACGTGCTGGTTTTTGTTGCGGCGTATGACCGGCGTGAGCCCGAAAGAGGCATGGTCTACCTAGTGGCCTTTGCTCTTACATTCATTATAGGCGGCAATGTTCTGGCAACTCTGTTTTCTTCAGTTGGCCCAGTCTATTACCAAGAATTCGGATTTGGCGACACGTATGTACAGCAACTGCGCAATCTGGAAATGCTAAATGAGATCAGCCCCGTCTGGGCCCTCAACGTGCAAGAAATGCTCTTGAACAACTACTACAACGACGGCTGGGTCCGTGGCATTTCCGCGATGCCCAGCATGCATGTCGCAAGCAGCGCCCTTATGGCACTCTATGCGTTCCGCTTCTCGCGCTGGCTTGGCTGGGCGTTCACCATTTTCGCGGTAGTGATCCAAATCGGTTCGGTGCACCTTGCATGGCACTATGCGATTGACGGCTACCTCGGAACCCTCGTCGCTCTGGTCTGCTGGTATCTGGCCCAAGTTTTGACCAGGGTATTCTATTCAGGTTCTGCCGGGTTCCAGTCAGCAAGCCTGGCTACATAGCGAGCCAATGTGTCGATCTCAAGGTTCACGCGGTCGCCGACGGATACATCACCCCAAGTTGTCACCTCTTTGGTGTGTGGGATGAAATTGATGCCAAAGTCGCACCCGTTTACATCATTGACAGTCAGAGAGGTTCCGTTCAGCGCGACGGAACCTTTCGGCGCGACAAAACGAGCCAGTTCTTTGGGCGCGCGCAAAGTGACACGGGTGCTGTCGCCTTCGTCCTGAATAGCGACCACCTCAGCCACACCATCCACGTGACCCGAGACAATATGCCCGCCCAACTCATCCCCGACCTTCAGGGCGCGTTCCAGATTAACACGTTTGCCCACCTGCCAACCGTCCAGATTGGTTTTTGACACCGTCTCAGCGCTGATTTGCACGTCATACCAGTCATCGCCCAGCGCGATTACAGTCAAGCAGACACCATCGCTGGCGATCGAGGCGCCGATATCGATTCCCGCCGTGTCATATTCGGTTTTGATCCGGGCCCGCAGATCGCCTTGCTGATCCAGTTCGGTGACAGTTCCGATATCGGTGACGATCCCTGTAAACATTCCGCTAACCCTTAGTTCATAACTTGATCCAGTTCTCCAAGCCGAGGTAAGCCCAAGTGGCGTGGCGGACAAGCCCCACCTTGCCGCTGAAGGCCCAAACAGGCATAATTTACGGAACAAAGGGCAAGAGCAGTATTGATGTCACCTGACGCCGAAGGCCTGAGTCGCCGTGTCTTCCTGTTTCTACAGGGACCACATGGTCCGTTCTTCAATGGGCTCGGCCGAATGCTGCGGGACTCTGGGGCCGAGGTCTGGCGTGTCGGGTTCAACGCCGGCGATCAGGCGTTCTGGTTCGACAAGGCCTCATACATCCCGTTCCTGGATACACTTGAGCAATGGCCAGAGGCGCTGTGTGGTGTGATCGACAGCAAGGATGTTACCGATATCGTGCTGTACGGCGACACCCGCCCGGTTCACGCCCGCGCCGTAGAGCTTGCGAAAAACAAGGGTATCACCGTACATGTGTTCGAGGAGGGCTATCTACGCCCGTGGTGGGTCACGTATGAACGGTTCGGTTCTAACGGAAACTCGCGCCTGATGTCGTTGAACGTCGGGCAGATGCAGCAGGCACTTGATCAATCCGCCGCTCCAAGCCCGCCCCCACCGTCACACTGGGGAGATATGCGGCAGCACATCTTCTATGGAGCGCTTTATCATTGGTTCGTGATGTTCCGAAACCGGCGCTATCAAAACTTTCGACGGCACCGCGATCTACCGGTATCAAAAGAATTCCGATTATATTTTAAACGCCTTGCACTGATGCCGTTTCACAGGGTTCAACGCCATTGGGCTACGGCACGTGTGCGTTGGGGGGGGCACCCCTATCATCTGGCCTTGCTGCAACTTGGACACGACACCTCGGTGCAGTCCCATTCGGATTATTCCTGCATGTCCGACTTTCTCGCGGACGTAATCAAAGGGTTCGCAGAGGGTGCGCCCACACATCACCGGCTGGTTGTCAAAGAGCACCCGCTTGAAAACCACCGGGAACCCCTGCACCGCCGTGTACGTCAGATTGCACGGACCCATGGGATTGCTGATCGGGTGCATTATGTCCCCGGGGGCAAGCTTGCTGGGTTGCTGGACGAAGCAAACTCGGCCGTCACGATCAACTCCACCGCCGGGCAACAGGTATTGTGGCGCGGCATCCCCCTGCGGATTTTTGGCAGATCGGTCTACGACAAACCCGAATTCGTGTCGCAACAGCCGTTGCCCTCATTCTTTGCAATGCCGATGCCTCCAGATCAGGATGCCTATCGCAGCTACCGCCAGTTTCTGCTGAAAACGAGCCAGATTCCGGGAGGTTTTTATTCCCGCCGGGGCCGCCGACAGTTGCTCCGCGGCGTGGCAGACATGATATTGAACGCCAACGATCCCTACCAATCCGTGCTGAGCCGCAAAGAGGCGCAGACGCCACAGTTAAGGTTGGTCGAGTAACTCAGGATGCTTAGAGCTAGATGTTGTCTTACGAACCGGGTAGCCTGCGCCAAACAAAAAAACCACTCAAAGAAGACTGAGGATATCCGGCAGTGAAGCGCTTTCCAATCCGATGGATCCGGGGGATCTCTTTCGTGGCAGCAATGGGCCTCGTGGCTGCATGTCAACTGCCCAAATCGGGTCCGAACAAGAGTGAAATTCTGTCGGGCTCGACAGCGCAAGGCGGCAACGCATTCGTGGTCGAGGTTGATGATCGCGTTACGAAAGCCACTTCCGTCATTCCTCAATACGGTTTTTCTTCGGCCTTCCGATCCGCACCAAATCTGGCTGCAGATACCGTACGCGCCGGTGACGTTCTCGGCCTAACGATTTGGGAAAATGTGGATGACGGCCTGCTGTCCGGTGAATTGAGCAGTGCCACCCCCCTTGAGCAGATGCAGGTCGACAGCGACGGGTTCATTTTTGTTCCCTATGCAGGGCGCATAAGGGCAGCTGGCAACACGCCTGAGCAATTGCGCCAATTGATTACCAGCAAGTTGCAAGACCAAACTCCTGACCCTCAGGTTGAAGTGCGGCGCACCGCGGGCAACGGGTCGACCGTGTCGTTGTCAGGAGAGATCGGCGCACCGGGCGTCTACCCGATTGAGCGGCCCAGCAGAACCCTGCTGGGAATGCTGTCACAGGCGGGCGGCGTCGCCGTGGGTTCAGACATTGCGCTGGTGACATTGATCCGGGGCAATGAGCGAGGAACAGTCTGGTACGACGATCTGTTTCAGAATCCCAAACTGGACGTCGCATTGAGGGGGGGGGACCGCATCCTCGTCGAAGCGG
This sequence comes from Ruegeria sp. SCP11, assembly GCF_040329455.1. Classification (NCBI taxonomy): domain Bacteria; kingdom Pseudomonadati; phylum Pseudomonadota; class Alphaproteobacteria; order Rhodobacterales; family Roseobacteraceae; genus Ruegeria; species Ruegeria sp. SCP11. Next base: position 23,795 of record NZ_JBDZYG010000004.1, on the reverse strand, counting down.
ATAGCCGATCCTACATTGCGCTGGGCGCGACAGGGCAATCGCGCGTGGCGTTCGACACGCAAGACCTGTCCGCGCTTGAGGCCTTGGCTCAAGTTGGTGGTCTGCAATCCTTGTCTTCAGACCCGACCGGGATTTTCGTTCTACGCAAGGAACGGCAGGACATTGCCCGCAACGTGATGGGACGTTCTGACCTGCAGGGAGATCAGCGTATGATCTACCTGCTAAACCTGACCGCCCCCAATGGCCTGTTTATCGCGCGCGATTTCGTCATTCGTGACGATGACACGATTTTTGTAACCGAAGCCCCGTATGCACAGTGGAGTAAGTCGATCTCACTTATCGCTGGTGGTCTGACGCCATTTGCAAACGTTGCCACACTGACGGGTGGCTGATGCAGGGTGAGCCGACAGCCGGGGCACAGCGTACCCGGCTGCTTGTCTATAACGGCGGCTTCCTAACGCAGCGCCGTATTCGGCGCATTCTTCACCTCAAAGGCTATGACATCCGCTTGGGCTTGCCCGGGGACGGCGACGTCGTTGGCATTTGGGGCAACAGCCCTACCGCGCATCGCGGACTGACCATAGCTGCCCGCCACAACGCGCCGGTCTTGCGAGTCGAAGACGCCTTTCTGCGTTCCCTGCATCCAGGGCGCATGGGCGAACCTCCTTTGGGTCTTTTGCTCGACCGATCCGGGGTTCATTTCGATCCCGCCCAGCCGTCTGACCTTGAAACCCTGCTGGCCACGCATCCGCTGGACGATACCGCTTTGTTGAACCGCGCTCGGTACGGAGCCGACAGGGTGCGCGAACTGCACCTTAGCAAATACTCTGCCGTCGATCCGACGGTCCCGCCCCCGAAACCCGGTTATGTATTGGTGGTCGATCAGGCACGGGGCGACGCCTCGGCCCGCGCCAGTGGAGGAGACGATGCCAGGTTCCGTGAGATGCTGGTCATGGCACAAGAGGAAAACCCCGGCGCCCGCGTTCTGATCAAGACACACCCGGAAACCGTTGCCGGGCACCGCAGCGGATATTTCTCGGAACAGGACGAGACCGACAGGGTTTCACTATTAGATGACCCAATCAACCCGTGGCCTCTGCTGGAAGGCGCAATAGGTGTTTACACCTTATCCTCACAGCTAGGGTTCGAAGCGATCATGGCCGGACACAAGCCCCGTGTCTTTGGTCAACCCTTCTATGCCGGCTGGGGGCTGACTCTGGATGAGGTCTACCTCCCACGCCGCCAGCGTAGTCTGACCCGCGCCCAATTGTTTGCGGCGGCAATGATCCTCTACCCAACATGGTACGACCCCTACCGGGACCAATTGTGCGAACTGGAAATCGTTCTCGACACGTTAGAGGCACAGACACGCGCTTGGCGACAAGATCACAAGGGCTGGACCGCGTCTGGCATGCGGTTGTGGAAACGCAAGCACCTGCAACAAATGTTCGGTCGCGAAAAGAAAATCCGGTTTGTTGAAACTCCGCCAAAGGCGTCAGACCGCCCCCATATGGTCTGGGCCAAACACGCTCGCGGGGTGGGAAACGCGGTCAGGATCGAAGACGGTTTTCTACGGTCCAGAGGGCTTGGCGCCCGTCTGGTCCCGCCGATTTCATTGGCTACGGACGATCTGGGTATCTATTACGACCCGACGCACCCGAGCCGGCTGGAAGAACTGATCTCCACCCGTGAGACCCTGCGCCCGGACCAAGACTTGCGAGCCGAACGGCTGGTCGCGCAGATCATCTCGGGTCAGCTCAGCAAGTACAACACTGGCGGTGACGCCCCAGCGCTGCCTGAAGGGCATCGCATCTTGGTTCCGGGCCAGGTCGAGGACGATGCCTCGATCCTGCTGGGCGCTTCTGACGTGCGCACCAATCGCGACCTTCTACGCGCCACACGTGAGGCCAACCCAAACGCGATCCTGATCTACAAGCCCCATCCCGATGTCGAAGCCGGGCTGCGTGAAGGAGCGATAGAAGACGAAGGCCTTGCCGATGTGATCGCGTCCAACACCAATCCGGCCGCTTTGCTTTCACAAGTGCAAGAGGTCTGGACCATGACCTCTCTGCTTGGGTTCGAGGCGTTGCTGCGTGGGGTCAGCGTCACAACACTCGGAGCGCCCTTCTACGCCGGATGGGGGCTAACAACCGATCTGGGAACAGTGCCTGCCCGTCGAGGGGCACGGCCATCTGTGTTGGGATTAGTGCATGCTGCGCTGATTGATTACCCGCGGTATCTGGATCCGGTCACCGGGCAACCCTGCCCCGTCGAGGTCGCATTGCAACGCCTGATCGACGGGAATACCCGCAACGGTAGCCCGTCTCTCCGCCTGCTGTCCAAACTGCAAGGCGCGTTTGCCACGCACGCGCATCTGTGGAGACGTTAACGCAACGCTCGCGCCCAACGATGCAAAATGTCCGGCCCTATGGCCCGTGTTTCGATCAATTCGAATCGAGGGGCTGCGTCCAAACTTTCCAATCCAAGCGACCCTATGGCCGGTAAACCCTCGGCACCTATTGTCAGACCGGCGCTGAAGCCGACCAGCTCATCCACAAGGTCTTCCTCCAACAGGGACGCCGCAAGCGCCGACCCGCCTTCGCAGAACACTCGTGTCAGCCCCGCCTGCCCAAGTTGTTGCAACAGATCGGTGGCGTCTATGTGGTGGTCACGCAAGGCACAGGGGATCAGTCGCGCGCCCAGCCCCTCCCACGCGCGGGCGCGTTCGGCATCCGGGGACGGGCCGTGGCACAGCCAAACTGGTATTTCGGACGCTGTGCGTGCCAGTTGGCTCATTAGAGGAATATCCAGATGCCGAGAGATGACGACCCTGACCGGCTGCGCCGCAATACCCAAATCGCGAACTGTCAGCGACGGATCATCGGCCCGTGCCGTCCCGGCCCCAACCATCACCGCATCATGGCGTGCGCGCATCGCATGGACGGCCCGCCGCGCCTTTGGTCCTGTAATCCACTGGCTGTGGCCACTGGAAGTGGCAATTCGACCGTCGAAACTGCTGGCCAATTTGAGCGTCACAAACGGACGCCCTTGTTCCGTTTTCAGAAAGAAACCCGCGTGATCGCGCGCGGCTTGTTCAGCCAGAACACCGGTGGTTACCTCAATCCCGGCCTCGCGCAGCATGGCAAAGCCCTGCCCCGCCACGCGCGGATCGCTATCCTCAATCGCAGAGACTACTCGGGCCACACCTGCCTTGATCAACGCCTCAGCACAGGGCGGCGTTTTTCCATAATGCGAGCAAGGCTCTAAAGAGACATAGGCCGTCGCCCCACGCGCGACCTCTCCGGCTTGCGCCAATGCCAGTGGTTCTGCATGCGGACGACCACCAGGCTGAGTCCAGCCGCGCCCAACAATCCGACCATCGCGCACGATAACGCACCCCACAGCCGGGTTGGGCCAACACGTACCTTGCCCGCGCTGACCCAATGACAAGGCCAGCGCCATATATCGCTTATCTGTTTCGCTCACTCGTCCGTCGAAGGCTGCGGCGGGCGCAGTTCGTGGACAAACTCCTCGAAATCATCGGCCGCCTGGAAATTCTTGTACACACTTGCAAAGCGAACATAAGCCACGGTGTCGATCCGTGCCAGAGCTTCCATGACGATCTCACCGATTTTGCTGGACGGGATATCTGTTTCGCCCATGCTTTCCAGACGACGAACAATGCCGGAAATCATCTGGTCGATCCGATCCGGCTCAATGGGCCGTTTCTGCATCGAAATGCGGATCGAGCGTTCCAGCTTGTCGCGATCGAAATCCTCGCGCTTCCCATTGGTTTTGATCACCACGAGATCACGCAATTGAACGCGTTCATAGGTGGTGAAGCGCCCCCCACAAGCGGGACAAAACCGGCGCCTGCGGATCGCGACGTGATCCTCTGCCGGGCGTGAATCTTTCACCTGAGTGTCGATATTTCCGCAAAACGGGCAGCGCATCCGCCGTCTCCTCGTCCCTGGTTCGGCCTCTTTTTGTAAGCGCTTCGGCTTACTTATCCACAACTATAGGGCAGCCGCTAGGATTTGGGTAGTCGGAATTTTTAACCGCTATATAAAGGGGTCACGTGAAATGTGCGGCCACCTTTCGTTGATGCGGCGCAGCGCGATGCTCGAACAGATAAACGCCCTGCCACGTACCCAAAACCGGATGTCCAGAGGACACAGGAATCGAAAGCGACACGGGCAATAGCGCGGCTTTGATATGTGCAGGCATATCATCCGGGCCTTCGTAGGTGTGCCGCAGATAAGACATGGATGGATGATCCGACGGCGGCACCATCCGGTCAAAGAAAGCGCGCAAATCCGTCTGAACTTCGGGGTCGGCATTTTCCTGAATGACCAGCGAACAAGAAGTGTGCCGTACAAACAGGGTCAGCAATCCATCGCTCCCGGCCGGGTTTAACCAGTGTCGCAGGTCCGAGGTGAATTCGTAAAGCCCCGGACCCTGAGTTGAAATTATGAACTCGGTCTGCATCCTTTGCTCAATCTTTAGTCGATGAAAGGTCGCGTGTTGCATCGGCCGTTGGCAGCCGAAACGGACATGCTGAAACCGGGTTGAAATCCTGCCGAGAAGACACCGCTGCTTTGCTGCGGAACACCATCAGGTGGCGTGAGAGAAAACTGAACCGCAGTTCTGCGACCTGTCGCCTCGCTTGGTCCGTATCCCCGCTTGACGTAAATCCGCTGTTGCCAACTGGCGCCCAACGTTCTGCGGGCAAAGTCAGATGCCGCACACCAATACCCATCCACATCGGTACGGCCGCGCGGGATTACCTCAAAGACCGAGTTGTTCAGAGCAACCGTCTGGTAGCCAAACCGAGCGAACGACGCTGACGCTGAAGTGGTTAGCATGAGGGCTGCAAAAAATGCGTAAGTCATAACCTTTTTCATAATCATACTCTTTCCTGTTTCGAGGTAAGCATTGAACTAGTTTACTTGGAAATCCAACAAAGGCAGATCACGATCTATTCAGTCAGGACACGTCTGGGCGCGAACAGGTGCGAGCCAACCACGATATCGGATCAATGGCCCAAGCCCCGGCATATCAGCCGATACGTCAAAGCAAAAATGCCCTGTTTCTCCTTGCCATTCTACTGTTGAAGAACGTGGCAGCAGAATATCAGGGCAACGAACTCCCAGTATACTCAGTCGTCGAATGTGGATAAAAAGGCGCCCCGCGTTGATCTCGGGCGTCAACCAAAGGGTCAGAACGCCCAGCCGTTCACAAACGCAGTCAGCGTCGTGATCAAACGTCAACTGTGATCTGGTGGAGTGCCCTTTGAAGTCCCGCACCCAATGCCACACATTCCCGGAACGGTTTATCCTGATCCGCACGGGAATGTCGTCGGCAGCCGGAGGAAATCCTCCAAACCGCAAGGCAAGCGCGGTCAGACGCCCCCGCCCCCTGATAACACTGCATCGCCCTGCATAATCGCCGGATAGGCTGTGCAGCTGACGCACTGCCGGCGGTACATCTGCCTCAGCAGATAGGGATTGAAGAAAGGGGTCGGGTTGCACTCAAAACCCCTCAGGCAAAAACCTGGATCTCAACGCCTGGTCCGGGATCAAACAGGTCTGAGAGCGTCCGAAGACTTTGTACCGATTCTGCGCAATGACGTAGTACAGCGGGTCCTTAGCCCAGACAGGAAGGAACCTGCACACCGACAAGACTGGCCAAATTCCTGGCAAGGCTCTCATCGCGGCCGCAAACGCATCTAGACCCTGATGGACCTTGCCATTCACAATGACGAGATTGGTCTCAAAATCGCGCGTTGGCAGGCCAAGTTCTCGATACCACTTTTGCCCCAGCGGTGATTGCGCTGTTGCAAATTTAAAGCGCTGCGAATTGTCTCGCGCGACTATAAACCGAAAGAAACCAGAGCACAGAACACATTCACCATCAAAAACAATGGCATCCTGGATGTCCGCCAGTTCCGTTAAGATAACGTTTTGCTTGTATGCTTGATTGGATAGATCCATCAAACCAAGTCTTCCACTCTGACCAGCGCCCGGCAATGCGACAAGAGGCCATTCAGACCCGTCTAAGTGAAGTACAAAATATGCCGGGGAGCCACCGGAATTGGTGATTTCTTTCGGGGCTCTGACCCTATCCTCTAAAAGGTGCTGACCCGACAACGACCGAAGGCTAAAGTATGTCAGCTCTTGGGTCTTGTTTTCATCCGCCAAAACCATTCGAATTCCAGTCAGGTGACAATACAGGCATCCTAAGACCACCGAAGAAGCACGGAATTCATCTAAAATACGTTGGAGAAATCCATGGAAGTCGATATCGCTCGCATCCAGCTATTGACCAAAGCGCTTGATCAACAAACGAATTGTTTCGAGGCATCTGATCGGATCCTGCAGATGTGCGATCTGACCCGTGACGCTATCGCCCCACCAGCCACGACATGCAGTTCGCACCAGGAAGCCCTGTTTGTACGCTATGCCTGCGATGCGGTAGGTGATATCACGTTTGCCGCTCAAACCGGGATGCAGTTTTCGTCGACCTCCAGTCTGACCGCGTATATCAGCAAGTACTCGCGCGACCTGCGGCAGGTGATCGAGAATACCTCGCGCTTTCACAAGATCATCGACCCTGCCATCGTTTTCACCCTGCGCCTTGCCGGAAATTTCGCCACCATCGAAGCCGAATGGAAAGACGCCAGCTTTGCTCGCTATCACAGAAGAACCGAGTTTTTGATATTCGCCGGGCTCGCCCGGATGCGGACGCTGACGCAGTTGAACTTCTATCCGATCGAGATACGGTTTCAGCACGAGGTAGGAAAAAACAGTGTTAAATTTCAAAAGATTGCAGGTTTTCCGGTTGCCTTTGGCGCTGAAAGGATGGAGATTGTGCTTGCCTTATCGGCGTTGGATTTGCCGATACCGACATACGACTCGAACCTACGCGAACATCTTTTGGAATACGGAGAGCGTGTTCTAGCCGAGAGACGCTCACCCAAGCAAAAACTGCGTGCGCAGGTCGAAGGGCTTATCACTCGGTCGATGCCTGGGACGATCATCCATGCCGACGAAGCCGCCGCCAATCTGGGAATGAGTTCCCGCACCTTTGCCCGGCGGCTCAAAGATGAGGGGGTCAGTTACCGTGATATCGTCGACGACCTCAGATGTGATTTGGCGCAAACCTTTATCACCAACGGGATGCCCCTATCCGAAATTGCCTACTCACTGGGGTATGCCGACCAGCCCGCCTTTTCTACGGCCTTCAAACGCTGGACTGGCCAGGCCCCAAGCACATTTCGCAGCCGTCTGGATATACCGGAAAGATCCTGAACTGGGTGGCCGGGGGTCATCAGCGGCACCGTCTCGCCCCGGCCTGTCCCATGAGTGGACACCAAGGATATAAAGAGCCGCAAGGTCTGCGCCTTGTGAGTTGCCGCCAATTTGATTGTTGGAACGGTCAACGTGAAATCACGTGAAGGAAAAAAGGCGCCTCACTTGAGGCGCCTTTGTCTTTACTGATCCAGGAAGGACCGCAACTTGCGTGATCGGCTCGGGTGCTTCAGCTTGCGCAGCGCCTTTGCTTCGATCTGACGAATCCGTTCGCGGGTAACACTGAACTGTTGACCGACTTCTTCCAGCGTATGGTCGGTGTTCATGCCGATGCCAAAGCGCATCCGCAGAACCCGCTCCTCACGCGGCGTGAGTGAGGCCAGAACCCGAGTGGTCGTTTCCTTGAGGTTTTCCTGAATGGCGCTGTCCAGCGGCAGCACGGCATTTTTGTCCTCGATGAAGTCGCCCAGCTGGCTGTCTTCCTCGTCGCCAATCGGCGTCTCGAGAGAGATCGGCTCCTTGGCAATTTTCATCACCTTGCGCACCTTCTCCAGCGGCATCTGCAGCTTTTCAGCCAGTTCTTCCGGCGTCGGCTCACGACCGATCTCGTGCAGCATCTGACGACCGGTCCGAACCAGTTTGTTGATCGTTTCGATCATGTGGACCGGAATACGGATCGTACGCGCCTGATCCGCGATCGAGCGTGTGATCGCCTGACGAATCCACCAAGTCGCGTAGGTCGAGAACTTGTAGCCGCGGCGGTATTCGAACTTGTCCACCGCCTTCATCAGGCCAATGTTGCCTTCCTGAATAAGATCAAGGAATTGCAGACCACGGTTCGTGTACTTTTTGGCAATCGAGATCACCAGACGCAGGTTGGCCTCGACCATTTCCTTCTTGGCTTGACGCGCCTCTTTCTCGCCCTTTTGAACCTGCTGCACGATGCGGCGGAATTCTGGGATATCAAGGCCGACATACTGACCGACCTGAGCCATGTCGTTGCGCAACTCCTCGACCTTTGCGGTCGAGCGTTCGATGAACATCTGCCAGCCCCGGCCCGGCTTTTCGGCCATCTCGGCCAGCCAGTTCGGATCCAGTTCGCGGCCACGATAAGCGTCAATGAATTCGCGACGGTTGATACGGGCCTGGTCGGCCAGTTTCACCATCGCACTGTCCAGAGACATGACGCGGCGGTTGATACCGTAGAGCTGGTCGATCAGTGCTTCGATCCGGTTGTTATGCAGGTGAAGACCATTCACCAGTTCGACAATCTCGGCGCGCAGCTTCTGGTAAGTCTCTTCGTCTTGCTCGCTGAAGGTGCCATCTTCGTTCAGCGTTGCGGAAATCCGGCTGTCCTGCATTTCGCTGAGTTGCGCGAAGTCGGTCGAGATGCGCTCCAACGTGGTCAGAACCTGATCCTTCAGCGCGGCTTCCATCGCGGCCAGCGACATGTTGGCCTGATCGTCGTCATCGTCATCGTCGTCGTTGTTCAGCGGATTGCCGTCAGCATCCAGCTCGGGGCCGGTGTCCTTGGCAGGCTTGGCCGCCTGCACTGCCGAAGTGTCGACAACGGGCTCTTCGACATCTCCGTCTTCGTCCATCTGGTTGCCGAAGGTCGCCTCCAGATCAATAACGTCGCGCAACAGAATGTCTTCTGACAACAATTCGTCATGCCAGATGGTGATCGCCTGGAAGGTCAGCGGGCTTTCGCACAGACCGGCGATCATGGTGTTGCGACCGGCCTCAATCCGCTTGGCAATGGCAATCTCACCTTCGCGGCTCAGCAACTCAACCGACCCCATCTCGCGCAGATACATGCGCACTGGATCATCGGTGCGGTCCAGCTTTTCTGTTGCAGCGCCAGCCAGTGCAACCTCACGGTTGCTTTCGGTGGTCGTCAGCTCAGTCGAGCCTTTGTTCTCTTCTTCTTCGGCTTCTTCATCTTCGATGATGTTGATGCCCATTTCGGACAGCATCGACATAACGTCTTCGATCTGTTCCGAGCTGACCTGATCCGGCGGCAGAACCTGATTGAGCTGGTCGTAGGTGATGTAGCCTTTCTCGCGGGCCTCGGCGATCATCTTCTTGACCTGGGCCTGGCTCATATCCAGCGAGATTTCCTGTTCCTGCTCGTCGGATTTGCGATCTTCGGTCGTGTCTTTGGCGGCCATTCAATGCTCCTGCAGGGATGGGTGATTCGTTTGTACCGAATCATTAGCGCGTAGAAGTGATTCGGCCACCCGTTTACCTGTTTTTCTTTTCCAGTGCCTTACGAAAACACCAGTTTAGCGGCGTTTTCGTTCGAAATTGATCCCGGACATGATTGCCTTGAACGCGTCTTTCTCGTCGCGGTTGATTCGCGCCCCGTTGTCGGCGACGTCAAACACGGCCCTGTCTTCATTTTGGCTGCGACTTGTCCGATTGCGCTCTTCGGCGGCTTGCGCCAACCGGTATGTAAGCGCCTCATCAGCCAGATCAGACAGTTCCTCCGCCGCTTCGGCAATCTCAGCATCCAACCCCCGGAGCGCTTTGATCTTTGCGAGTTCCTCGGCCAGTGTCATCTCGGCCTTTTCAACGTCGCCCGGTTTGTACACACAGGGGATAACTGCGACATGGCGAAGGGCCAGCAGGTTTTCAAGAGCATCCGGCCCCAAAGTTTCGGCAATGTGGTCTTTCAAGTTGTCCGGATCGTCAATTGCGTGGCGCAGAATGGCATGACGCAGCGCAGCGTGATCCGGATCACGGCATTCCATCTCTTCCAATTGGTGCTCGAACTGAATGACCACTTGCGGGTTCAACGCAGCGATAGCGAGGATAGCGGATTCGCGTAGTTGGATCTCGGCATTTTCTGACGAAGCAAGGAAAGATGCGCGCGCTCCGGGCGATGCAGGCTGCTTCTGTGGTTGCCACTTACCACGTGGCTGCCACTGACGGTTTTGAGGCTGGCGTTGAGGACGGAAAAGCTGCCAGCGCAGGTCCTTAATCTCCTGCCCGTAGTGCGACCGGATCGACGGATCGCGGATCAGCTTGATCTTGTCGCGCAGGGTCTTGTCCAAGGCCGCCTTACGCTCGGGGCTATCAAAAACCTTGCCTTCGGTTTCGCGCTGCCACAATAGTTTGACCATCGGGATCGCCCCATCCAGCACAGCCTGCACTGCCCCGGCACCTTCGCTCCGCAGCAGGTCATCCGGGTCCTTGCCTTCGGGCATCAAGGCAAACCGCAGGGATTTTCCGGCCTCCAACAGCGGAAGGGCCAGATCAACCGCACGCATTGCGGCCCGCAGCCCCGCCGTATCACCATCCAGCGCAATGATCGGTTCGTCCGAAATGCGCCATAGCAATTGCAACTGATGTTCGGTGATCGCAGTGCCCAACGGGGCCACCGACGCACCAAACCCCGCTTCGGACAACGCGATCACGTCCATATACCCTTCGGCAACGATCAAAGGCTTACCCTTCCCTGCCGCCTGCCGCGCGGGACCGTGGTTATAGAGGCTACGGCCCTTGTCGAACAGTTCGGTTTCGGGCGAGTTCAGGTACTTGGCGTTGTCGTTCGGATCCATCGCCCGACCGCCAAACGCAATACAGCGACCGCGCGGATCGCGGATTGGGAACATGATCCTATTGCGGAAAGTGTCATAGGGCTTTTTGCCCTTGTTCGAAGGCTTCGCCAACCCTGCGGCAAGGATCAGATCTTCCTCTACGTTTTTGCCACGCAGATGATCCCAAAGCGCCTGCCAACCATCTGGCGCGAACCCGATCTCCCACCGCTCCAAAGCCTGCGCGTCCAAGCCCCGTCGGTTGAGGTAGTCGCGGGCAGCGCCCCCTGCCCCGGTTTTCAATTGCAGGCGGAAGAATTGAACCGCCTGCTCCATCACCTCGGCCAGTTGCGATCGGCGGTCCTGTTTCTCTTGCGCTCTTGGATCGCGCTCTGGCATAGGCATCCCAGCCTCGCGCGCCAGAATCTCGACCGCTTCGATGAACGAGACGTTCTCGGTCTCTTTCACAAAGCTGATCGCGTCGCCTTTGGCGTGGCACCCAAAGCAATAATAAAACCCCTTCTGGTCATCGACGTGGAAAGAGGCCGTCTTTTCGTGGTGGAACGGGCACGGCGCCCACATGTCGCCTTTGCCTTGGTTGGATTTGCGCGCATCCCACGTGACTTTACGCCCAACGACCTGAGACAGGCTCAGACGGGTGCGAAGTTCATCTAGAAATCCGGGGGGCAAAGACATTCGTCAAACCTGCCAGAAATGAAAACGCGCGCCAAGGGGATGGCGCGCGGTTGTCCACAGAGAAATCGCAACCCTGTGGATTATTGCTGCAAGCACAGTTCAAGCCAAGCCGCACCAAGATCCTTTTTACGCACGTCGCGCATCTTTTGTTCGTACACCCAAGGCGTGATCAGGGGGATTGCGGCATTGTAATTTTCCGGCCACGTTGGAGACGAATCCGCGACGGCTTGGGGCACATCGCGTTCCTTGACCTTATCCAAACGAGCCTGCTGGATCGCCGCAACGACATCGGCCTGATACTGGCAGCTTTGTTCTTTGGTTTCTTCGGCGGCCAGCGGTGTGGCCAGCAGAAGGGCCGCAAAAGCGGTACGCAACATGGGGGTCTCCCGGAATCGTTTCGTTCGCGGCAGTTTACTTGCCCAACGCACCGACTGCTATTACCCTTTTTACCGCGCACCTCCTACAAGGGCCTAGCGGCAACAGGGGCAATCAAGTCGAAACCGGATTGCCCCATGAGCCACGGATCAGAGACCCTTGGCCCGGTAGCTTTTCGAGACGCGGTCAATGGCTACGATATAGGCCGCAGTCCGCAAATCCTCGACATCGTCGCGGCTATGCCAGACCTCGCGCATAGACTGGTAGGCGATGCGCATCGTGTCATCCAGACCCGAACGCACGAGTTCCAGTTCATCCGCGCCCCTGAGATACTTGGTCTTGAAATCCGGGGTCATCGACCATGCGTCACCCAGATAGCGGTCCAACCGCTCTAACTCGCTGACGATCAGTTCGTGGCGCGCCTCTTCCTGTCGACGCTGCATTCGGCCAAAGCGGATGTGGCTGAGGTTCTTGACCCACTCGAAGTAAGACACCGTCACACCACCGGCATTTGCATACATGTCGGGAATGATGACCGTGCCCTTCTTACGCAGGATTTCATCTGCACCCGCCGTCACAGGACCATTGGCCGCCTCGATGATCAGAGGTGCCTTTATCCGCTCTGCATTGGACAGGTTGATTACACCCTCAAGCGCCGCCGGGATGAGGATATCGCATTCTGCTTCAAGAACCGCGCCTCCCTCGGCCGAATGCGTCGCATCCGGATAATTGCTGACCCCACCGTGCTTCACAATCCACTGACGCACGGATTCAACGTCGATCCCGTCGGGGTTATACAGAGCGCCGTCCCATTCGATGATGCCGACGATCCGCGAACCGTCCTCTTCGCTCAGGAACTTGGCCGCGTGGTAGCCCACGTTGCCCAGCCCCTGCACGATGATGCGTTTGCCGTCCAGCTTGCCTGACAGGCCCGCCTTCTGCACATCCTCGGGGTGGCGGAAGAATTCGCGCAGCGCGTATTGAATGCCCCGTCCGGTCGCCTCGACACGCCCCGAGATACCACCTGCATTCAGCGGCTTGCCCGTCACACAGGCGCGCGAGTTGATATCCGTCGTGTTCATCCGCGCATACTGGTCAGCGATCCAAGCCATCTCACGCTCACCCGTGCCCATATCCGGTGCGGGCACGTTCTGAGAAGGGTTGATCAGATCACGCTTGGCCAACTCGTAGGCGAAACGACGGGTGATCTGCTCCAGCTCATGCTCTTCATATTGGCGGGGATCAATGCACAATCCGCCCTTCGAGCCGCCAAACGGCGTTTCAACCAGAGCGCATTTGTAAGTCATCAGCGCCGCCAGCGCTTCGACCTCGTCCTGGTTCACCGCCAAAGCGTAACGTATACCGCCCTTGACCGGCTCCATATGCTCAGAATGGACCGAACGATAGCCGGTAAAGGTGTGAATCTCCCCTCGCAGTCGCACACCAAACCGTACGGTGTAGGTGGCGTTGCAGACCCGGATCTTTTCTTCCAGCCCCGGAGGCAGGTCCATCAGGGAAGCCGCCCTGTTGAACATGAGGTCTACACTCTCGCGAAAGCTGGGTTCTTTAATGGCCGTCATTTAATCCTCCGTGCCAGCGAACGACTTACGTTCTGACGATTTGTCGCACCCTATGCGTAAACGATCAATATTTAAGCAGAAATAAAACCCGAAAAAGATGACGAACATTCCCGGACCAACGCTGAGTCGAAACTCTCGGCCCACACCGCCGGAATTGTCGACCATTCGATAACAGAACCACCTGAGGCCCCAAATTATCCAGCTTTTACCCGCAAACCAGTCAATTCAGTGGCTTTTTCGCCCAAATCCCGCCACGTTTCGACGTTAATTTTCGGTTAAAATTTCCTTGGCAGTTTGGATGTCTGCTCAGCGAGGTCGTCAATATGATAATGCGCGTATTTAAGTGCAGCACTAAGAAATTTGAGCAAGCAGCCTCATCGGCTCATCGTTTCTCGCAAAACGAAGATGGTGGGTCGTTCACGATCTTTGTGGTACTCGGTTTTGTCCTCATACTTGCGACCGCCGGTATCGGCGTGGACATAATGAACTTTGAGCGCGACAGAGCAAGCCTCCAGGGTACGCTGGACCGTGCAGTTCTTGCAGCGGCAAACGTCAAACAGGAACTCCCCCCGAAGGAGGTCGTCATATCCTATATCGAGAAGTCCAACGTCCGGGGCAAGCTTGTGGGAGAACCTGACGTTGACGACAATCCTGACATTGGATCAAGAAAAGTTACCGCACATGCTGAAGTCGACGTCAAAACGCACTTCATGCATTTTTTTGGGTATCCGACGCTGAAGGCTTCGGTCACAAGCGTTGCAGAAGAAGCCATCGGGTCTGTCGAAATCTCTCTGGTTCTGGACATCTCCGGTTCTATGAGACATGCGTCCGCAACGACATTGAAAGACGACGCTGGAAATCTTATCGACTTAAATGGGAATGAAATTCCGGAGGGCGGCAATCCCGTCTACCTGACGAAGCTTGCAGCGCTTCAAGACGCAGCCACAAAATTTGTGGCTGCGATGTACGAAAAAGAGAACCCCGAAAAGATCTCAATCTCAATCATACCCTATTCACACCAGGTGAATGCAGGAGCAAATCTTCTAAGCAATATGACAGGGGTAACGACAGAGCACACTTACTCGCACTGCGTGGATTTTGAGGAAGCTGACTTTAATGAACATTATATCGACCCGGCGCGAACGCTCAACCGCTCTGCGCATTTTGACTTCGACAACTATGGCGACAGTTACACATCTGAATCCTCCGATCCTTATAACTGTCTAACCCGAGCGGGCAGTTCCATCACCCCGCTTACAAATGTCATCGACGACCTGAACAAGCATATTGCAGCGCTGACTCATGGAGGAAACACCTCAATTGATACCGGTGTCAAATGGGGTGCCGCGTTACTGGATCCCCAGTTTAAGCCAGTGATTACCAAACTGTCGCAGCAGAACGCTGATCCAAATGTGCAGCTCGACGAAGACGGTTACGTCAAAGGGACGGACAAACAATTACCCAAGAAAGTCGTTCCGCCGGAATTCAGCGACCGGCCAAAGGCCTATGAATCCAATGTCAAAAAAGTCTTGATTGTCATGACCGACGGCCAAAACACTTCGAGTTGGGAGATCAATGACGACTATCGCAGCGGTTACTCGGATGTTTGGTACAACCCCAACTCAGAACATACAAAGCGGCACTGCAAGTACTATTGGAGCAGGAGACAGCAAAGATACGTTGAATACGACTGCCAAAACACAACTGCTTCCGGCGAATACAGCGTTCGTATTTCGGAAAATCCGCCTGAATATTTTTATACCCGGCAGGGGACTAGAGGACACACCACACCCTTTGAAGAAGAAGGCACCCCTGAAGGAGAAGGCAACTCCGTTCGCCTGACTTATCCGGAATTGTGGAATCAGGTAAACCTCGACTGGAATGCCAGGTGGAACTACGGTCAATGGTACGGGATATCTCAAAGCTCAACGAAATGGCACTCCAACGCCTACAGCACGATCAGCTCAACCACTAAAGACACTCGAACGAACAATATCTGCGCCGCCCTCAAGACAAAGGACGTCGATATCTATGGCATTGCCTTCGAAGCACCAGAGGCTGGCGCTACAGTAATCAAAAATTGCTCCAGCGGCGAAGGCTTCTTTTTCAAAGTCAAAGATGGCGGCTCTCTAGATGACGGCACTGAAGAAGGCGATAATCTTTCGCTGGCACAGGTGTTTCAAACCATCGCTGCGTCCATTAAACAACTGAGGCTGACGCAATGATGCGTAACGTGCTGAAAAATGTGGTGCGGTTGAAACGGACTGAAGACGGATCGATGACCGTTGAGTTCGCCATATGGTTCCCGCTGTACATGTTTTTTATTCTGGGCGTCATCGAATACTCGCTGGTCACAATTCAGCAGTCGATGCTGGATCGCTCCATGGATTTGGTCGTGCGCAATATTCGCCTTGGGATCAACCTGGAAGACACAAAACATGATACCATCAAGGATGCCATCTGCGACAAGATGATCGTGATGCAGAAGTGTTCTGACAATTTGTTGCTGGAGATGATTGTTCAGGATCCATTTAACGGCGTGAATCTTCCTGTCGCCCCGACTTGCGTTGACAGAGAGGAAGAGGTTCAGCCTGTCACCGAATTCCAACCCGGTGGATCGAACGCACTGATGATTTTACGCGCTTGCGCAAAGATCGACCCTGTTTTCCCGACGACAGCAATGGGGCGCGCTGTGTCAGGCGATGACGGTTTGGTCACGCTTACGTCGACGACCACCTTTGTTCAGGAGCCTTGAAATGACGCGTCACTCTTCTGGCATCCGACGCCTATTTGGCGGATTTACAGGCCGAGAAAACGGTAGCCTGACCACGGAGTCGGTTATTGTATTCCCCATTTTCGTGTGGGCCATCACGCTTACATATACCTATTTCGACGGTTTTCGCGAAAGCACCGCCAACCTGAAAGCCGCATACACGGTAAGTGATTTGATTTCGCGTGAGGGGGAGGTCGAACTCACCGACGCCTACGCGTTGTCCATGTATTCGGTATTCAATCGAATGGTGAGAGACAATTCTGCCCTGAAAATGCGCTTGTCATATATCAGGTTCGTTGAGGGAGCGGAGGGTGAAGAGGATACCCATTCCGTCCTTTGGACGACGCGTTGCGGATATAACACTGCCTGGACCGACGACAACGTAAATAAATTGGCGGCCCATCTTCCAGAGATGGCGGACTTGGACACTTTGATCGTTGTGGAAACGTCGAAAGACTATGTTCCGCTCCTCACGACGGGTTGGCTGAATAGAGACCACAAATTCAATAACCTGATTTTCACGCGGCCGCGTTTTGCTCCTAAGATTGAGAGCGACTTTTCTCCTACGTTCTGTCCGCAGGATTTAGCATCAGAGAATGCAGCAACTGGAGCATAAATTTGGCTTCGGCGGCGGTTGTCATTCCGCCGACGCCGACTCGTCGACCCAGCCGCCACCATAACCCCGGTGCCCAACTGTTTTCAGCGCTCTCCTTGGTTTTTAAAAGAAATCCATTTGAAGGCTTGAACGCAAACACACCTTGATCGATGGCCTCTATATCCTCGACCTTCGCTATCAAGCGCCCTGTCCCGGTTCTGAGCTCGGTCTGAGTCAGTTCTATCGAGTCATTCGTCGCCTTCCACATTCGCTGCGCCAGCCAGAAGGCCGCGCCACCGACGGCCAGCAAGAAAACCTGCCACACAGGCTCCGGAGGTTGCGCGAGGGCGACATACAAAACCAGCACACCAACGGTGCTGAGCATCCCCACACCTAACCAACGTCTGGCGGATGAAGGCCGAATTGTTGCCAGTACGTCTTGTTGCATGTGAACCCCAGCTGTTTTTCCTAGGGTGTAGCGGCTTTGATCCCGAAATGACAGAGGGGCATATTTTCGCACATTTAGCGTTCTTTTCTGCTGATTGACGCAAGTTTTAGCAAGCATACATGCTGCGCGTAGCTTCAGGAGATCAACATGTCTTTGAGACCGACTTTAGAGACCCGAAAAGCCATGCCTACAATGGAGGGCGCAGGCGTCAAACTGCATCGCGCTTTTGGGTTTCAAGACCCATCGGAACTCGACCCGTTCTTGTTGTTTGACGATTTTCGCAATGATCGCCCGCAGGATTACCAGGCCGGCTTCCCCTGGCACCCCCATCGCGGGATCGAAACGATCACCTATGTCTTGGCCGGTTCGGTCGAACACTCGGATTCGTTGGGCAACAGTGGAACGCTGGGTGCCGGTGATGTTCAGTGGATGACGGCGGGATCAGGCATTTTGCATCAGGAGATGCCGACAGGAAACCAATCCGGTCAGATGCACGGATTCCAATTGTGGGGCAACCTGCCCTCAGCGCAAAAGATGACATCTCCGCGCTATCAGGATGTGCAGAGCAAGGACATCCCGGAAATCATTGATGACGATGGCACAACAGCTCGTGTGATTGTAGGAGAGTTCTGGGGCAAGACCGGGCCAGTGGACGGAATTGCCGCTGACCCACAATACCTGGACATTCGAGTTCCTGCGGGGGTTCGAAAGACCTTTCGGATCGACACCTACCGTCGCGCCTTTGCCTATGTATTTGAAGGTGAGGCTGCATTTGCAGACGCTTCGAAACCTGCTGGCGCTCTTCTGGAAAAAGAAGTCGCGGGCCAAGAGGTGAATATCCGTGACATGTCCGGTGACCGGACGCTTGTTCGTTTCGGCACGGGTGATGAGATCACGGTACAGGCTGGCCCTGAGGGCGTGCGCTTCCTTCTGATCTCAGGTGCGCCGATTGCCGAGCCTGTGGCCTGGCATGGGCCGATCGTGATGAACACTCGGACGGAGTTGGAGCAAGCCTTTCGAGAACTGCGCAACGGTACATTCATTCGCCCTGCGCACTAAACCTTTCAGGTCGAGACAGATCGGCGGACCATGTCCCAGTAGACCTGCTCGACCTCATCCAGTGAAAGGCGACCACCTGCGCGATACCAGGTCATTACCCCGTTCAGCATGGCAATTACCGCGAGGGTGGCGATCTTGGTATCCGCGGTATCGAAGACCCCAGCACCCTGCCCCTTACGTAGGATGGCCTCAAGTGCGTCTTCGTAACTGCGACGCAAGGCTTCGATTTCCGAAAAATTCTCGGGTGTCAGGTTGCGCAACTCCATGTATGCGATGAAGACTTCGTCCGGACGCTGCATGTGAAAGCGGATGTGAAACCCGACAAACTGGCGCAGCGCTTCGGAAGCATCGGCAGGCTGGTCCAATTGGTCATAGGCCGACAACAAATCCTGCATATGCTCGTGCATCAAACGGTACAGTAGGCTCTGCTTATCCGGCGTGTAGTTGTATAACGCTCCCGCTTGCACACCTACTTCTGCCGCGATCTGGCGCATGGACACCGCAGCATAGCCATGGCGAGCGAACAGCCCAAGGGCCGCCTTGCGGATGCGCGGGCCGGTGATATCGGAATGTGAACCTTGCGTACGTGCCATCGGGCCACAATATCTGAACGTATGTTCAAATAGAACCCCGCTTGAACCAACACTGTAAAAGGTGCATCACAGGTGCACTCGTACCTTGAAAGGGTTCTGCATGAAGCCTCTGCCTTTTCTGATCCTGTCCCTCGTCTGCGCTGGATGCGCCGACTTTCCGGAATTGGAGGGGCGCGAGCTACCGGAACTCCAATCAGCCCGTTACCCGGCGCTTATTCCCCTGCAGGAAAATCTGGGGCCTCCGGTTGATCCGGTGAACGAAGCCGCCGAAGTCGAAGAAGACTTGACCGCGCGGCGCGAAGCGCTTGAGAAAAAGTCACAAGAGCTCCAGAACGCGGAAATCAACTGACCGAATCTAATTCCGGGCCCGCCCGGGACCGCGACGCATTGCACCCTAGCGCCGAACCCGTTAAGGCAGCGCTGAACGGGCGACAGGCCCGATACCACGGAAATTTCGAGCGGAAAGGAACCCACGGGATGACACAGGCGCTGCGGCTGGGAATTGCGGGCTTGGGAACGGTTGGCGTGGGTGTCGTGAAGATCATCCGGCGCCATGCGGACCTATTGCAGGCACGTACGGGTCGATCGGTCGAGATCATCGCCGTATCAGCACGCGATGCGAACAAAGACCGTGGTGTGAACCTGTCGGACTATGCATGGGAAACCGACCCCGTGGCTCTGGCCAAACGCGACGATATCGACGTGTTTGTCGAGTTGATCGGCGGTGACAATGGCCCGGCGAAAGCCTCGGTCGAGGCGGCGCTTGCCACCGGCAAGGACGTCGTCACAGCGAACAAGGCTCTGCTGGCAATCCACGGTCAAGAACTGGCCGAAAAGGCTGAGGCCGCAGGACGTGTGATCCGATTCGAGGCGGCGGTTGCTGGCGGTATTCCGGTCATCAAATCCTTGACTGAAGGGCTGGCCGGGAACGAGATCACCCGCGTAATGGGCGTGATGAACGGTACTTGCAACTATATCCTGACTCGGATGCAGTCGCAGGAGTTGGGCTACAACGCTCTGTTCGAAGAATGTGCCCAGCTCGGGTATCTTGAGGCCGACCCGAATCTGGATGTGGGCGGCATCGACGCAGCGCATAAACTGGCGCTGCTGTCCTCAATCGCCTTTGGCACCAAACCGAATTTCGACGGCATCCAGATCGAAGGTATCCAGCAGATTACCTTGGAAGACATTCATCAGGCCGACGACATGGGCTATCGCATTAAGCTACTGGGCGTTGCACAACGTTCGGCCCGCGGGCTAGAGCAGCGCATGCAACCGTGCCTGGTGCCCAGTAGTTCGCCTCTGGGTCAGCTGGAAGGTGGCACCAACATGGTGGTTATTGAAGGCGACGCGGTCGAGCAGGTTGTCCTGCGCGGTCCCGGTGCAGGCGAAGGCCCCACTGCCAGCGCAGTGATGGGCGACGTCTGCGATCTAGCGCGTGGTCTGCAAATCCCAACCTTTGGACGGCCCGCGACTTCGTTGAAAGACGCGAAGCCTGCCGTAACCGGGTTGCCTGCGCCCTACTACCTGCGTCTTGCCCTGTTCGACAAACCCGGCGCGCTGGCCAAAGTGGCCGCCATTCTTGGCGATGCGGGCGTTTCGATTGACCGGATGCGTCAGTACGGGCATTCCGAAAGCACCGCACCGGTTCTGATCGTCACTCACAAAACCACACGCGCTTCGCTTGACGTGGCCCTTGACGGGTTGCGTGAAACCGATGTTGTGGCCGGAGAACCCGTCGCATTGCGAATTGAAGAGGTTTGACCCTTGCGGCCTGCATGAAACGCAGGCTATGCCGGACAAAACGCCTTTACTGACCTGAGGATACCAAACATGAGTGCTGCCAAAGTAGATTTCAACGACCGACTGCTGTCGCTGGGCCTTGCACGTGTCGCAGAACAGGCCGCGCTGGCTTCGGCCTCTCTGGTCGGTCGCGGTGATGAAAAAGCCGCCGATCAGGCAGCCGTGAACGCGATGCGCGAGCAGCTAAACTTGCTGGATATCGCAGGCGTCGTGGTCATCGGTGAAGGCGAGCGCGACGAAGCACCCATGCTATACATCGGCGAAGAGGTTGGCACCGGGCAAGGTCCTGGTGTGGATATCGCTCTGGACCCGCTGGAAGGCACCACCCTGACCGCGAAGGACATGCCCAACGCGCTTACCGTTATCGCTATGGGACCGCGCGGTTCGATGCTGCATGCACCGGACGTGTACATGGACAAGCTGGCCATCGGTCCGGGCTTTGCCGAGGGTGTTGTCAATTTGGATATGACGCCGCGTGAACGGGTTGAAGCGCTGGCCAAAGCCAAGGACTGTGAACCCGCCGACATCACCGTTTGCATTCTGGAACGCCCACGTCACGAAGCGATGATTGCAGAAGTGCGAGAAACCGGAGCTTCGATCCGTCTGATCACTGACGGCGACGTGGCTGGTGTCATGCACTGCGCCGAAAGCGAAGAGACCGGCATCGACATGTATATGGGCCAAGGTGGCGCGCCCGAGGGCGTTCTGGCCGCAGCTGCGCTGAAATGCATGGGTGGTCAGATTTTCGGCCGCCTGATGTTCCGCAACGATGACGAACGCGGCCGCGCTGCCAAAGCAGGCATCACCGATCTGGACCGTGTGTATTCTCGGGATGAGATGGTGACAGCCGATGTGATCTTTGCCGCGACTGGCGTAACCGGCGGATCGCTGCTGCCACGCATTAAGCGCGAGCCCGGTTGGGTTGAGACCACCACGCTGCTGATGCGCTCGAAAACCGGCTCGGTTCGCCGTATGTCGTACCGCACGCCGATGTGGCCGCACACTGAAGCATAAGCGGCTTGCGCCGCTGCTTACGGCTAGAGTATTTGTAAATTGAAAATGAGGCCGGGTCCGCAAGGGTCCGGCCTTGGTGCATGAGAGGCAGGCCATGAGCTTTCTTGGGGTAGAGCAATCCTTGAACGGGCGGCGTTGGGTGGGACCGTCAGCTGAGACCGAACGGGCCACTGAGATGTTGGTCCAACAGGCTGGCCTGCCCCGTGCAGTGTGTCAGGTTCTGGCGCGACGTGGGATTCCGGCAATGGAGGCTCCGGGTTTTCTGGAACCCAAACTGAAAGAACTGCTGCCCGACCCCCGATCTATGAAGGATATGGAAAAGGCCGCGACGCGATTCCTGTCTGCGGCTCGGAACAAACAACGGATTGCGGTTTTCGCGGATTACGACGTGGACGGCGGCAGCTCGGCGGCCCTATTGCTGGTTTGGCTGCGGCAGATGGGATTGCGGGCAACCCTGTATGTGCCCGACAGAATCGACGAGGGCTACGGTCCTAACGTTCCAGCCATGAAGGAATTGGCCACCACACATGACCTGATCATCTGTGTCGACTGCGGCACACTCAGCCACGAACCGATAGCGGCTGCAAACGACACCGATGTGATCGTGCTGGATCACCATTTGGGCGGCGAAACCCTGCCCGACTGTGCCGCTGTCGTGAATCCGAACCGGCAGGATGAAAGCGGCGATCTGGGGTATCTCTGCGCTGCCGGAGTTGTTTTTCTGATGCTGGTCGAGGCCGGGCGTCAACTCCGTGAGGCTGGGGTCAAGGGCCCGGACCTGATAGGCCTGCTGGACCTAGTGGCGTTGGCGACCGTAGCGGATGTGGCGCCCCTGGTCGGTGCGAACCGGGCGTTGGTGCGTCAAGGGCTTAAAGTCATGGCCCAACGACAAAGGCCGGGTTTGGTGGCGCTGTCGGATGTGGCGCGCATGGATTCGGCACCCAACAGCTATCACCTCGGGTTCCTGCTTGGCCCACGTGTGAATGCAGGTGGGCGAATTGGTCAGGCCGATCTGGGCGCGCGACTACTGAGCACAGATTCGATGACCGAGGCCGAGGCGTTGTCTCAACGGCTAGATGAGTTGAACACCGAACGCCGCGATATCGAGAATGCCGTTCGCGCCGCTGCTCTGGAACAGGCCGAAGAACGCGGTCTGGACGCGCCCTTGGTCTGGGCCGCAGGAGACGGCTGGCATCCCGGCGTGGTCGGCATCGTAGCCTCGCGCCTGAAAGAAGCCGCGAACCGGCCTGCAATTGTTATCGGCTTTGACGGGGATGAAGGCAAAGGTTCAGGCCGGTCGGTCTCGGGCGTTGATCTAGGCGCGTCGATCCAGCGGCTGGCTGCCGAAGGTCTGCTGGTCAAAGGTGGCGGCCACAAGATGGCCGCCGGGTTGACCGTGATGCGCGATCAGCTAGAGCCCGCGATGGAACGACTCCGCGAATTGTTGTCCAAACAGGGCGCGGGCGAAGGTGGCCCGGCCGATCTGAAACTGGACGGAACTCTGATGCCCAGTGCAGCCACAGTTGACCTGATCGAACAGATCGAAAAGGCCGGTCCGTTCGGCGCCAGCGCCCCTGCCCCACGCTATGCTCTGCCTGACCTTCAGGTCCGCTTTGCAAAACGTGTCGGTGAATCTCATCTGAAACTATCCCTATCAGACGGAGTCGGTGCTGGATTGGACGCCATCGCCTTTGGCGCGTTTGACGGACCGATGGGTGAAAAGCTGTCCAATCACGGCGGCGCGCGCTTTCATTTCGCCGGGCGGCTAGAGGTCAACACTTGGGGCGGGCGGCAAAGTGTGCAACTGAGGCTCGAGGACGCGGCGGAGGCAATTTAGCCCCAAATTCCGGCCTGATAAAAAACTTTCACATCCCTGCATTTTTCGGCTTGCGGGGGGGGGAGGTAAACCGTAAAAGGCCCTCCACAAGCCAGCGTGGCCCGTTCGTCTATCGGTTAGGACGCCAGGTTTTCAACCTGGAAAGAGGGGTTCGATTCCCCTACGGGCTGCCA